>DAOMZV010000001.1:0-57471 GCA_035400705.1 Candidatus Magasanikiibacteriota bacterium
CATCTTGATCAGTAATCACTACATTATTTTTAGATGCTTCTTTTCTAACTACAGAATTTTTTACTAACATATCCCAGACATTCTGACGCATTTCCTTTTCAGAAGGAGTTTGATCAGCTGTTGCTCCTTTATATGATTCTTTAACTGCTTGTAAATCCTCAATAAATTCCACATAACCAATGCGATTACCATTAACAAAACCAGCTGGCAAACCAATCATCTTAGCAACACCCAAACTAAATTTGTCGTCAGCAAATTTCTTTTCGGAGCGATACGCAACCATACCGACAATACCAATAATAACTATTAATAAGGCAGCTAACAAACCAATCCCGGCATAAAAATAAACTGGTTTATTTTTTTTGATTTCCACCTTTTCTGTTGTTTGATTATCCATAAATTTTAATTAGTTTTAGGTGCGAAAAAATATTCCCACCACAAAGTTAGATTTGATTTATTATTTTGTTCGACATTTTTATTTTTAGTTTCATTAATTTTTTTCGTGCCTTCCGTTATAATAACCACCTGCTCCCCCGGTTTAATTAATCCAAAATTTACCCGCGCTTCTTTTTCTGCCAAATTATCCCCTTCCATTTCCTCTATCAATTCCAAAGTCTTAATTTTTTTATCTTCTAAATTTTGTCTAGTTATTTCCATCTGTTTGATTTCTTGTCTAATTTGATAATCACGCCAGAATGAACGGAAAAAACCAACCACCAATAAAAATAAAATGGCTGTTAAACCAACTATAAAAAAACGACTTTGAAAAATTCTTCCTGCTAAAGACCTTTTTTTCATAGTTTCAATTATACCAATTCTTTAAGCTGTTTGTCCACCAAGTCTTTAAGTTTCAACAGATTTTCTTTGGTTTCATTTTTAACTGATTGTAAAATAGCCTCAAAACCCACCGGCCGCGCGCCATTTTGCATCTGTTTTTGTTGAATTTGAGCTAAAATATTAACTATTTGGGCCGGTTTTTTAAGTCTATTAACTTCAAAAATTGTCTTGCCTTCGTTGGTTTCTATCACTATTTTTCCATAACGAAAAATGGTTGGAAAAACACCTTTAACTTTGTAAGTTATACTGCGAATGTTAAAAAAATTCAAATCGGTTACCACTTTGTTCAATACTCCTTTTCTTTGGACTTTAATAGCCCGCTCATTAGTAACTAAAAAAAAGTTAGTTCGCCAAAAAAATAAAGTTCTAATTAAAATTATTACAGCCATAACCAAAGAAGCCACAAACAAACCAACCCCCCAATTACCCCAAGAAAATAAAATAAACATAAAGAAAAACGGAGCGGCCACAAAAATAAAAACTAACAGCCAGTACCAAAAATAAGTTAAACCGTAGCGATGATAAATTCTAACTACTTTTTCTTGAGGATGCAATAAAATTGACATAATTTATTTCAGTGCTTTTAAAATTTCTTCTTTAGCCACTTGCCGATCATCCCAAGGAATTTTTTGCCCATTTTTAACACAAATAGCTTGTTCCGAACCTTTGCCTGTAACTAAAATTAAATCTTCGGGCTGGGATAAAGCAATGGCTTTAGCAATCGCCTCTCGCCGGTCTAAAATTTTCCACAAATCTTGGCCTTCTTGCTTTCCCTTTCTAATCGCCCCGTCCGCTACTTGATTTATAATCATTAAAGGGTCATCATCATAAGGGTCTTCATTAGTAACAATAACCACAGAGGCTTGCTGCCCCGCAATTTCTCCCAAAATCGGTCGCCGCGCCACATCTCGCCCACCACCAGTTCCACCTAACACATGGATTATTCTTTGATGAGGAATTTGTTTGATTGTTTCATAAAGAGCTGTCATCGCTTTAGGTTCAAAAGCATAATCCACCATTACTTTAAAATTTTGTCCTGCTTCAATAAATTCTTGTCGGCCGGGGATATTTTTCATCGCTCCCGCCGCTAGCTTAATTTTCTGCCAACCCAAACCCAAAACCTTAGTAATAGTAACGGCGCAAAGAGAGTTATAAATATTTAACTCGCCCATTAAAGATAAAGAAAAATCTTGATCCTCAATTTTAAAGGAAATATTTTGTCCCGCGCTTAAATAATTAAAGGCTTTAATTTGCTCGTCAACAACAAAAGAGTTGGGTTTTAAACCAAAGACCACTTTTTTATCAGCTGGAAAAGATAAAAAATACTCAGCTTGTTCATCATCACCATTAACAATAATAGTTTTGGGTGGAGCAAAAGATTTTTTATAAGTTGTAGCTAAAGCGGCAAATAATTTTCCCTTGGCTTTTTGATAATTGGCAAAACCGCCGTGCGCTTCTAAGTGTTCGGGATATAAATTAGTTAAAACCACCACGTCGTAATCAATATCTATATGACGAAATTGTTCTATACCTTGGGAAGTAGTTTCAATAAGGGCGATTTCACAACCGGCCTTAACCATCCGACTCAGCATTTTTTGGGTTTGAAAACGGCCGAGCATGGTCATTTTTTTATCATTTAATTTTTCCCACTCTCCAACTTTAAAAAAAACTGTGGAAGTAACGCCAACTTTTTTTCCGGCTGCTTCTAATAATTTAGCCAACAAGTAAACTGTGCTGGATTTACCACCAGTTCCCGTCACCCCCACTACTACTAAACGACGAGAAGGATAACCAAACCACCACGCCGCCAGTTTGGCTAAAAATAAATGATACCAACTAATAGCCGACCGAGGAATAAATTTTTTGATTAAACTTTTCACAAAATTATTTTTTAAAAAATCTTATAATTCGCAATAATCTCACCCAAACAAAAATCCGCACCAATTGCCAATCCATTTTAATATACCCACCCAAACCTACAAAAAAATTAGTTTTTAACATTTTTGGCAAATGATTTAAGCCTAGCAAGAGAACTGTTTTGACTCGCAAATTATTAGTAAGACAATAATCATTTAAAGCTTCTTCTACTTGATAGCCGGTTAATAAATCTGGGGCAATAGACTCAAAAATTTCTCTTTTTAAAGCGCGTTGACCACTGATTTTAGGAATTTTTTCATTCAAAGCGTAAAAATCTTTATACTTGGGCTGAATCCCAATCACCATTTCTGCCTCCCCTTTTTCCACCGGAGAAATTAAATCTTGCAAATGTTTTTTTCTGACATTTAATAAATCGGCATCAAAAAATAACAAAATCTTATCAGTTGTTTCTCTAACTCCTACCGCCAGAGCCTCACCTTTACCTAAATTTTTAGGCAAGTTAATTACAGTCGCTCCAGCTTGCTTAGCTAAAAAAGCCGTGCGATCTTTAGAACCATCATTCACAACAATTACTTGATCAAACAAGTCCGAACGTTTTAACGCCCGTACTAAATTATAAATGGTTTTTTGTTCATTGTGAGCCGGAACGATTACCGAAACGGACATATTTTTAAGAACCAAAAAATAAAGTTATTTTCGCAAACTAACTTCGTAGGCAATTTCTTCTATTTTGCGACGAGCGTTTTTAGCTTGATCAAATTTGGTGCGCAAATAGCCGGTAAAATTAAACTGCACCAAAGCTGCCATTAAATCTTCGGTTACGGTTGCTGCGCGTTTTAATTCCACCCAATTTCTTTCGGTGGCTTGTTTTAAAGCATAACGCTGAATCTCTCCTATCGCATCACTCAAACCGCCCATATAAGTTTCTGGAGAAACTTCCAAACCCTTAATTGGACCAATGGTTTCTTGATATAAAAATTGACGATACAAATCCGCTTCGGAGTATTCTTCCATCGCTGCTTTTAAAATACCTTCGTCGTCAGCGGCAATACTTTTAGCTTGCATTTTTTGCGCCTGACTAATACCCACCAAGGCCTGTTTTAACAACTCTTCACCGGCTTTCCAATCATTGCGATGAAAAGAAAAAATTGCTTGCTTAGATTTTTGCAAAGCATTGGCGGAAAGATCTTGAACCTCACGACGGGACTTTTCCCACACACTAAAAACTGACTGTAATTTTTGAATGTATTTTTTGTTGACGTTCATGTAATTTTAATTAAAATTATGAGCTTAATTATACTTAATTTTAACATAAATAAAAAAAACCGGCAATCTTACGATCAGCGTTGGCTGACTTTCAGATTGCCGGTTGATCTCGTTGCGAGATCATGGTGGGGTTATTAGAGATTAGCACTGGGGATCGTGGAGCAGAACGGATTACGCCGCGTTCTTTCCCTTCTTGGGCTGGGGCTGGCCGCGACGAGTGTCGCCGCCACCGCCCTTGCCCTTGTGGGCCTCGCGGAAGGCGCGATCCGCCTCCCGCTTGGCCGCCTTCGCCTGTTCGACAGCGGCCGGATCCATCTTGGCCCGCGTCCGTTCGGTCTTGCCCGTGTGGCGGATGACCGGACGGGCGGCGGAGTCGAAGGTCTTCTGCTGCTGGATCTGGCGCGGCGGATGGGCCGCCAGCCAGTCCTTGTGTGTCAGCGCGCAGCGGAGCTGGGCGATTACCGCCCTGCGAACCAATTCAGATTCGCCAGCGGCCTTGGCTTCCGCAACAGCGGCCTGGGCTTCGGCGATGAAATTGTCCAGGTCGGCGGAACCGACGGCGGAGAACTGCTCACGCAGCCTCCCAACATAGGCGAACCTGGCCTTTTCGGTGTACTCCTCGTACACCTGGGCCGTGATCCGTTCCTGCCAGCCTTCCACGGTCTGGCCAGCTTCGGCCTTGGCGTTCAGGAACCTGTCCATGGCGCGAGCCAGGGACACATGATCCCAGACCTGCGATCCGTCGGCGTACGCCGCAGATTCGGACAGGATCGTGGTCACTTCAGCGATCAGCGCGTCCTGCGCCGCCTGCCGCTGAGCGGCCTCGGCTTCGCGTTCGGCGAGCCACCTCTGGGTTTCATCCCAGTGATGGAACCTTTCGGCCTTGCCGAGCAGCTTCCTGAGGCGGTTGGCCACCACCTCCTCACAGACGAAACAGAGGCGGAGGACTTTTGCCTCCGTCGCCGGGATCATCTTCCCGGTGAACATCGACTTCACGAAAACAGCACCGTCGATGTCCTTTTCCAGCGCCTTGACATCGGAAACGCGCTGAAAGTACCCGTTCGGCTGCGTCTGGATAAAGGACAGGGCGACAGCATCGTCGACCGGAATCCCGGCGCCGACGAGAACTTCCGGGTGCGCCAGTTCGTAGGCGCGGATCCGGGCCGCTTCGGCCTTGGCTTCGGCGTCGGCCTTGGCTTCGGCGTCGGCCTTGGCTTCGGCCGCGTCACTGTCGATCTTGGCCTGGATCAGTTCGAGAATCCTCGGGCCACGCGTTCCCATTTCTTCCAGCCCGACCACGAGGTCGGACTGGTCATCTTCCGTGAGAGAAAAGAACTTCTGAACGATTTCCGAGTCGGACAGGAGTCCGACCGTTTCGATCTTCAGAGCTACCGAGTCCGCATCAAGACCCAGCGCCATTTTCAGGCGCCGGAATTCGTTTCCGGCCTTCTTGACCGCCGCGCGGAAACGCGCCTTGGCCAAGATCCCCTCGACCTCGACGGCGGCCACGGCCGCGTCGATTTCGCTGTCGAGCATTTCCGCGAGATTCGAGAAAAACTTGTTAATCATGTCCATTTCCAGTACCTCCAAAATGGCCCCAAGGGGGCCTTCCCTAATAGCTTTGAGCAGGAACCCTCCCGCCCAACCGGTAAAAACGGCTTAGCTAAGTCATCTTTACCGGCAGGACGAAACTTCCCGCCTTATTTAAGGAACAACCTTGTTTAAAGGGTTTGATCTATTTCGGACCAGAACAAATTAGTATAGCACATTTGACAGGTTTTGTCAAGAGGTGTATGCTATTGATTGAAACTTTTATAATTTTATCCACGGCCCACGAATGATTATTGGTCATATACATTACAATATTGAAAGAATACTTAGAATAAAATCCATTATGGCCCGGTAGCTCAGCTGGTAGAGCAACAGCCTTTTAAGCTGATGGTCCTGGGTTCGATCCCCAGCCGGGTCACCAAAAATTACTCCATTAAAAATGGGGTTGTTTTTGTATACAAGTTACAATGGTACGCTTGGTTAGCCTCCAGCCCTTTCACCAAAAAACACTTCATAAAAATGAAGTGTTTTTTGGTTTAATCTTTTTTATTTTATCTGCTTCATTATTTCATTAATCAAAAAAGCCATTTTCTCTCTAGCGTCTATCGGCATAATCTTTTTTAAATAATGAGAAAGATATAGCCGATCTTCTGGACTACCAACTAAATTGACAATCTGTTTAATCAATTTACTAACTGGTTCTTGACCACTAAAAAAAACCGGAGTCTGGGCTTTAGACCAAAAGATCCTAGCATTCAATTCTTGATGACCTGGCAAAGGTACAGCCACAAATGGCTTGCCTAACACGGCTAATTCCGACAAGGTGGAAAAACCAGCTCGAGTTACCACTACCTCACTGGCTGCATAAGCATCGGCTAAAGTTTTTTCGTCTAAAAATTTTACCGGGTGATATCTTTCTTTAATCAAGATATCCACTCGTCCACCTTTTAAGACTGGCACGGCCAAATCCTTGCCAGCTCCCAGCATATGAATTATTTGACACTTTTTAACCAACTCTTCCAAATTACCAATAATTATTTTATTCAACGCCAACGCCCCAGTCCCCCCACCCAAAATTAAGACCGTCGGGATTTCTGGATCTAATAAAAAATTCTTAATCGCCTCTTCCCGTCGACCCAAAAAAATTCCCTCGCGTACCGGGTTGCCTAACCACAAAGTTTTAGCCGAAGGAAAATCTGCTAAATTACGTTCTAAAGAAACTGTAATATGGTCGGCAAAACGGGACATTATTTTATTTGCCAAACCTACTTCCGCATCCTCTTGGTGAACAAGCGTAATTTTTTTTTGCCAATGCGCTATTAAATGTAAAGGAACACTGACAAAACCGCCGGCGGAAATCAAAATATCAGGCTGCCATTTTTTAATCACTTGCCAACTTTGAAACAAGGCCTGAACAAAATGAAATGAATCTAAAAAATTTCTCCAACTAAAATAGCGACGCAATTTAGCTTCGGACAAACCAATAAACGATAGCCCATATTTTTCCACTACGGTTTTTTCCGGACCACCTTTTACTCCTACCCACAAAAATTCATACTGATTAGGAAACTGTTTTTTTAATTCTTGATAAACAGCAATCAGTGGCATTACTGGGCCCAAAGTACCGCCGCCGGAAAATAACACTCGTTTTTTTTTCAAAACTTCCTCTACCATATTAATTCTTAGTTTGTTTAGAAACACTTACCACAATTCCAAAAGCAGCCAGCATAATTACCATGGCCGTGCCACCGTGAGAAACTAAAGGCAAGGGTACTCCGGTAAGCGGTAAAAGACCAACCATCGCACCAATATTTAAAAAAGATTGTCCGATAAACCAAGTCACAATACCAGCCGTTAATAATTGACCAAATTTATTAGGGGCTTTTTGGGCGATTTTTAAACCGCGCCAAAAAATAAAAACCAACAGCGCTAGAAAAAACACGCAGATTAAAAAACCCAATTCTTCTCCGATAATTGCAAAAATAGAATCCGCACTCACTTCTGGCAAATATTGAAATTTTTGACGCGAATGCCCCCACCCCAAACCCAAAAAACCACCCGAACCAATCGCGAGCAAGGCCTGATTAATATGATAAGAAATTCCTAAAGCATCCTGATCGGGATTTAAAAAAGCTAAAATGCGTTTGGCGCGATAACTACTCATGCAAATCAATCCTATAAACCCTCCAGCACTGGCTAATAAAATTCCCGCTAAATGCAATATTTTCCCACCAGCCAAAAAATAAATCACAATACAGATAAGATACAGAACTGAAAAGGTTCCCAAGTCGGGCTGTTTAACCAACAAAAAACCCACTGCTCCTAAAACTAATAAAAAAGGCAAAAGAGTTTTTTGCCAATCATTAAATTCTTCTTTATCAATTTTTGCTAACCAGGCTGCTAAAAAAATTACTAAAGCCAATTTAGTCAACTCCGAAGGTTGAAAAGAGTGACCAAAAATAGAAAACCAGGAACGAGCCGTGCCAAAATCTCCCCCCACTCCGGGAATTAAAACTAAAATCAACAAAAGTAAACTAAAAGCAAAAAATGGTTTGGCGATTTTTTGCCACCAATTAAAATCTATCTTGCTAAAAACAAAAAACAAAATTAAGCCGGGAATAACCCCCTGCAAAATTTGTTGTTTAATAAAGTAATAAGGGTTATTAAAAATGTTATAAGATTCCGGAGACGAGGCGGAAAAAAGCATCAACAAACCAAAAATTAACAGAACAAACACTCCGCCAATAAAGTAAAAATCGCTTTTATGCGCAGTCATAACTAAACTAGACTTTATCAATTAAAAATAAAATCAAACCAATAAGAGAAGATGCACCGGCGATTAACCAAAAACGCATCGTAACTTGATAAGCCGGCCAGCCCTTGGCTTCAAAGTGGTGATGAATCGGCGCGACCAAAAAAATTTTCTTATGACGATATTTTTTGGACCACATCTGTAAAACTACGGAAAAAATTTCTGCAAATAAAATAAGAGCGAAAAAAGGCAATAATAAAACGGTATTAGTTAAGAAAGATACCACAGCTAAGGTAGTAGTTAAACCTAAAATACCCGTCTCCCCCATGTAAAATTTGGCTGGTGGAATATTAAACCACAAAAAGGCCAACAGGGTTCCACTAAGGATACCACAGAAGGCTGATAAATCGTATTGACCACGAGCAAAAGCAATAATACAATAAATTGTAAAAATAATGGCAAAAACTCCACCAGCTAGACCATCAATCCCATCAATCACACTACCACTAAATAACCCGATCATTGTTATGATAAACAAAATGACATAAAAAAATCCTAAATTCCAATCGCCATAAAAAGGCACATGAATTGTGTCCCAACCTAATTTAAAATAAAACCAATAAGCTCCCACCAAACTAATTAAAAACACTACTAATAAACGATGGCGAAATTTTAATCCTCCACCTTTATTGATACGTCCTGAACCTCTAACCACCAAGCAATCATCGACAAAACCTAAAACCGAGGCAGCAATCAAAGTAAATAAAGGAATCCAAGTTTGCGAACGACTGACAAAATCAAATTTGGCAAAAAAATCAGGTTGCCAGTGAGCTAAAATAACAAATAACAGGGCTAAAAAACCAGTGGTGACCCAAAACAAAACCCCGGCCATGCGTGGAGTGGCAGTTTCCTTATTTTTGTGAAGAGAGGCAAAAATAGGAGTACCTGATCCATCGGGTGCCTCGGTTCTGACTTGTTTTTTGTAACACTTATAACGAGTTAAAAGTTTAATCAAAAAAGGAGACCAAATAAAAGCAATAATCCAACCTAAAAAAGCCAAAATTAAAACAACAATAACCTCTTGTAACATATTTTAAACATTTATAAAAACCAAAAAGATACCGGAAATCCAAAGCAAAAATTGAATAATTAGGGTAACAAACATCATTAAACGCGATAAATCTTTTTGATTAAGATATAATAAATAAGATAAAAAAGAATTAAATAAAACAACTAAAAAACCACCTAAAGGCAAAGAATAGATTTGGGCTTTGGTGCCAATTAAGTCAACCCCTAAATGAACCGTGTAATGCAAAAAAACCGTGGGAGAGCTAAAGTTTTTAAAAGAGAAAAAAAGATAAAAAAATAAACTTAAAACAGCCAATAAATTAAGGGAGATCAAAATTAAGATTATTTTATCCTTAATAAATAATTTTAGGGAAATTCGATCCATAATGAAGTCATTTTACCACAGCACTTGACATAAGGCAAGAATTGATTTATACTATATTTACCTTAATTTTAACATCATTTTTGGGCCTTTACGCCCGCAAATCTTAACTATGGCACATAAAAAAGCTGGTTCCTCAACTTCGTTAGGCCGCGATTCACAATCAAAAAGACTGGGCATAAAAGCCTTTGGAGGAGAAACTGTTAAAGCCGGTGAAATTTTGGTTCGCCAAAGAGGCACTAAGTTTTTCCCTGGTCAAAACGTCAAAAAAGGTGGAGACGACACTCTTTATGCTGGAATTGCTGGTAAGGTCAAATTTAATCGCCGTAAGGTTAAAAAGTTTGATGGCAGTTTAAAAGAAAGAAAGTTCATCAATGTTTTAGCTTAAAAAATAAAAAACAGGCTCTTGCAAAAAGCCTGTTTTTTATTTTACTTTTTAAGAGAAGCTTTAATAAATTCTTTAAATAAAGGATGAGGTCGCAAAGGACGAGACTGAAATTCGGGATGAAATTGTACCCCCACAAACCAAGGATGCTTGGATTTAGATAATTCAATAATTTCAACTAAATCTTTTTGAGGGTTAATGCCAGATAAAACTAAACCCTTATTCTGTAACAACTCTCTATAATCATTATTAAATTCGTAACGATGGCGGTGGCGTTCCGAAATTAAATTTTGTTTATAAGCCACTCGAGCCAAACTGCCTTTTTTTAACCAGCAATCATAAGCTCCTAAACGCATACTACCACCATAATGTTTTTTAGCTAACTCTTTTAACTGCTCGGGCATAATATGAATAACTGGGTGCTTAGTTTTAGGATTTGATTCGGTTGTGTGGGCATCTTTTAAACCACAAACAGTTCTAGCAAATTCTATTGTAGCCAACTGCATGCCATAACATAAACCTAAAAAAGGTAAATGATGGGTTCTGGCATAACCAATGGCTTTGATTATGCCTTCTACTCCCCGACTTCCAAAACCACCTGGAACCACCAAACCATCAAATTTAGACAAGTCTTTTAATTTAGCAGGGTTTTTTTCATAATCTTCAGAGTTTATCCAAGTTAACATCGGTTTTACTTTATTGGCCCAAGAAGCGTGTTTAATAGCTTCAATGACTGAAATATAAGAATCAGCCAAAACATATTCACCGGTAGAAAAATATTTTCCCACTACGGCAATATGAACTTCTTTTTTAACAGTTTTTATTAAATGAACTAAGGCTCGCCAATTTTTTAAATCTTTATTAACTGGACGCAAATGAAACTTTTTTAAAATCTTATTACCCAAATCATCATTTTCAAAATTAATTGGCACTTCATAAACATAATCGGCATCTGGCGCAGAAATAACATCTCCTTCTTGAACATTACAAAACATTGCTAATTTTCTCTTTCGTGGCTCATCTAAGGGTCTTTCAGCGCGACAAAGAATAAAATCCGGCTGGATACCAGAAGAATTGAGGGTACGCACCGCATATTGAGTGGGCTTGGTCTTCATTTCGCCAATTTTAGAAGGGATTGGCAAAAAACTAACTAAAAAGAACAGGACATTTTTAGGCGATTCAATCTTCATCATACGAGCCGCTTCTAAAAACAAAACGTTTTGATACTCTCCAACTGTGCCACCAATTTCTATTAAAACAAAATCGGCGTGAGCTTCTTGCCCCGCAGTTTTAATTCTTCTAATTACTTCTTCTGGAACATGGGGCACAACCTCAACACAGCGGCCGCCGTACTCTAGATTTCTTTCTCGCTCAATTACAGTTTTATAGACGCGTCCAGTAGTCATGTAATTAACAGAGGTGATATTGGTGTCTAAAAATCTTTCATAATTACCAATGTCTTGGTCGGTTTCATCACCATCAACAGTCACAAAAACTTCGCCGTGTTCTGTTGGATTCATGGTGCCAGCATCTAAATTGATATAAGGATCAATTTTAATAGCGGTAACAGTATAACCTTTGCTTTGCAAAATTTTACCAATTGAAGCACTAGCTGTTCCTTTACCCACCCCAGACATTACCCCACCAATAACAAAAATGTAACGCGTCATAAGTAAATTAAAAATTTATTTATTTTTTATTGATAATAATTTTAATCTCGGCCTCTGCACCCTGAGCCAACTTTATTTTAACTAAATACTTACCAATTTGTTTATAAGCTCTTTCTAAAATTATTTGATTTTTTTCTACCTTCAAACCTTTTTGAGCCAAAGCAGATACAATATGCGCAGAAGATATTCCACCAAACAGCTGTCCTTTATTATCAACTTTTTCATTGAATTCTAAATTAACTCCTTGTAAACGATGGGCCAATTTAATCAATTCCTCTTGATGTTTTTGCTCTGATTTTATTTTTTTATTTTTTTCTGCTTGCCAAGATTTTAAATTTTCCGAACTAGCAAAAACTGCTTTTTTTTGAGGAAACAAAAAATTCCGAGCAAAACCCTCGGCCACCTCTTTAACTTCCCCCTTATGACCAATACCAGATAATTCTGTTAATAAAAGTACCTGCATATTCATTATAAAATAATTGCCATCCAGATAAAGAATGACAATTTTAAAAAACTACTACTATATTATAACACTTTTTAAAACTCAAGCAAAATATTAAAAACAGCCTTTGAATAAGGCTGTTTTTGAGAATTAACGCTTGCTCCATTGTGGGGCGCGACGAGCTTTCTTTAAACCGAATTTCTTTCTTTCTTTAACGCGTGGATCACGAGTCATAAAACCGCTTTTTTTCAAAACTGGTTTGAACTCTTCATTCCATTTAACCAAAGCTCTAGCAATGCCCAAACGTATAGCATCGGCTTGACCAATAGAACCACCACCAATAACATTTATTTTAACATCATGAATACCTTCTTCCTGCACGGCTTTTAAAGCAGCTAAAACCTTTTCTTGCAAAATAAAATGATTAAAAAAATCTTTTAATTTTTTACCATTAATAGTAACCTCGCCCTTGCCGGTTTCCATAAGTCTAACCTGGGCTTTAGCGGATTTTCTTCGTCCAATGGCATAAATATACCTACCTTCACGGCCGACTTTTTTTTCTACTTTAGGAACAGCCACTTCTTTAACTGGCTTTTCCACTTTTTCAACCTTCTTAACCACTTTAGTCTTAGCGGCGACTTTTTTAGTTGTTGTCTTTTCTTTAGTTACCATAAAATTACTTCTCTATTTTTAAACGCTTTAAACGCTTATCTTTTAATTTGTTTTTGGGCAACATTCTGCTGACAGCTAAACGAATAATTTCACTAGCGTCTTTAGCTAAAACATCTTTAAAAGCTCTTTCTTTTAAACCACCTGGATAATTGCTGTGGTGTTTATAAATTTTATCGGAATACTTATTGCCAGTTACCCTTATCTTAGAAGCATTCTTAATAATTACAATATCCCCAGAATCAACATTAGGAATGTAATCGGGTTTATTTTTCCCCTGCAATAAAGTAGCCACTAAAGTAGCCAAACGTCCCAAAATTTGGTCGGTGGCATCAATAGTGTGGGTTGCTCTTTTATATATTTCTTTCATAATCTCTAAAATTAAACTAATTCAATCGAAACCATTTCGGCGGCATCTCCGGCGCGATTTCCTAATTTAATGATTCTAGTATAACCACCCTTGCGTCCAGCATATCTTTTGCCCAAATCTTCCATGATTTTCTTAACTGGATTTTCTGTGTGGAAAAAAGATAATAATTCTCGACGAGCTGCTAAAGTGTCTTGTTTGCCGACAGTGATCATTTTTTCAACTAAAGGTTGCACAGCCTTAGCTTTAGCTTTGGTAGTTTTAACTTTTTCGTACAAAACAACACTCGCTGCTAAATTTTTAAGTAAAGCAACACGAGGTGCCTTCTTTCTGTCTAAAATGACTTTTTTCTTTTGATGACGCATAAAAATTACTTCTTTTTCTTGGTAGTGGTTTTCTTTGCTTTCTTTTTTGGCTTAGCTTCTTCTTCGGTCTCTTCTTCTGCTTCTTCGTTTTCTACTTCTTCAGCTTTTTCTTCAATTTCTGGCATAGTAATTACTTCTTTTTCTGCTCCGCCGAAACCCTCCAAAATTAAATTAATGTGATCTTGTAAAATTTGGGTACCTTGCATAAAAGCACTGATCGGGGTCATCGTGCCGTCTGTTTCAATATCCAAAGTTAATCTTTCAAAATTAGTAATCTCACCAACGCGAACAAAATCTACTTTATATCCAACGTGCAACACTGGATTAAAAATAGAATCAATCGCAATGGTTCCTAACTCTAATTTATTTTTTTCTTTTTCTTCAACTGGAACATATCCACGACCTTCGGAAACAAAAATTTCCATTTCTAATTTAGCATCTTTATGAGTTAAAGTAGCTAAATGTAAATCAGAATTAACAATTTCAACATCAGAAGTAGTCTCAATTTGGGCAGCGGTAACTTCTCCTTCGCCCTTAGCACTCAAAGTAAGTTTAACTTCTTCTGGAGAAAAAACTCTTAATCTTAATTGTTTTAAGTTTAAAATTAATTCAACAATATCTTCCTGAACATGTTCTAAGGTAGTAAACTCATGAGAAGCACCCTTAATTTTAACAGCGGTAACAGCAGCGCCAGGTAAAGAAGATAGTAAAACACGACGCAAGGCATTGCCTAAAGTTGTCCCATAACCATGAAAACAGGGTTCGATAATAACTCTAGCCGCATTAGGTTTATCCAGCTCTTCCACTTTAAATGTTGATGGTAGAAGAAATTTTTCCATAATTTATAGGGATGAGATGACAAAGCCGGAAAACCCAGCTTTGTTGATAAATTAAAATTAAATTAGCGTGAATAAAATTCAATAATTTTTTTAGGATCAAATTCCAAGGTCATATCAGCCAATTTAGGCAAACCTAAAACTTTACCGCCGAGTTTTTTAGTAGCAGCATCAATATCTAAAGATAACCAAGTTGGAATTTCCTTTTTAGATAAATTAGTAAAAATATTTTCCATCAATTTGCTCTTTTCTACAAACTTGGGTTCTATAGAAATAACTTGATTTAATTTAACTTGAAATGAAGCGATGTTAACTTTTTTGCCATTAACCAAAACATGCTTATGAGAAACTAATTGCCTAGCCGCAGCACGAGACTTGGCAAAACCTAAACGAAAAACCACATTGTCTAATCTAGTTTCCAAAAATTTTAACAAAACATCAGCAGTTACCACACCCTTCTTTCTAGTAGCCTCTTCAACATAATTGCTGAATTGTCTTTCGCGTAAACCGTAAATTTGTTTTGCTTTTTGTTTTTCTCTTAACTGTGAGCCGTAAGAAGTAGAACGACGAGGCGCCTTGGCGTTGCCATGCTGTCCAGGAGCATAATTACGTTTAACAATTAAACAATTAGGAGAAAAACATTTTTCTCCTTTAAGAAAAAGCTTTTCGCCAGCTCGACGACATTGACTGCAAATGGAATTATCGATTTTCTTTTGAGTAGTAGCCATAATTTAATAAATTAAACTCTTCTAACTTTAGGTGGACGGCAACCATTATGAGGTATTGGGGTGATATCCTTGATGCTAGTAACATTAAGATTGTTGGTGTATAAAGCTCTGATAGCACCATCGCGACCAGCGCCAATGCCTTTAACAAAAACACTCACCTCTTTTACATTATAAGGTTCAATTTTTTCAACTAATTCCTTTACAACCATCGAAGCGGCGTAAGGGGTAGCTTTTTTAGGACCTTTAAAACCCATATGTCCAGCTGAAGACCAACCCAAAGCGTTACCATGATTATCGGTAATAGTAACAATAGTATTATTATAAGTAGCGTGAATATAAGCACGACCTAAAGTCACTTCTTTAGTCGCCTTTTTTTTGCGGCTCTTAGGCTTAGTAACGGCTTTTTTAGTGCCCTTCTTTTTTTCAGCACCAGCTGTTTCAGTAGTCTGGGTTGTTTTTAGCTCATCGGACATAGTTATAATTAACAATTCAAGTGTTTAAAAAATTAAATAAATATTAATTAGGTTTTATCAGCGGATTTTCGTTTTCCAGAACCCATAGTACGTCTGGTGTTACCTCTGACAGTGCGGGAATTAGTTTTAGTTCTTTGTCCTCTGGCTGGTAAACCCTTGTGATGACGGGAACCTCGGTAAGAACCAATTTCTTTCAAACGTTTAATATTGGATAAAATCTCGCGACGCAAATCGCCTTCGACGCGATAATTCTTTTCTACTTTTTCGCGAATTTTATTAGCTTCTTCTTCTTTTAAATCTTTAGTTCTAGTATCTGGATCAATTTTCAAATCAGCTAAAATTTTCTTAGCTAAGGTCTGTCCGATTCCATAAAGGTAGGACAGAGAAATATAAATTTTTTTGTTGGGTGGCAATGTAACGCCGGAAATTCTAATCATAATAGTTATCCTTGTTTTTGTTTATGTTTAGGGTTTTTACAAATTACAACAACTCGTCTCTTGCGTCTTAAGACCTGACAATCTTTGCAAATTGGTTTTACTGATGCACGGACTTTCATAATAAAGATAAAAAAATTATACAACGGTTTTCTTCCGCTGTTTTTTACGAATAAAACGAATTTTTTAAAATCTGTAAACTATTCTGCCTTTTGTTAAATCGTATGGAGTCATTTCAACTTTAACGAAATCACCTGGTAAAAGATGAATTTTATTCATTCTCATTTTACCAGCGAGATAACCAATAATGACATGACCATCATCCAATTTTATTTTAAATTTAGCAGAAGGCAAAAGTTCTTCAATTCTGCCCCGCAATTCCAAGACATCTTTGGATGAGGCAATTTCATTGGGTTGATTTTCTACCATAATTTCTAGGTATGAATCTAGAAGCAAATTTATTTTAGCGAAGACCAAAAACTCAATTTTCGCTTATATAAGGCTAATTATGCTCTTTTAAAAAACTTAAATGTAGTATACACGAAGCTTAAAAGATTGTCAACAGTTTAGCTTAAATTTTATTCACAGGCTTATTTTTAAGCTATTTTTTACCTTCTTTTAGGTTTAAAACCTTAAACGAATCGCCTAAAGGCGCCAAATAAATAATTGTATTAGTTTCCATTTGTTTTAAAAACGTTGGTGTAAAAATAATTTCTAAAGAATCTCCACTGGAAATGGTTTTATCGTATCCACCGATTTGCATAATATAATCCAAGGATTCTAATTGAGATGCACCATAAAATATTTTTTCTGTTCCTTTGGCAACAAAACTGTCATTTTTTGCCAGCCAGACTGCTCGTCCGGTGTCAGTAACCAGTAAACGAGGACGAGCAACTAACAAGTTAGGAATATAAGTTGGATAATATAATTTAAGAGCGGCAAACCAACCGTTTCTTAAAACTTGTGCACCATAAACATTGTCAGGCAAAGTCAGAATAACAATCCCTTGTTTTTTTTGCAAATCAACTTTTTGTCCAAAATCAAAAATCAAATTATGACTTAGTGATCCTGCTTCTTGCCAGCGCCAATTTTTTTGAATTAAGGAACTAGATAAAAATAACATTAAAATCAAGGGCGGAAAAAATTGAAGATATTTAGTTTTGGGCCAAGTAATAATTTTATAAGACAACCAACCTAAAATTATAGCCAAACCCATGGAAGGAAGATAAGCGAATCTTTCCCCTTCGCTGGTATTTAAAATAAAAGACAAGGGCAAAACTGGCAAGGCGCCAATTAATAAAATAATCAGGCCCAAAAGAGCAATTTTTTCTTGTCGGTATTTCTTTAAAATCAAACCAACAATTAAAAACCCCGAACCAACTAAACATAAAAAAACTGGCCAACGCATTAAGAAATTAGCCAACAGAGAACGATTATAACCGTCAATAAAATTACTATCAATTATAAGAAAAAGGGTTCGAATCAAATGAGCTGGACTGGGTTTTAAATCAGCACTAGCGTAAAAACCAGCTAAAATATGAGTAGAATTCCAACGTAAAAACAAATAGAGAGCCAAAATAGCAACAAAAGGTACTAAATAAAGAATTCTTTTTAAAACTCCACGCCAACCATTTTTTTTCGAATCACCAATAAATAAGATTTCATAAACTAATAAGACACCAGGTAAACTCATACCCATTTCTTTTGATAAGGTGGACAGAAAAAAACTAAACACAGCCATCGCTAGCCACAACCATTTATTTTTTTGTCTAAATTTAACATAACCAACTAAAGACAAAATGTAAAAAAAGGCCGCTAATACATCACCGCGCCCGGAAATCCAGGTTACAGCTTCGGGGTGATTAGGTAATACTAAAAAAAATAGGCCCGACCAAAAAGCTAACCAATGTTTTTGACTAATTAAAAAAATTAACCAATAAATTATTAAAGCTGTTCCAATAAAAAACAAAATATTGGTTAAATGAAAAAACCACGGACTAAGCCCAGCAATAGAAAAATCGACTAAATAAGATAATTGGGTCAAAGGACGAAAAACTCCTCCAACAGTACCACCATTACAATTCTTTAAAAAATAATCGCTGAACGTATGAGGGGTAAATTTAGCTCGTGACAACCAATCAAAGTCATCAGAAACAAAAAAAGAATTTAGGACTGACGAATAAAGAGCTAGGCCCAAAATTAAATAAACTAAAACTGTAATCAAAACTGATTTATGTTTTTTGAAAAATTTTTTATTCATTTAGTTTATTCCAAAATTGCCTTAATCCTTCTAACTCCTGACGAAGAGGCTTCTTCTTTGATAATTTTAAATTTACCCAACAAGCCAGTGTGCTCCACATGAGGACCGCCACAAATCTCTTTACTAAAAGTTGGCGAATTAGGATCCGCATGTGGATGTAAGGTCGAATCGCCCACAGAATAAACCTTTACTTTATTACCGTATTTTTCTTCAAATAAACCAATAGCCCCGCTAGACTTAGCTTCCGGAACAGTCATTTCTTCAAAGGTAACTTTATAATCTTTAACAATAGCCATATTAACCAAATCTTCAACTCTCTTTTTTTCTTCGTCTGTCATTTTAGATGGATGACAAAAATCAAATCGTAAACGTTCAGCAGTGATATTACTGCCCTTTTGTGCCACATGATCACCCAAAACCTCCCGCAAGGCGGCATGCAAAAGATGAGTAGCGGTGTGATATTTAGTAGACATTTCTCCAGTGTCAGCTAAACCTCCTTTAAATTTTTGTTCGGCACCGGCTCGGGAAAGTTCTTGATGCTTTTTCATTTCTTCGTTAAATCCAATCACATCAACCTCTAACCCTTTTTCTTTTAATAATTCTTCAGTTAACTCAATTGGAAAACCATAAGATTGATACAAATCAAAAGCTTCAGCGACGGAAAAAATCTTTAAATCAGAATTTTTTAATTTAGTTTCTAAAATTTTAAACCCTTTTTCTAAGGTATGTCGAAACTTTTCTTCTTCTTTAGTAATTTCAGTCAAAATAAATTGTTTATTTTTTTCCACCTCAAAATAAACATCTTTAAAAATTCTAATTGTTTCCTCGGCAACAGCTGAACAAAAGTTATCTTTAATTTCTAAAATTCTAGCGTACCGAACGGCCCGACGGATCAAACGTCTAACAATATAACCCTGATCAACATTACTAGGAGCAATCCCCTTATTATCACCCATAATCATAGTGGCGGTACGCAAATGATCAGCCATAATTCGCATGGCTTTGGTAATATCCCCACCCTCAATATAAGAATGACCAGATAATTCTTCTATTTTTAAAATCAACGGCCAAAAAATATCGGCTTGAAAAACATCATTTAAACCATTAAGAACAACTAGAGTGCGTTCCATGCCCATACCAGTATCAACATTTTTTTGTTTAAGTGGCTCAAAAGTATTAGCCGCGGTTTTAAAATACTGCATGAAAACATTATTCCAAATTTCTAACCAATTATCTTCATCGGTTCCAGGATTGCTACCTGGGGACGGTAAAACCGTTTCACCTTTCCAATAAAAAATTTCTGTATCTGGACCACAAGGACCAGTGATTCCCGCCGGACCCCACCAATTATTTTTTTTAGGTAACTTAGCAATTCTCTCTTCTGGTATACCAACTGATTGCCAAATTTTAAAAGCCTCTTCATCAAAAGGAGCATTTTCATCTCCAGCAAAAACTGAAACAGCAATTTTATTTTTATCTAAATTCAACCAGTCTGCTCCAGTTAAAAACTCCCAACTCCATTTAATCGAATCTTCTTTAAAATAATCACCCAACGACCAATTGCCCATCATTTCAAAAAAAGTTTGATGACGATTATCTCCAACCTCTTCAATATCTTGAGTGCGGACGCATTTCTGTATATTCACTAAACGAGTTCCTTCTGGATGAGCTTCGCCTAATAAATAAGGAACCAAAGGATGCATCCCCGCCGTAGTAAAAAGAACAGTCGGATCGTTATCAGGAATTAAAGAAGCCGAGGGAATTATTTTGTGTCTCTTAGAAACAAAAAATTTAATATATTTTTGACGTAAATCAATCGAAGAAATCATAAAAAATAAACCACTTTTATTTATATACAATCAACTTAAAATATAACTTAAAAAGATAAGATAGTCAAATGGTTTTTTAATAAAATTGGCTAATTTAAGCCAAAAGAATATTTTACTACCATCAAACTCTTGACAAAATTTTTAAAATATGTCAAAATGCTTTTGCTAGTTTGGATCGGTTATTTCCAAACACGCCGAAAGGTGAATTGCTCTAAGCAGAGAATATGGTGGAACAATTCTACTGCAAAAGCTTTCGTCTGTAGGTGGATGGCGTAAACCAAGTGCTCGGTTGACGACGAGCAGAGGAGAAAAAGCTGTCAGACAATTTACTGGCTAGCAACCAGCGATTATTAATCACGAAGAGTGAGATAAAAAATCGGGGTCTGACCAACAAACAACTTGTAAAACGGCGCTCGCTATGGGCGCCTTTTTTTATTTAAATAATTTCACCTCCACCTAAACAATGACCTTTTTTATAAAAAACAACAAACTGTCCCGGAGTTACCGCTCTTTGGGCTTCTTTGAAATTAATTTTATATTTTCCTCTACTAAAATAAATTTTACATTCTTGTAAGGGCTGGCGATGACGCAACCGACAATCACAGATTAAAGGTAGTTTAGGCTCTTTTTCTATCCAATGAACCTTAGGTAAAACAATTTCCTTTTTAAACAATAATTTATCATTGGCTGCGCCCACAATTAACTGATTCTTTTTAAAATCTTTTCCTACCACATACAATGGCTTAGTTTCACCCTTAACAGAAGGCAGCTGTAAATTCTTTTCTCCCAAATGACGCTGACCAACAGTATAAAAAGCCAGACCATCATGCTCCCCTATTATTTTTCCTGAGCTAGTGGCTATCTTTCCTTTTTTATTTTTAATTTGACGAGAAAGAAAGTCTTTCATTGGCACCTCACCCACAAAACAAATACCCATACTTTCTTCTTTTGCTGCCACTGGCAAACCCCAACTCGTAGCAAAAACCCTAACTTCATTTTTATTAGTTGTTCCTAGTGGAAATAATAATTTCTTTAATTCTTTCTGACCTAATTGATGTAAGAAATAAGTTTGATCTTTGTTTGCATCAACTGACTGATATAAACAAACTTCGCCGTGTGAACCATCTTTAATACGAGCATAATGACCAGTAGCCACCCAATCAAAACCCAACTTTTTAGCTTCTTTTAACAGGAGTGGTATTTTAACGTATTTATTACACATCACGTCGGGGTTAGGTGTGCGACCGGCACGATACTGTTTAAATAAATAACCGACTACATCTTTTTTATATTGTAATTCAAAATCAAAAGTTAAAAGTTTAATGCCAAGTTTAGCGGCTACTCGCAAAGCATCGCGCCGTTCGTCAATCCAACAAGATTTAGATCCTACATTGTCGCTAAAACATTTAATAAAAGCACCAGTAACCTCAAAACCGGCTTTAATCAGATAACCAGCTGCTACTGCCGAATCAACCCCTCCAGACATAGCTACTAAAACTTTTTTCTTTTTAGGTAAAACTTGGGGTAGATAAGCCGCATAAACAGATAATAACTTTTTATCTTTTAGCATCTTTTTAGCTGTCGGACTGACCAAGCGTTCGGCTCGATTTAAATTGGCTACCACACCAAATAATAAGCTTTGCCAATCATGAGCATGAAACTGCTTACCCCTTTCAATTCCATGTTCACCAAATAAATCTAATTTATCCGCATCGCGTAATAAAGCTGCCGTAGCATAGTCGTTAGCTAGTTCAGTCCAATGATTTCGGACATTATATAAAATCTCCTGTTTTTCCTTATCAGTTAAAACAGCAAATTTTTTATCTTTTTTAAACCATTGATCGGCCAACAAATAAGAAAGTTCATGATGACGCAAACCGGTTGGATTTTTTTTCCATTCAGTCACTCTACCAATATCGTGCAATAAAGCAGACATTTCTAAAATGCCTCTTGATTCTTTTTCTCCTTGCGCAATTTCTTTAGCATACCCCCAAACTTTTTCAACATGAGCCCAACCATGAGCAGGAGCCGTTCCTTGCAAAAAAAATTTTTCCACTTTTTGGGCGGTATAATTAATTAGCTTACTATCAATCATAATGAACTAATCATAAAGCAAAATAAATCTAAAATCAAGAAAAGAGACCGGCTCAGCCAGTCTCTTTATAAACTATTTCCTTTTGTTAGGTGCTATTGGCAAAGTAGATGTGGGAGTCTCGGTAACTACCGGTACAGCATTTAAGCTTTCAATTTTTTTTATTAAATCACCATTACCTGGATTTAAATTTAAAATTCGCTGGTACAAATCAACTGCTTGTTTTTTTAAGCCAGTTTTTTCATATAAATAACCCAAAGCGTATAAAGCATTAGAATAATTAGGATTTAAAATTATAGCCTTTTTAAAAGCTGCCTCGGCTAAAGCATAATCTTTGGTTGTTCCAGAATTTAAATAATATTGACCTAAATATAACAGATATTCAGCGTTATTTACTCCATAAGTCAAACCCCTCTCCATAATTGAAATAGCTCCTGGTAAATTTTTCTGAACTTCATTTAAAGTGGCTAATTGTAAATAGCCAATCAATAAATTTGGTTTTAAACTTAAAGCTTTTTCAAAATTAGTCTTAGCTTCGCTATAACGTTTTTCAACTAATTGAGCATTGCCCAAACTAACATATAACAAAGGATTATTTCCCTCTAATTGAATTGCTTTTTCTAAAGAAGAAATCGCCCAAGAATTAGCTTCTGGAGTTAAAGATCTGGCATTAGCATACATCGTAGAAAGATACTCCCAAGTAGCGACATTTTTAGGAGAAATTTCAGTGGCTTTTCTAGCTGCATTAACAGCTGAAACCAAAAATTGTGACGCAGCTTCTGAATTTCCGCCATTTTGAACTAATTCCCCCGCTCGGTTAATAAAAGCATCGGCTAAACCTAAATAAAATTGGGAACGAGAATAATTATAGTTTAAAGATTTAGAAAAATACTGTAAGCGTTCTTCATAATTTTTAGATAGACCCTGATTATAAGTTATTTCCGCAGTATAAAATCTTCCTAAATAAACACCCAAAAGCGCTAAAAAGGTGTACAAAACAATAAAAACAAAAGATGTTACCAAGGCGTATTGCGGAGTAGTTTTCAAAGAAAAATTTAAATAAGCAAAATCATTTTTAACCACAAAAGCGCTAGAACAAATAACTAATCCTAGTAAAAACCAAAAAATCATCCACTGAGCGGCTCCGAAATTGACTAAAAATAAAGAAACTAAACTCAACAACCAACCGCAAGAAATTAACCAAAAAAACAACAGCGAGGTAGAAGTTTCTCCCCAATCAGTTTCTGTTTCATTTTCAAAAAATTTTTTGCGATTTTTATTATAAGCGATATATTTTAACCAAACACCTGATAAAAAACCCAAAACAATTAAGATGGTTCCTAAAAAAACCAGGGTTATTAAAACTCCATTAGTAGTTAGCCAACTAAAAAAGGCGCTATAAGATTGATTGAAACGAAGATTCCAAGCAAAATTTAAATTCATTTCATCAGGACGAAAAAGGGAGAAATCGTAAGTATAGGTGCTCGGTCCAGTTCCAAAAATAAAATTTCTAGTTCCAGCCATCAAAGTTTTTTGAGTAATAGACCAAGATAAGCTGGAACTAAGAGAAACTTCTAAAGGCAAATCTTTAGTTAAAAATTTTGGTTCACCAAAAAAAATAAAAAAGAGAGAGCCCAACAAAAAAAATAAAATCAAAGAAGTAAAAAGCGGTTTAGTTTTTTCTAGATGACTAATAAAAAACACCGCTAAAAGAAACAAGCCAATGGCAGTAATTAACCAAATCAACTTAAAACCAAATAAAATTAGACACGCTAAAGAAGAGATAAAAACTAAGAAGCTAAAAACATCTAGCCAGCGTTCTTTTTTCTTTAAGGTAATATAACCCAAAGAGAGAATAAAAATTAAAGACTGGAAAAAACCAAAAACAATATTGGATGAACTGAACAAATTAAATTGTGGTAAATCTAATTTAGTCCAACTAACTAAAGAAGTGGCGGCAAGTAAAAAATAAAGTGCGGAAAAAAAACCAGAAAGTAAAAAAGTAAAAAATAACCGAGTGATTTGTTTAGTAGTGTTAATTTGCTGAATAATTAAAAAGAAAAAAACTAAAAGAAAGCTGATCCCAACAAAGGATAAGTTTAAGGCGCTAAAATCACCCCAAAAACTTAAAGAACGGTCCTGTGAAAAAAGACAAATAACAAAATAACCCAGCCAAAAAATCAACAATGGTATATCTAAAACAGTTCTTTTTATTTTTACTTCTCTAGCTATTACTATCTTGGTTAAAAAACCTAAAAAAGCCAGGAGAGTTAAAAAATAAAATAAAAAATATTTATTAAATTCTATCTTTTCTAAAGTAAGAGATGAAAAGAAAATTGGCACTAAAAAAATTATTAAAAACAAGCATGCATTAATAAACCAATTAAGTGAAAAAATATTTTTTTTATCCATAATTATTTTAAAAAGAAATAACCTGTCCAGGTCTAATTTTTTGATTTTTATTTTGATGATTTTTATCTTTATTTAAATCTGTTTGGAGTGTGTTTTTCTTAGTAGTAGAGCTAATAGATTGGGGTTTCATTTTTAAAGCCTCATTTAAAGAAATCCCTGGTAAATCTGCTTTTTTAACCTCTTCGGTTTTAACTTCTTTAGGTTTGGGAACTACTTTTTCTTCTTTAGTTTGATTAAATTTTTTATTATATCCGCTGATTCCCTCTGGAGAACTCATGACTATTTTATAGCAATCAACACACAAAACTGGCCGTTTACCATCTGGCTTAAAAGGAACAGTGGTAGTTTTGTTACAGCGACTGCAAACTGCCTCAAATCTATTTTCTGAAATTTTTATTTTTTCTTTCTTAGGTTCCTCAGTTACTAATTCTCTAGTTGGTAGAGCTATCCCGTCTTCAACTTCAGGATCTCCCGAACCTTCAGCCCCTTCTAGCAAGCCGCTCCAACGCATTATTTTTTCTTCTATTTTTTCTCTATCCTCAGTAAATCTTTCTCTAGAAACTTTAATAACTTTTTCGGCATTGCCGGTTTTTTGAAATTCGCCGACAAAAGTTGAAGCACTAAAGGGCGAAGAAGTCACGCCATCAATCATTAATTTTAAATAAACATTATATTTTCCCAAATTAACCAAATCTTCGGCTAAAAATTCTGGTTCAAATTCTTTAGCTAAAAATTCCGCATCTTCCCCCCCTACTCTAAAACAAACTAGGGTGCCAACGTTACCAAAAACAGCGGCGGCCACTTCTTCTTCTAATTGTTCGATGTATTGATGAGCCAAAATCAAACTTAAACGATATTTTCTGGCTTCGGATAAAATATTAGCAAAAGATTCTGTTGCAAAATTCTGAAATTCATCAACAAACAGAAAAAAATCTTTACGTTCGATTTCTGGTATATCAACTCTTTCCATAGCTGCCAATTGGATTTTGGTGATAAGCATACCACCAAGCAAACGCATATTTTCTTCACCAACCCTACCCTTGGATAGATTAACTAGAAAAATCTTCTGATCATCCATTAATTGACGAATATTAATAGTTGACTTAACTTGAGCGAGAATATTACGAATAATTGCCGAAGATAAAAATTGCCCAACTTTATTTTGAATAGGTGCAATAGCTTCGGTAGCAAATTTTTCTGTGTAATGAGCAAACTCGTCGGTCCAAAAAGTTTTTACCACTGGATTTTTAATCTGAGCTACTACCCTTTTTCTAAATTCTTTATCTACTAATAAACGATTGATACCCAACATCGTAGAACCTGGATAATCCAAAAGAGCCAAAATACAATTATTTAAAATATATTCCATTCGAGGACTCCAGACATCTGGCCAAATTTTCTTAAATACACCCATTAAACCAGACGAAACCAAATGTTTGTGACGAGGATCAATCGCTTCCATCACATTAAAACCAATGGGGTGGTCTTGGTCAGCTGGATTAAAATAAACTACATCATTAATACGATGATTAGGAATATAATCTAATATTTTTTCTACAAAATCACCATGTGGATCGACTAAACCGACACCGTTACCATTATAAATATCAGAAAGAATCATTTGTTCCATCATGGTGCTTTTACCCATGCCCGTCTTACCTAATAAATACATGTGACGGCGACGATCATCTGTTTTAATACCAAAACGCCTCTTCTGACCTCGAAAATTGGTTTCGGCAAAATAAGTTATATCACTTTTATTCAAAAATGGATTTTCAATTAATTCATTGTCCATAAACTACATGGGTAAATTGGGTGGCGGAATGCTTTTTCTTTCAATTGCCCTGATTAAACCACCGGCGCGTTCGGTAGGCAAAGAAGCTGGGGGCTGACCTTTTTTAGCCTCAGCAGTAGCCACCATTGGAGCCTTAACAGTAAGTAAAGGAAAGTGCCAAATTGAAGCTAGTTCTTCTATATTCATTAAAAACTCGGAAGCGCCTTTCCAACGACTGCGCGCTTTGTAGGCATTAACCAATCTAGTTTGACGCCAAGCCAAACGTTCATCTTTAAATAGATAGTGAACATGAGTTCCAATTTTATGCATTTCTGGTTTTAGACCATTAAGATTTTCTGTATTAAATTGTTTAATTGAACCGGTAAAACCATAAGCAATCCTATTTTTACTAAAAGATTCTTTTTTTGCTAGATAAATAAAACGAATTTTAGTAGCGTAACAAATTTTAGAAATTTTTTGTTCCACTTTTTCTATATCTGCTTTATATCCAGGAGGTAAATGTAACATTAATGACGGGGCTTCGTCCTTCTTTTTTTCTTCTTGACCAAATCCTTGATAATCAGTAAAAACACTTTGTGCTGCCGTATCCATTGCTTTAGCTGGCAAGGAGCCAATCTCTGCAATCAAACCAGCTTTAGCTTTTTTAGGAGGAGCACCAGTCATTTTTTTAACTACCTCTTTGCCGTGCGCTTTCCAACCACCCTCCCAATTAGAACCTAGGGGGGACCATTCATTATCAATTGGTTTAATTAAAATCTGCATCCCAGCAAACTCACCCTTACCCAAACGACTCAAAGTTTCCAACATCGCCGCTAAAGGATCTTTATAAACATTTTCCGCACTACTGTGTTCAAACTCGGTATAAGTTCTAATCGGATAAACTTGCTCTTTTCCAGTCATAACATATTCCGCCCCCCACAAATCATATTCTTTACTGGGAAAATGAGAGGGAAAATCTTTAGCATAATCCTCTATCTCAGTGATTTCCGCATCAGGATATTGAGCATAAATAGCCGCTTCTATTAAATCACGATATTTTTTATTCGTGCCAATAACAAATTGGGTATAACCTTCAATACTAATAATTTCGAAACTAAACCAGGGCTGAGAATATCCGGCTAAATAAGCATCCTCAATATCAGGGTTTTTATGAGCACCTGCTAGATGAGCAAAAATTTGTTCAACGGCTTTAGGAGTTTGTTCATTTCCCTTGGGGACATCAATAGCTAAAAAAATCCATTTAAATTTGCTTAAGTAACTGCCAATTCTATTTAAAATATAAAAATCTAAAAAAAGATCATGAAAAATCAACATTAAAACAAACCAGCCACCGTGGACAAATAAGAAAAAATATACTCTGAAAGGAGGGGCATAAAGCAAAAAATTTCCCAATGCCTCCAAATAATCCCAATTAATATTAATAGCAAAAGGCATATTATTTTAATGCCCAGAATAGGGTTTTTGAACAAACTTAACAATTAACCAATAAACTAGGGCTAAAACTGGTGCACAAATCCACCACCAATTTTTAGGACCGGCAAAATAGCCCAACCAAAACACAAACACAAAAATTAACGTGATAACAAAAGAAACAATATCTCTAATAATTTCGTCAAATAACTTTAACTTAACAGCCTGTCCTAGATATTTACGATGTTTCCAAAAACTCCAGATAATTATAACTATAAAGACCCATTTTTTACCTAAAATACCTGAGTAAAATCCTCCTATAAAATCCAAAAACAGCACGAATGTTAAAAGAAAAGCTGCTCCGTGCTTCATCGAAGGATTGTCGTTATAATTATACGACATCAAAGAACCAAAATTCATAATTTCTAGGGATAAATTCAAAAACAAATTATTCGCTTTTGATAAAGCCCAACGAAATTCCTGGTTCGCTTAAAAGTTTTGTTTTGCAAAACTTAAGCCTGTCTAAGAATAAGTTTCGTTGTTAATAAACTTATTTATATTATACACCTTTTTTGTGAGAAAGGCGATTCCAAGTCACCAATAAAGGGCTGGCAATAAAAATTGAGGAATAGGTACCAAAAGTAACACCGATAATTAAGGTGAGAACAAAATATTTAACTGATTCCCCACCGAAGAAAAAGGTGGCCAATAAAACTAATAACACAGTTAGAGAAGTATTTATGGAACGAGTTAAAGTTTGATTAATACTGCGATTGACAACTTCTTCAAAATTTTCCCGAGAAAATTTATACAAATTTTCTCTAATTCTATCAAATACTACAATGGTATCATGAACAGAAAAACCTAAAACAGTTAATAAAGCAGTAATAAATAATGTGTCAACTTCTATTCCCATAAAATGACCCAGAGCAGCAAAGACACCGATTGGAATGATAATATCATGAAACAGAGCTAAGACAGCGCAAACACCGTATTTCCAAGATTGAATTGATCGGGAAACTTTACGAAAAGCAAAAGCAATATAAATAATGATAGCTAATAAAACAAAGAAAACCGCCCAAAAAGATTTAGAACGCAAATCGCTACTAACGGTTGGACCAATCATTTCAAATCTTTTTTCAATAATGGAATTGATTTCAGTACTCCCAGTTAATTCTCTTAAAGAAGATAAAACTTGTTGATGTTGAGCCTCATCAATTAATTTCATTTTGATAATTGCCCCCTGTTCTCCCACTGGAATAACACTGGGTTTACCCACTAAAGAAGCTAGTTTGTCTTCAATTTCTTGATTAGCTGGTCTTTGATCTTTAAAATTAACTTCCACTAAAGAACCGCCGGTAAAATCTAAACCTGGTTTTAATCCCCACATAATTACAAACACCAAGCTAACTACAATCAAAATTCCAGAAAAAATCAAGAAATAATTCTTATTTTTTACAAAATTAAAATTAGTCATAGATATAAAAATTATTTATTATTTCCACCCAAAAACCAACGCTGGTGCTTAACCCAAGGACCAATAAAATGCAATAAAATTCTAGTCACGGTAATAGCGGAGAACATACTAACTAAAATACCAATAGCCAAAGTTACTGCAAAACCTTTAACCGTACTAGTACCAAACCACATTAAGATGGCGCAAGTGATTAAACTAGAAACATTAGAATCACGAATAGATAACCAAGCTCTAGAAAAACCTTCATTTAAAGCTTGGGTGATAGACAAACCACGACGCAATTCTTCTTTAGTGCGTTCAAAAATCAAAACATTAGCATCCACAGCCATACCAATAGAAAGAATAAAACCAGCAATACCAGCTAAGGTTAAAGTTACAGGAATCGTCTTAAAAATTGTTAAAGTGATAAAGGTATATAGAACCAAAGCAAAAACGGCCAATAAACCGGGCAAACGATAAAATAAAATCATAAACAAAGCTACAGCCACTAAACCAATTAAACCGGCCATTAAACTTTTATCCAAAGAATCGGAACCCAAACTTGCTCCCACGGTTTGTTGACTAATCAGAGTTACTGGTACAGGCAAAGCCCCGGCGTTTAATCTTTGGGCGAGAGTCTTAGCTTCAGTTACAGAAAAGTCCCCAGAAATAACCGCTTCGCCATCAGTAATAGCTTCGTTAACAACTGGAGCACTAATCACTTGCCCATCAAGAAAAATAGCCACTTGTTTTTCAATATTACGTTGAGTGATTTCACCAAACAACTTTTTACCTTCATCATTAAAAACCAAAGACACGGTAGGCATGCCAGTGTTTGGATCAAACTGAACGGCGGCTTTTTTTAGCTCTTGCCCATCTAATCCGGTAGCTTGCCAAGCATCGGTATTGATATAATCAGCCGTACTCTTGGTGGAAATTAAAATATGGCTAGCCTGATATTCAGTAACTTTCTTACCGTCCTTTTCCGTTTCTCTTTCTCCAGTTTTTTTAATAATATGATAACCGTATTCAGTTTTAACTAATTTTTTAGTAATTTCGTTGACTTTCAAAATTTTAACCGCCTCATAAAATTCTGCCACCATTGATCCTTGAGAAAACCAGCCTAAATCACCGCCGTTAGCCGCGCTGGCTGTATCTTCAGAATTTTTAGAAGCTAAAGAAGCAAAGTCGGCATTGTAAGCTAAGGCCTGTCGCAATAAATTATTAGCCTTCTTTTCTGCTTCTTTATTATATTTGTCCATTTCAGTTTGTTGTTCAGCAGTTAAAGAAGTTACAGTATTTTGTTCTTTAAATTCCAAAATTGGAGTTTCACCAATCATTCTAATAGCTTCATTAACATCCTTAACACCAGCTAATTCCACTACTACTCTCCAAGAATCACCGGATTTATCAGTTTGGATGATTGGTTCAGAAACACCTAAAGAGTTAACACGGCGTTCAATAACATCTCTGACACCTTCTACCGCGTCTGCCTGACTACCATTAGCAACTTTACTAACATCAGCTTCATAAACCAAATGAGTTCCACCTTGTAAGTCTAAACCTAATCTAAAAGGACTTTTAAAAGGCAAATGACCTAAATTTATTTTAGTTTTTTCCTTAAACCAATCCGAAGAATTGTTATAAATTTGAGGAAAAGAAAAAAGAACAGTAAAAACCAACAAAACTATCACGCCAACCGTCCCCCATTTAATGCGATTGCGTGGAATTGCGTTAGTAACGCGAAGATCACGAATGCCCATAAATAAATTTAAATTAAATTAAAGGTGAAATAATTATAAGCTATTTTTAAATTCTTGACAAGTTGATAATTTTTAGAGAAAAATAAGATCATTTTTAAATAAAAAACTTCACATTTCTTTGGCTGTTAAACCTCTAAAAGGTGAAGTATGTGTTCTTCTCTAATTAATGCCTGATATCATCTAAAAAGAGCTTTTTTAAAAGCTCTTTTTTATTTTATTTTTTATACCCCATGGCACTTTTTAAACTTCTTTCCGCTTCCACAAGGACATAAATCATTACGCCCGACTTTGTGGCCTAAGGCGTCTTCAGAAAATTCCTTTTTAGACGCCAAGGAATGTCCTCCAGTACCACTTTCTTTTTGCGCTCCGGACATTTGTAAACCCTGTCTTTGCATTAAAGATGGCGCAATTTTCAAACCAGCACTAATTTTATAAACACTATAAACAACTTCTTTTTGGATCAAACTTAATAATTCGTTAAATAATCGATAGGCTTCTTTTTTATATTCTACTAAAGGATCTCTTTGGCCATATCCTCTTAAACCAATACCAGCTCGCAAATAATCTATTGCCACCAAATGATCTACCCACAAAGTATCAATGGAACGTAATAAAATTCCTTTAGCAATTTCTAATAACAAGAGTTTTCCCCCTTCACCAGCCGAAGTTAAAATTTCTTTTTCTAATTCCTCAAAACGCTTATGAGACAAATCCACTAAAAATTCTATAATCTTAGTTCTTTCTTCTGCTTCTTGTAAACGGCCGTCGGCATTACCTCCCATTTTTAGCAATTGCTGTTTTTCTTCTTCCTGTAAAGGAAAAATAGTGCTGGTGGTTTCAATAATTTCTGAGATATTCCAGTCTCCTCCAGAAGTGGCCCCGGTATGATAATAAACAAACTGCTCAATTTCTTTCTCTACTAATTCTAAAATTTTATTTTTTAAAGTTTGAGTCTGATCTTCAGCTGGGACAGTAACCGGATTAGCTAATTGTTCTTTTTCTTTAGCATATTCGTCTAAAATCTCTCGTCTCTTTTTATAGATTACAGTACGATGTTTATTAATCACATCATCGTAATCGAGTAAATGTTTGCGAATATCAAAGTTATGCCCTTCAACTTTTCTTTGGGCTGATTCTAAAGATTTAGAAACCATTTTGTTTTCAATTGGCATGTCATCAGGAATTTTTAAAAATTCCATCATTTTTCTAATCTTTTCCGAACCAAAAATACGCATCAAATCATCATCCATGGAAACATAAAATTGAGAAGAACCAGGATCACCCTGACGACCCGCGCGACCGCGCAACTGATTATCAATACGACGCGATTCGTGTCTTTCTGTACCCAACACATGTAAACCACCTAATTCGCGAACTTTTTTAGCTGTTTCTGGGTCAACTGGGGTGCCACCTAAAATAATATCCACGCCGCGACCGGCCATATTAGTAGCCAAAGTCACTGCCCCGAGTTTACCCGCTTGAGCAATAATTTCTGCTTCACTTTCATGATTTTTAGCATTTAATATTTTATGAGGTACTCCTTCTTTAGCTAATAATTCGCTCAAAATTTCATTTTTTTCAATAGAAATAGTACCAACCAAAACCGGCTGACCTTTTTCATGACGTTCTTTAATCTCTTTAACTACGGCTAAAAATTTACCTGATTCATTTTTATAAATTCTATCTGATAAATCACGACGAATCATGTCTCTATTAGTAGGAATTTCTACAACTTCTAGATTATAAATCTTAGCAAACTCTTCTGCTTCGGTAGCTGCTGTACCAGTCATGCCGGATAACTTTTCATACATTCTAAAGTAATTTTGAAAAGTAACCGTGGCCAAAGTTTGACTTTCACGTTGGATAGTTACTCCTTCTTTAGCTTCGATGGCCTGATGCAAACCTTCGGAATAACGCCGACCAAACATTAAACGACCAGTAAATTCATCAACGATGATAATTTCTCCATCCTTCACAACATAATCTCGATCAATTTTAAATAAAGTATTAGCTTTCAGAGCTTGTTCAATGTGATGAACTGTACTTACCCCATTTTCGGCATAAATATTGTCCACCCCCAACCAATTTTCCATTTTATTGATACCCGCCTCAGTTAAAGTAGCGGAATGCATTTTTTCATCAATATTATAATCTTCATTTTCTTTTAAACGTCTAACCAACTCAGCAAATTTATAATATTTTTCCGTAGCTTCTTCCGCCGCTGCAGAAATAATTAATGGAGTTCTGGCTTCATCAATTAAAATAGAGTCAACTTCATCAACAATGGCGAAATGTAAACCGCGCTGTACCATTTCTTCTAAACTAGAGGCCATGTTGTCACGAAGATAATCAAAACCAAACTCATTATTAGTACCATAGAGAATGTCGCAAGCATAGGCTTCCTTTCTATTACAAGGACGCAAATTAGAAGGTTCAACCTTAATCAACGGCGTCTGCTCCTGACCTTCTGACATTTCAACAACGGTATTTTTTTCTTGATAACCAGGCTCGTAAATATAAGAAACATGCTGTTGCTGGATACAACCAATAGTCATACCTAGGGCATTATAAACCTGACCCATCCACACAGCATCACGTTTAGCTAAGTAATCATTAACAGTTACTACATGGACACCCTTACCAGTCAAAGCATTAAGATACACAGCCGCTGTAGCGGTTAAAGTTTTTCCTTCACCAGTTCTCATTTCCGCAATATTTCCGTGATGTAAAAAAAATGAACCGATGAGCTGCACATCGTAGTGACGCTGTCCAATAATACGCTTGGAGATTTCACGCACAGTAGCGAAAGCTTCGGGTAAAAGATCGCCTAAAGTTTCGCCCTTGACTAAACGATCTTTAAACTCTTTAGTTTTATTTTTCAATTCTTCTAAAGATAATTTTTCCCAAGTTGGCTCTAATTCATTAATTTGATTAATGACGGGCCTGATCTTGGCCACCTCTCGTGCATTAGGATTACCAAAAATCTTACCTAAAATAGACATAAAATATAATTTTAAAAGTAGAGCCATTATAGCTCAACTCTGATAAAAAAGCAACCTCCTTATAAAAGACGGCTTTGAACCTATTAAAAAATTATTTTTGCCAAAATAAACCAAAATAGACTATAATTAAATAAACTAACAAAACTAAATATGAACAAAACAAATAAATTTATTTACTGGACTCCGAGAGCTTTATCTATATTTTTTATCCTTTTTTTAATGTTATTTTCTTTAGACATTTTTGATTTAAACTTAAATTTTTGGCAAACTATTTTGGGTTTACTGGTCCATAACATTCCAGCCTTTATTTTAATAATCATTCTTGTAATTTCTTGGAAAAAAGAGGCGGTGGGCGGAATTATTTTTACTTTATTTGGAGCGTTTTTTCTTGGTCGAATGTTAATGACAATTCTAAGCCATCCGCCTTACGAATGGCGAATACTCTTGGGAATATCACCGATTATTCTTCCGGCTATTTTGATTGGAGTTTTATTTTTAATCGGTTGGCAGAAAAAAATAAAATAATTAAACAACAAAAATCACCTTTTGACTAAAAGGTGATTTTTTATTTTTTCAACTTTATTTATCTTTTTTAGATAAACGCAATAAAAAATATGACACCAAAACAATAATACCGGTAATTAAAACGGCATAAACCAACTTGGCCCATAAAGTATTTTCGTTCAGAGGGTAAAAAAACTCAATCACTGACTTAATAGCATCATTCCAAGCTAAACCAGCAACTAAACCCAAAGCGGCCACAATATAACCAATGGTTTTTTCCCTTAATTCTCGACGTAAATCATTATGTAATTCATTTTTATTAATTTCCATAAAATTTTATTATTTTCTAGATTGGCGCACGACCTGATCTATTTTTTTATCTTTAAATGAAACGACCTGTCTTTTAATTTCATCATAAACTAAATCTATTGCACTATATAAATCGCTATTAGATTCTTCGGCTCTAAGTAAATTTCCTGGAACTTTTAAATTAACTTCGGCTTTAAAAATATTACCTTTATTATGATGGTTAGTTGAACGACCAACTTCTACTCTAGCTTCTACCGCCCCATTGTCCACTCTCTGGAGATATTTTTCTAAACCACTAATTTTGCTATTAACATAATCGTTAATAGCTTGGGTCATTTCAATACCTGTTGCTTTAATAATAATTTGCATAAAGATTAAATTATTTATTAATTTCTAATGTTTTAATTAATTCGACCTCATCAAAAGGAATGGGATCACCGATTCTTAAACGAAAACTATCTACCACCACCTCTGCCTCACCTGTGCTGCCTGGAGAACCAAAACGAACTTGAGCTAATTCTGTATTAGTAAAACACAAAGGTTTAGCCACTTCACCAGTTTTAGGAACTTTTATAATTGATTCCTTATCCAAATTTAAACAAATTTTTCCCTTAAGAGTCTCACCGTAAACAAAATTTCCCGAAACAACAATACTGCCAGTAAATTCTATGAATTTTTTATTTTCTTGTTGAAAAATATTACCAACGGTCATGCCGTTAGGCAAGGTATCACCAATTTTAATTAAACCAATATCAATCTGATTATTTTTAATTTTTTCTACTTGACCTTGAATGTTTTTTTGTAACAATGCAGTCTCTTCGGTGTTTTTCTTTTGCTGGGTCAAAGTTTGAACAATAATATTTTCTTCATTCTTTTTACTTTCATCAACGGCTGAATTTTGCCATAAATAAACCCCTAACCCCACAATAATATAAGATAAAAAAACACCGACCCAAATTACCCAATTAGTATTGGGCTTTTTAAAAATTTTATCTAAATAATGCATCATAAAAAAGAACCTTCTTAAATTAATAATTTTTAACGATTTGAACTTCTTCTTCTAATTTAACTAAAAATTTATTCCACACGGTTTCCTTAATTTTTCTAATTAATTGTAAAACATCTTCGGCCTTGGCTTGGCCCCGATTCACAATAAAATTAGCATGCTGCTGAGAAACTTCGGCTTCACCTACTCGAGTTCCTTTTAAACCCGAAAGTTCAATCAACCAAGCCGCCGGCACTTTTTTGTATTGCCAAAAATTTTCCAACATTTTTGATTTTAATCTATCGTCTATCTGCTGAGGATTGGTAAAAGTAAAATTTTTAAAAATACATCCAGCACTAGGATAAGGAGGTTGGGATTCGTGACGATGCTTTAAAAAACCCTCCAAATCTTTTTTACTCTCCTCGGCAATACCAGCTAATAATTCTAATTCAGCTTCTAGAATTATTGCCTCGGCCAAAACCGATTTAAACAAACTGGTGCGATAACCAAAAACACATTCCGCTGGAGTAATTTTTTTAGTTTTATTTTGAAAATAAATTGTTACACTTTTAATATTTTGCGCCATATCAAAACGAAAAGCTCCAGCGTTACCTCTCACAGCACCTCCTATTGTTCCCGGCAAACCACCTGCCCACTCCAAACCTCGAAGACCTTTCTTAGACAACTCAAAAGCTAAGGGTATTACTGACACTCCAGCCCCCACCTTGACTACATATTTGTTGCCGTTTAAATATGGCTCTAAGGGATAATTAATTTCCTTAAAGGAAATCTTAATCACTAAACCGGGCCAACCGGCATCGGGAAAAAGTAAATTGCTCCCACCACCTAAAATAAAAACCGACAGTTTATTTTTTTTACTAAAATCTAGAGCTCTTGTTAATTCATCTAAATTATTAGCTTCAACAAAAAACCTGGCTGAACCACCAATTTTAAAAGTTGTAAATTGTGCCAAACTAACGTCCTTTTTAATCTCCATAATTTTCTTTATCATTCTTATTGTAACATTTTAAAAACCTACTCACAAGAAATTATTCTACCTTAACTAATTTTTCCGCTAATTTATAAATATAGCCTGCTCCCATCATTAATACTATATCTCTTGGTTGTAATATTTCATCCAAAATTTTTTCGGTTTCTTGTAAATCTCGACCAAAATAACTTGCTTTCTTCCCCTCTTTTTTTAATTCTGCTACCAAATCTGCCGAGGAAATATTGTCTTCTTGGGGTTCTCGACCGGGAGCCGACCAGATTTCATTTAAGACAACCATATCCGATTGTTTAAAAGATTGAACAAAATCATTAAACAAAATTCGTGTTCTCCATTTATGATGTGGGTGAAAAACAGTTATAATTCTTTGTCCGGGATATTTTTGTCGAGCAGCCTCAATGGTCCCTCTTACTCCAGCTGGATGATGACCATAATCACTAATTATTGTTGCCTGACGATATTGACCTAAAACTTGAAACCGCCGCCAAGATCCCTGAAAATCTTCCAAAACTGGTTTAATAGCAGCTGGCTCAGCCCCCAAACTTAAAGCCATGGCCGTAGCAGCCAAGGAATTATAAACATTAAACAAGCCAGGAATCTGAATATTGTATTGATTATTTAAAAGAAAAAAACTTTGCTTCTGGCTATCGGCCTTAACATCGGTTGCTAAAAATTCTTCTTCAACCTGTAAACCAAACTTCTTAATTGAAATTCTTTCTTCAGATAATTTATTAAGTAATTGAATAACACCAGCATCATCTCCATTAACCAACAAAAAACCGCCGGGTTTAATTTGTTTAGTTAATTTTTTAAAGGCCTCTAGGATGTCATTGAGATCTTTATAAAAATCTAAATGATCTTCTTCAATGTTGGTAATCAATAAATAGTCTGGTGTTAAACTCAAAAAATTACCAAAGGCTTCACAAGCTTCCACCACAAAAACTCCCTGGCCAAAACGAAAACCACCGCCGTGCTGACCTTCTACATTTCCTCCGGCAATGATCAAAGGATCAAAACCGTTAGCTTCTAAAATTTTACCCAACATTAAAGTGGTGGTAGTTTTACCATTAGTGCCGGAAACGGCGATGGTTTTTCTTTCTTGTGAAATCAAACCTAAGGCACCAAAATAACTGTAAATCGGTAAACCAATTTTTTCAGCTTGTTGTAATTCTATATTATCAAATTCTCTAGCCGCTGCTGTATGAACTACCATTTCTATATCCGGAGTTATGTGTTCAACTGAATGCCCAATCCAAATCTTTGCCCCTGCTTTTTCTAGCTCATCAACAATTGCAGTTCTTTCTAAATCAGAACCAGTGACCTCCATTTTTAAAGCTAAAGCCAAACGAGCTAAGGCGGAAACTCCATGCCCACCAATACCTACAAAATGAATTTTTTTAACCGCAAAAAAAGACATAAACTTTAAAATTATTTTTGAACCAAAGCAATAATATTATAACTTTTTTTTAAATCGGTAACAAAATTACCATTGGCATCACCATAACCGATTTTTATTTTTTTAAATCCGACTGATTGTAATAATTTTTTTAATTCTTCTTTATCAAAACTATATAAATATCTTTGCACGGTTATCTTAGGTGTCGCCTTCCACGGAGTTAACAAATCTTTTTCACTCCAACTTGAAGGATTTTTTTTCAATTGTTCTTTAATCTTGAATTTATTTTCTGCGTATGAAGTATATAAATTCCAAACAGAAATAACTCCGTGTCCCTTGGGTTTGAGGACCCGATAAATTTCTTTAACTGACTGTTCTTGCAGTTCTTTAGATGGTATATGATGTAAAACAGCCAAAGCCAAAACCCAGTCAAACAGTTGATCTTCAAAAGGTAAATTAATTATATTACCTTTAACCAATTTGACTTTTTGATTTCGCCCCAACTTAGGAATTCTTTTTTTGGCTAATTTTAAAAGATTACCGCTTAAATCCAAACCGGTATAATCAATTGACTTGGAAGCCAAACAATCGTATAATACAGCATTGCCACAACCTACATCCAAAACCCTATCTCCTTTTTTAATACCACCAGTAGTTTTAATTTGATAAGGACGCGGGGTACTGCGGGTCAAATTCCATTCTTTGGCAATAAGATTATAATCTTTCTCCACTTTTTTTAAAACTTTTTTAGCTGCAACTAAATCCATAAAACATGTTATCTGAATTAATTAAAAAACTTTTACAAGAAAAAGAATTAACGCGGGAAAAAATTGATTCTTTAAAACGTCTCTACGCTAATGAACACAAAGCGGTTTTCCCGACCACAGCCGAACTTTTAAAAGAATATCGACGTCTTTTGAAATTAAAAAAAATTCAATCTTCGTCTACTTTAGAAAAAATTCTCCAAAAACGATCTGTCCGCACTCTTTCTGGGGTAGCCATTGTCACTGTTTTAACCAAACCTTGGCCTTGTCCGGGAAAATGTATTTACTGTCCGCTAGAAAAAGAAATGCCCAAAAGCTATCTTAAGAACGAACCAGCAGCTCAACGAGCTTATTTTAACAATTTTAACCCTTATAATCAAGTTTTTTCTCGCCTTAAAATGCTTTATAATAATGGTCACCCTACAGACAAAGTTGAATTAATTGTTAAAGGAGGAAGCTGGAATAGTTATTCTTGGAGTTATCAAAGATGGTTTATCAAAGAATGTTTTAGAGCCTGCAATAATTTCCCTCAGCAAACTAAACCCAAATTAAATTTAGGTTCAGACCAAGATCTTTTAAAACAACAAAAAACTAATGAAAAAGCTGGTTCTAGAATTGTTGGACTAACCCTAGAAACACGTCCAGATTTAATCACGCTTAAAACAATCACCCAAATGCGTCTTTTAGGTTGCACAAGAATTGAACTTGGCGTCCAGCACACTGATGATAAAATTTTAAATTTGACTAAACGAGGACATACCTTAGAGCAAGCCAAACAAGCTGCGAGACTTTTGCGTCGCTATGGCTTTAAATTAGATTTTCATTTAATGCCCCAACTTCCCGGCACCACTCCGACTAAAGATTATCAGATGATTAAACAAATTTTTTCTGACCCCGATTTAAAACCGGATATGATTAAAATTTATCCCTGTTCGGTGGTTAAACATTCAGAATTATATACTTGGTTTAAAAAGGGTCTGTTTAAACCGTACGCTGACAAAAAGTTGATTGAAATGTTAATTAAAGTAAAAAGCCAACTTATTCCGCGTTATTGTCGAATCTCACGTTTAATCAGAGATATTCCTGCCACTGAAATTATAGCCGGCAACAAAGTTACTAATCTTCGAGAGACTATTCAAAAAACCATGAAGAGAAAAGGATTACTTTGTTCTTGCTTGCGTTGCCGAGAAATTGGACATCACCCAGAATTAAAAAATAAAACCCTGCCTCTTAAAATTTTTATTGACCAATACTCTGCTTCCAAAGGTCAAGAATATTTTTTAAGTTTTGAAGATGCCAAACGTCAAACTGTCTATGGTTTTTGCCGCTTGAGAATTGATCCGGAGGGTTTTTTTCCAGCCTTTATCCGTGAACTCCATGTCTATGGGCAATTGGTTGAAATAGGCAGACAACAAAAAGACGCTAGCCAACATTTAGGTTTAGGAAAAAAGCTAATAGCGGCTGCGGAAAAAATCTGCCGAGAAAATGATGTTAAACAGTTGGCAATTATTTCTGGTGTAGGAGTACGTGGTTATTATAAAAAATTGGGTTATCACTTACAAAAAACCTATTTGGTCAAAAAAATAGACTAAAAAAGACCTTGGTTTTAGCAAGGTCTTTTTTAGTCTTCATCATGAGGATGAGCAAAAGCTGCCATTAAAAAAATCGGGGTGACAAACCAGACAAATCTACCCCAAGAACTTAAAAAAATTTTTTGAACTGCCAGGGAAAAAATATTAACAATTGATGCGGGCAAAAAAGACAAAATCACACTAACCAAAAGACCGAGCTGAAAAAAAGCTAAAACAAAAGCCGACCAACGACCAGAAACAAAACCTCCTTGAACAAAAGTTTTCCCTAAAATACCGCGCACCAAAAGAAAAAATAAAACAAAAAAACTAATAGTAAAAAAGATCACCTGATTTACAGATTTAGAAGTTTCCGAAATTAGACCAATAAAAGGAGTATAAGCTAAAACACCCAGGGTTACATAAATGGAGGTCAAAAATAATAAAACCCGCTTCCGACCTAAAATTGAAGTATACAAAAAACTAGCTGCTAATAAACAAAAAAACAGCCAAACATCTGCTCCCAAACCTAGGGCAGATATTTTAGTAAAAAAATTAGATAAGAACTCCATAACAATTATATTATAACAAAAAACCGCGCAGCATTACACTTAGCGGTTTAGTTAAAAGGAATCTAGTTATTTCTTTTCCACAACAAATGTGGTGTTATGCCAACAGTCCAAACTTCAGTAATTCGATAATTTTGATCAAGTACCAAATCCAAGCTCCCACCGTTCCTATATTCAAAAGAACGATTAGGTAAATCTTCCATTAAAGAAGTAGGGGCATTTTCAAGATAATCTTTTCCTAATTTTTGATTAAATTGATTACTTTCAAAATGCCGACTCAGAACACCAAACGGACTGATTACTTTGTAGACGATCCCTTTAAACATTAATCCACCTTTGACAAAGAACGAACAAATTTAACTGCTAAAATATTTTAAATTATTCCAAATATTTTGTCAAAAAAATAACCCATTTAGGGTCATTTTTTAAATATTTTTATTTTTCCAATTCACGTAACAAATCTTTTTGATGTCGGCTCAACTTAGTAGGTGTCAGCACAACAACTTCTACAAATAAATCACCGCGTCCGCTGTCACGCAAATGAGTTATACCCTTACTTTTTAAACGAATCATTTGTCCTGATTGTACTCCTTCAGGAATAACTACTTTTAGCAAACCATCCAAACTTTCTACTTCTACTGTCGCACCCAAAGCCGCTTCGGTAAAAGAAATATTTTTCTTCGTATATAAATCAAAATTATCTCGGCGGAACCTTGTGTCTTTTTTTACTCTAATTCGTAAATACAAATCACCAGCACGACTACCCTTGGCACCAGCCTCCCCTTTACTGGTTAATCTAATTGATTCCCCATCATCAATACCCGCTGGAACTCTTACCTTAATTTCTTCTTGTTTTTTGATAATTCCCCTACCACCACATTGACGACACTTCTTCTCCGGAATTTCTCCATTACCTTCACAGACCGGACAATCAGCTACACTTTGAAAGGCCCCAAAAACTGTACGTTGCACATGCGGTATCTGCCCCTTACCTCCGCAATCTTTACACTTATTCATTTTACTACCTGGTTCCACACCATTACCGCCGCAAACATCACAGGCGGAATTTTTATATAATTTGAAAGTTTTTTCTGTGCCAAAAGCTGCCTCTTTTAAATCAATTTGAACATCAACTTGAATATCTTGACCCCGTGCAGCCTTTCTATTAGAAGCACGACCTCCCCCAAAAATATCACCAAAACCGCCAAAAATGTCACCCAAGTCACTAAAATCAAAACCTTGAGCATTAAAACCATTGAAGCCACCAAAACCGCCGGCCCCGCCACCCATCCCAGCTTGATCAAAAGTAGAGCCAAATTGATCATACTGACTGCGTTTTTGCGGATCATTTAGAACCTGAAAGGCTTCGTTAATCTCTTTAAATTTTTCCGCATTGCCGCCTTGTTTGTCTGGGTGGTACTGATGAGCCTGCTTTCTAAATGCCGCTCGAATTTCGTCTTGACCAGCACTCTTTTCAACACCTAAAATTTTATAATAATCTTTAGACATAAGTTAGGGGGCAGACAACTGGTCTGCCCCATTTTATCTTATTTCTTGTCATCAACCACTTCACCTTCAATTGGACCTTCATCTTTTTTTTCACTTTCTGGGCCTGGGGCGGCTCCAGCAGCACCCGGTTGTTGTCCAGCTTGATACATCTCAGCACCAACCCTTTGCGCAATTTGAGATAACTCTTCAACCGATTTTTTAATCGCCTCTAAATCATTACCTTCTTTGACTTTCTTTATCGCCTCAATTTTTTCTTCCAAAGATTTTTTATCTTCAGCTTTCATTTTATCTCCTGAGTCTCTAATTAATTTTTCTGTAGTATAAACCATGGTGTCAGCTAAATTTTTAGTTTCAATTGCCTCTTGTTTTTTCTTATCTTCTTCTGCATGCATTTCTGCTTCTTTCTTCATTTTTTCTACTTCATCTTTAGATAAACCAGTAGAAGCAGTGATAGTGATTTGTTGTTCTTTATTAGTGGCTTTGTCAGTGGCCTTAACATTTAAAATACCATTAGCATCAATATCAAATTTAACTTCAACCTGAGGCACACCGCGTGGCGCTGGAGGAATTCCTGATAAAATAAATCGGCCTAAAGATTTATTATCAGCAGCCATTGGACGTTCACCTTGTAACACATGAATTTCTACCGAGGTCTGAGAATCAGTGGCAGTCGAAAAAACTTGAGCCTTAGAAGTTGGAATAGTAGTATTGCGTTGAATTAAAGGAGTCATTACCCCACCTAGAGTTTCCAAACCCAAGGATAAGGGGGTAACATCCAAAAGCAAAACATCTTTTACTTCACCTTTTAAAATAGCTCCTTGCACAGCCGCACCAACCGCTACCACTTCGTCAGGATTAACTGAAATATTGGGTTTTTTACCAAAGAATTTTTCTACCACTTGGTAAACCAAAGGCATACGAGTCATGCCTCCAACCATAACTACTTCTTCAATATCAGATACCTCTAATTTAGCATCTCGTAAAGCGTTCTTGACTGGAGCAATGGTTTTTTCAACTAATTCGCCGACCAATTCTTCCAATTTAGCACGAGTTAATTTCATTACCAAGTGTTTAGGACCAGAAGCATCCGAAGTAATGAAAGGCTGATTGATTTCAGTTTCTTGAGCGGTAGATAATTCAATTTTGGCTTTTTCAGCCGCTTCTTTAAGACGCTGCAAAGCTAAAGAATCCTTACTTAAATCAATTCCCTGATCTTTTTTAAACTCAGTTAAAATCCAATTCATGATAATTTGATCAAAATCATCACCACCTAAATGGGTATCGCCATTAGTAGATAACACCTGCACAGTATCTTCAGCAATTTCCAAAATAGAAATATCAAAAGTTCCACCGCCTAAATCATAAACAGCAATTTGTTGATTTTTCTTTTTATCAAAACCATAAGCCAAAGCTGCGGCAGTTGGTTCATTGATGATACGCAAAACGTTTAAACCAGCAATGGCCCCAGCGTCCTTAGTGGCCTGACGTTGGGAATCGTCAAAATAAGCAGGAACAGTAATAACAGCGTCAATAATCTTTTCGCCCAGTCTTTCTTCAGCATCAGCTTTCAATTTCTGTAAAACCATGGCAGAAATTTCTTGAGGAGCATATTCTTTACCACCCATCAAAACTTTAACACCATCGCCGGATTTAACCATTTTAAATGGCATATTTTTTAAATCTCTCTGAACTTCGGCATCATCAAAGCGACGTCCGATCAAACGCTTGATAGAATACAAGGTGTTTTCCGGATTAGTTACAGCTTGACGTTTAGCAAGCAAACCCACATGGCGTTCGCCAGTTTTAGTAATAGCTACAATAGAAGGAGTGGTGCGAGCCCCTTCTTTGTTTTCCAACACCTTAGGCTGTCCGCCTTCCACCACAGCCATACAAGAAAAAGTTGTTCCCAAATCAATACCTAATACTTTAGACATAAAATTTAATAAATTAACTTTTATTTAATTAATGATTTTAAAAATTTTAACTCCTGTTCATTATATTCCCTAGATAAATAAGATAAAATTTCTTCTTCAGATAAACCTTTTTTTCTTAAATAGCCAAACTGTTGAGAAAAAGCCCTTCTTTCAACTTCATTATCTGGATAATTACTCCTAATTACTTTTTTGTAGCCTTCATGTTTTAATTGTCTAAAAGACTGAACATGTCCTAACTCATGAATCAACCAGGCTAAAGAATCTAGACCATCAAAATAACTCTCTTTAAATAAAATCAAATTTCTTTCAGCAATTGATTCACTTGGCTGTATGCCTTTTATCCATAATTCATCCGGCACCACAACTATCATAACATCTTGTAAACTTTCATCTGCCAAAAATTTAATCTGTTCTTGAAATTCTCCTCTTAAGCTAGAAATTTGCAAAATTTTGATTTCATTTATTTCTGCTTGATTCTTTAAATCTAAATAACCCTGTAAAAAAGAATCAATGGCTTCTTTTTGAAATTGAAAACCTTGTTCTCTAGAACCCGCTTCATTATTAATCATAAAAATAAATTTAAATTTCTCCTCAGATTTTGCCCTCAATTTTTGAGGACAAAAAACTGAATAGATATTTTAGAATTTTATTTCTTTTTTACAGCCACTTTTATAGTTTTCGCCTTAACTTCTGGCGCCTTAGGCATTACTACTTTCAACATACCATTTTCAAATTCGGCATTAGTTTTATCTTCTTGAACCTTAGCTGGTAAAGCCACTTGACGATAAAAAGAACCCGAACGGACTTCTTTGCGATAATAATTTTTTTCGTCAACCTCGGTTTCTTTTTTTATTTCACCCTTAACAGTAACCACGCCATTTTGGACAGTCACTTCCACATCTTTAGGATCAACCCCGGCCAACGGAGTTTCCACGACCACACTATCTTTGGTTTCATAAACATCAATCGCGGGAGTAAAACCCTTAGCTCCTTCGGTTAAAGAATTTGTTCCCTCAAACATTTTATCCATCTCATCAGCCCAAGAAGGCATCAGAAACGGAGACCATTTTATAATAGACATATTTTTAATTTTTTCCCTCAAAGGGTTAAATTATCTTTTTATTTACTAACAATTACCTTAGCGGCCTTAATGACTTTTTCACCCATTTTATAACCACTATCTATTTCTTTAATAATTATTCCTGCTTCTACTCCTTCCACCAATTCTTCTCCTATTGCTTCATGCCAAGCGGGGTTAAATTTTTCGCCCACAGTTTTTATTTCTTCCAGACCTAGTTGTTTTAAAGTTTCACCAAATTGTTTTTGAATAAACTCTATTCCTTTAGCCCATTGCTCCACTTTCTTCCTATAATTCTCTAGATTGTCCCCGGCTTCTGGCAGGTGAGCAGCAGCTTTTTTAAAATTGTCAAAAATATTTGTAAAATCAAAAGCCACTAAACTTTTGGCAAATTGAGCCATTTCGATTTTTTCACGGGCTGCTTCTTTTTTTAGATTATCATAATCAGCTAAGGCTCTTTTCCATTTCTGTTCATATTCGGAATTATCTTTTTTATTCAGATGTTCTAGATAAAAACCAATGGTTCTAGTTGTAAAAGGATCAATATTTAATTCTGCCAAAGCTTTATTAGGCTCCATCCACAACCACTCAGTCATCTCATCACTGGCTTTAATCTCGCCACCAGCCAGATGAGCACAAAAATCTAAAAATAAAAAATGTCTTTTGGTGTGAAAAAATTCCGGATAAACCGCGTCTTGCCAACCAATAAATTCTATTCTATCGATTTCTAAATTGGTTTCTTCTAAGATTTCTCTTTTTAAAGCATCAATACTGGTTTCTCCCAATTCTATGTGTCCACCAGGGATATGCCACATCTTTCCCCACTTAGGGCTTCTAATTAAAAGAATTTCCTTCTGATCATTATAAATAATTGGACCGACTGTTGGTTCTGGAAAAATTTGTTCTCTAGAACTTGATTTCATTCCATTAGGTATATCAGACATAATTTTAACTTAAAATTTTATTAAGACTATTTATCAAACTTAAATTTTTTTGATAATCCATTCGCAATGGACCCAAAATACCCAAAATTCCTTTCTCATAACCTGGCAGAGTTGTGCCCACAAAACTACAGTTACGTCCGAAAGGATTATTAGAGCCCAACAAGATTTTTTGATTTTGATTAATTTTACCTATTACCTCAGGCATAACCTCTTCACAATGATCCAAAATCTGCGATAAGTCGGTTACCATTGATTGCAAACTAAATTCCGGCTTACTAAATAAACAACTAAGACCGGTATAATAAAGTTGATTTTCATTAAAAGCTACTACTACCGCCTCGTTAGCCAGTTCTACTATCGCCTTAGCTAAAATTTTAATTTTTTCGTCAGCAGAAAAACTATTAGCCGTCTGAGTTAGTTTCTTTTCCAAAGAAAGATCACTTTTGTCTAAAATAAATTTTTGAATATAAAAAATGTAACCTTTTTCTGTAGGAATTCTACCGGCAGAAATGTGAGGCTGAAAAATTAAATGAGCTTCTTCTAATTCCATCATTTCATTTCTCACAGTAGCTGAAGAAATTTTTAAACTGGTAGATAATTTTAAAGAACCGACCGGTTCGGCGGTTTTTAAATATTCTTCAACAATGAGTTTAAATAATTTTTCTTGACGTTGTAGCATAGTCTTATTTAGCACTCTAGCCAATTGAGTGCTAAACATATTATATCCACAACTAATTAAGCTGTCAAGAGCCTTAAAACCGCCTTATTTAAGGACGTTTTTCAAATTTATTTTTTAGGCAAAGAATAAACACAGCCACAATAATTTTGCCGATAAATTCCCCTGTCCTCAATCATCTGCCTTGCTTTTTCTTGTCGCCCATTTTTCTTCCAATCTTCGGCATAAAATTTTACATTAAATTTTTTTGCCGCATTTTCTGCAATTGGGAAAATTACTACTGCACTTTTGTTTCTCCCGCTAGTCAAAGTAGTAGAAAAATTTTTAAACCCGTACTGCCTAGCATATTCAGCTGCCACGTTGATGCGTAGCGCAAAACATTTTTGACATCGCGCCCCACCTTCTGACTCACCATCCAATCCTGCAACTTCCTTGTTCCATTTCTCTTGCTCATAGTCCCAATCAATCATCGCCACACCCCATTCCTGACAAACTTTTATCACTTCGCTTTTTCTTTTTAAATATTCCTCTTTAGGAAAAATGTTGGGGTTATAAAAAAAGACAGAAACTTCAAACTTGGGTCGTAATTCATCAATCACAGCAATACTGCAAGGAGCGCAACAGGTATGTAATAAAATTTTTTTCATCTTATTAATTTAAATATTTTTTATCTTTTAATTCCTTTGGCAAATAATCTTGTTTAGCTTCGCCGCCCTCAAAATCTGGTGTATATTTATAACCCTTACCATAACCGATATTTTTCATAAACTTTGTTGGGGCATTGCGCAAATGCAAAGGCACACCTAAATGAGAAGTGCTGCGGGCGTCTTCCGCTGCTTTACCATAAGCCACATACAAAGCATTGGATTTTTTAGCTAGTGAACAATAAACCACAGCCTCAGCTAAATGAACATTGCATTCGGGTAAACCAATCTTATGACAAGCATCGTAAGCAGCATTAGCCACCAACAGTGCACGTGAGTCTGCTATACCAATATCTTCGGCAGCAAAACGCAAAACTCGCCGCGCCACATACAAAGGATCGGCTCCAGCCTCAAGCATTCTCGCCAACCAGTACAACGCGGCGTTGGAATCACTTCCCCGCATAGATTTATGCAAAGCAGAAATTAGATTATAAAATTCCTCCCCTCTCTTGTCAAAAATCAAATGGGTCTTTTGTAAAACTTCTTTAATATCTTTTTCCTCTATTTTGATTTTTTTAATTCCCTCTTTTGTCTTACTTTTTACAGCCATATCTAAAATATTCAAAGCCATTCGAGCATCACCAGCTGAGGCTTCAGACAAAAGAGTTAAAAGTCTATCACTAATTTGCAAAGATAAGCTACCTAAACCCCTGGTTTTGTTTTTAAGGGCTCTTTGCAAAATATTTTTAATTGATTCAGTATTTAATTTTTTCAAAACAAAAACTCGAGAGCGCGATAATAGAGCCCCAACTACCTCAAAAGAAGGATTTTCCGTAGTAGCACCAATTAACGTAACAATGCCTCTCTCCACAAAAGGCAATAAAGCGTCCTGCTGTGCCTTGTTCCAACGATGAATTTCGTCAATAAATAAAATAGTTCTTTGATTGTGCATTTTTCTTCTCTCTTCCGCTTCTTTAACTATTTCTCGCAAATCAGCTAAACCGCTAGAGACAGCGGACAGAGCAACAAAAGTAGAATGAGTTTTTTCAGCAATTAAATGTGCTAAAGTGGTTTTTCCTACTCCGGGCGGACCCCAAAAAATCATAGAAGGTAAAGCGTCTTGTTCTATCAATTTTCGCAAAATTTTCCCTTCTCCCACCACTTCCTCCTGACCAAAAAAATCCTCAAAATCTTTGGGGCGCATTCTATCAGCTAAAGGTGCTTCTACAATTAGATTATCTACCATCTTTTTTTCAAAAAGATCTTGTTTAATCATAGTTGAATATAAAAATCATAGCAATTTTAGATAAAATAATCAACCGGAAACTTGACTAAATTTTTTTATTGTGTTAGATTAATTTGTTGATCTTTTCACTCCAACTTGGGATAAAAAATGTCCGAGGAAAAATTTTGGATCGTATTTGAGTATACCGCCGCAGCTGGCGGTTATTGTGGAGTTAGAACATCCACTTGTTTTTCAAATAAAGCCCATTTTGAACAGTGGCTTAAAGAGAGTTCACAAATATTGGAAAGAGAGAAAATAATTGCTCAAGGAGTAACCCTTGAGCAGGCAGTTTCTTTGACTAAAGAAACCCCTCTGAAATGCCGTATAACAGCGGCATTGCAAGAGGCTACTACTAAAGATGGAATCGATGAGAACGTATTAGTTCTCGAGATTCAGAATATAATCGCAATAATTTGTTCCTGATACAACCACCGCCTTAGGTTAAAAGCCAAAAGGCGGTTTTTTATTTAAAAAATTTTCTTTAAAAAATATATTTTATCCAAACTCTGTCTTGAAACAAAATTGACAATTCTAATTAGTTTTGATAAAACACAATAGTAGTTCTTTTCTGTTTTTTTGGAGAAAAAAATGAATCCAACATCGTTTGTCGAACACAAAAACTTGTGCCTGACTTTTAAAATTGAAGGTCACCAATTTGAAGCAGTCGGTTTTCTCTCCATAGTTGGCGAGGAACTAACTGATGAACAAATACTTCAACGCGTTGCTGAAAAAAATGGTGGCGCGATTGGTGTTGACGACACCAATTTTATCAATGAACATCTTAATGATCTCCCGAGAGAATTAAGAAAATATTATCTGGTAACCGGCTGTCCTGACCCGGAAAAACCCAAATATTTAATTCATTTTTATTTTGCTGTCAATAAATGGCGGCGCTACAGAAGCTGGGCTAGTCTAAAACGCGGCTCCAACCATCTGGTCTTGCGCCGAGTCACAAACAACCAGAACTAAAACATCCCCGCCCGCGATAACTTCAAGGGCGGATTTTTTATTTTAACTTTAGTCTTTTAACAAGAGTATTTAAAATATAAATAAACCAACCTAAAATAAAAAAGTTGGTGCGGAAAATACCAACTTTTTATCTATTTAAAAAAATCAATTATAAAATTTGGTAGCCCCAACCGGATTCGAACCGGTGTTTCTTCCGTGAGAGGGAAGCGTCCTAGACCGGACTAGACGATGAGGCCTTAACTATTTATTCTGCCAAGTTTTGTCTTGACGACAAACTAACTTCTCCGCCTGTAACGGCTCTGCCATTAATTCCACCACGATCTTGTCCATCCTAACACCTTGTGAGCCCTTAATCAAGACTGTATCTCCAATAATTAATTTTTCTTGTAAAAATAAACCTGCGTCTTCGCTTTTAGAAAATTTAACTATTTGATTATTTTCATAACCACACTCCTCTGCTCTCTCGGCAATAATTTTTGCTCGCTCACCAACTGTCACTAAAAAATCTATACCAGCTTCTTTTAAAAGTTCGCCAATTTTTTTATGAGCTTCTTCAGTATAACTGCCCAACTCCAACATATCGCCCAAAACCGCAATCTTTCGACTTCCTGGTTCAACTTGTACATCTTTAAAAACCTCCAAAGCCAATTCCATTGCCCGTGGAGAAGCATTATAACTATCATCAATCAAGGTTGTGTATTTAATTCCTGATAAAATACTCATGCGACTAAGTGGATAGACAATTCTTTTAAGAGCTTCTAAAATATCCACTAAATTCATTCCCAAGACTAAACCCACAGCCGCCCCCGCCAAAGCCGCGTAAACAGCTGGTTGGCCGATAATTCCATTTAAAACCACCGGCACCACCGAACCATGATAAGTTAACTTAAAAGATTCTCCTTTAAGAGCTAACAAGCCATTTTCTAATTCTTGAATGATTTTTAAATCACTAGCCTGTAAATCCGCTCCATCGTTAAAACCAAAAGAAATAATTTGCCCTTTAGTTTTTTCCTGGACTTCTTTTACTAATTCATCATCATAATTAATAACAGCAAAACCAGAAGCAGATAGGTGTTTAATAATTATTTGTTTTTCTTCAGCTACTTTTTTGAGTGTTTTAAATTTTTCCAAATGAGTTGGGCCAATGGCGGTTAATACACCCACTTGGCAAGGAGCTAGTTGAGTTAAATATCTAATATCACCAGGTTTATCCGCTCCCATTTCTAAAACTAAAATTTCTGGATAAGTGGAATCTTTTTTTAATACTAAACCTAAAGCAGTTAAAAAAACCTTAGTCCACAGAAAAATATTTTTCCCCGCCGACTCTTTACCAATGATAGTTAAAGGAACACCCAACTCATTATTATAATTTTTTATTGAACCACGCACCCTAAATTTATTTTGTAACACAGCCAAAATCGCGGCCTTAGTGGATGTTTTACCAACTGAACCAGTAATCCCAATGATTTTAGGTTGATATTTTTTTAAAATTAAACGAGAAAAAAAATTTAAAAGATATTGCAAGATCAGCATAAAAATAATTTTAGTTAAACGGCGGAATTTCTAAATATTGTACCAAGAATTTGGCTATTTCACCAAATGTGGGAACGGCCGAAGATTCAGCATAATCTACTTTTGGCTCAACATATTTAACTAGCATAACAAACTGTGGATCATCAACTGGACCAAAACCAATAAATGTTTGATTGGTCGCATCAGTGGCATATTTTCCATCTGGAGAAGGAATTTGTGCTGTACCGGTTTTACCAGCAATATGGTAACCTTTGACACCCGCTGCCTTACCATGTCCTTCTTCTATTACCACCACCATCATAGCGCTTAAAATTCTCGCGGTCCGTTCAGAAATAACCTGCTTAACCAATCTAGGTTTAGTTTTTTCCTCATGACCATCAGAATATTTAATTTTTGAAATAACATAAGGTTTGAAGAGTAAACCTTTATTGGCAACAGCCGCATAAGAACTTATTAATTGAATGGGTGTAGCAGTCAAACCTTGACCAAAAGAAGCGGTGGCTAAGTAAATAGGTTTTTTATTATTTAAAGAATTGATATTACCCGGCACTTCTTCATCTAGCTCTAGTCCGGTTAAAACACCGAAACCAAAATCTTGAACATATCCTTTAAATTTTTCTAAACCCAATTTTTCGGCCGCAAAAACCGCTCCAGTATTAATAGAATCTCTTAAAACTCCGGTCATATTTTGCAATCCGTATGATTTATTACCAGCATTTCTAATAACATCCGGTCCAATTCTTAACATACCTGTATCCACAAAAGTCGTGTCTGGTGTCACCTTACCAGCATCCAAGGCTCCAGCCATAGTAATTACCTTGAAAACTGATCCTGGTTCGTATGGAGTAAAAATTGCATCATTATTAAATAAACTTAAATCAGTTACCGTACCATAATTATTAGGATCAAAATTTGGTTCATTACACAGAGCTAGAACCGCACCATCTTTAGGATTCATAATAATAATAGTACCTCCCTTAGCCTGTAATTTAACCACGCCCTTTTTAAGGGCTTCACAAGCAACGTATTCCAAAGTACGATCAATAGTTAAAACCACATCCGCTCCGTCAATAGCTGATTTTTTGTTTCGGGGCAGTAGAGTAATCCAACCACCGCCCGCACTTTTTTCTGTTGATAAATAACCAGAGGTCCCAGACAATAACTCATTAAAATATCCTTCTAAACCATAATAACCTTGGGGTAAATCTTTTTTATTATAACCAAGATAACCTAAAGTTTGAGAAGCTAAATTTTTCTCTGGATAAAAACGGGATGGTTCGTTGTCAAAATAAACACCACCTAGATTTTCTAATTTTAACTCGTCAACAATATCGCCAGAAACTCTTTTTTTAATAACTTCATAACGACTACGTTCTTTAGTTATTTTAGTTAAAACATCCTGTTCATTAAGTTCTAACTTTTGCGCTAAAATTTGGGCTAAATTTTTAGTATCTTGCTTTGAATCTTTGACTATCTTGGGATCAACAAAAACAATATAAATATCTTTATTTAAGGCCGCGGGAGTAGTTTCTTCTGGACTTTTTAAATTTTGAAAATAAATTTGACCGCGTTTAGGCAACAAATCTAAAAAAACATTATGACGATTTTCTGCCGCCTTGGCGTACATTTCGTGATCAATTACCTGCAAAAAAAATAATTTTACCACAATCAATAACAAAAACAAGAAAGCCGTATTACGCAAAAAACTTAACCGGAAATTCTTATTTTCAGTTTCTTGTTTTTTTTGAGAATTTAATTTAACCATGTTAAACAAACTTGTTTTTACCACTATTTTCCCCTATTCTTTTTTCTGCGACTTCTTCATCTATTATTCCTTTCTTAACTAATTCTAATAAATTATTGCGTAAAGTAACCATACCTTCTTTCGCGCTGATTTGCATAGTGGAAGGAATTTGAGCAATTTTATTTTCTCTAATTAAATTGGCCACAGCCGAACTATTAATCAAAATTTCTCTGGCTGCTACTAATTTTCCTTTTTTACTCGGTATTAATTGTTGAGACACCACTGCTCTTAAAACTGAAGAAAGTTGAACTAAAACTTGTTTTTGTTTAAACCCCTCAAAAACATCGATGATGCGTTCGATGGATTCGGCCGCACTAGGTGTATGTAAGGTAGAAAAGACCAAATGACCAGTTTCAGCAGCAGTTAAAGTTGCCGCGATAGTTTCCGGGTCGCGCATTTCTCCAACGAAAATAACATTAGGGTCTTGGCGTAAAACTCTTTTTAAAGCTTCTTGAAAAGATTTAGTGTCTATCCCCACTTCACGCTGTTCGACCAAACTTTTTTTATCCTCAAAAATAAATTCTATAGGATCTTCAATCGTAACAATATGAGCCTTGCGTTCTTTATTGATCATTTCCAACATCGCCGCTACAGTAGTAGATTTTCCGCTACCAGTGGGACCGGTTACCAAAACTAATCCATCATAGAGTTTGGATAATTGGTACATAATTGGAGAAAAATCTAACTCTTCCGGTGTGGGAATAGATTGTGGGATTAATCTGGCGGCTAAGCCAATTTTTCCTTCTTGTTGATGGATATTAATTCTAAAACGATAGCCGGCTATTTCTTCACTAAAATCTAGTTCCATTTCTTCTGCAAATTTATCCTTTTGATCTTTGGAAAGTATTTCTAGAATTGCCGTTTTTAATTCTGCTAAAGGTAATTTTTTGTCTTCGATCTCCTCCAAATTTCCATGAACCCTAATTAACGGCAACTCTTCTCCCACCAGATGTAAATCCGAAGCTTTTTTCTCAATAGCATACTCAAAATACGATTTTAACTGTTTCATATCTTCTAAAATTGAATTTAAAAAAAATATTTCCTCTTAATTTTATCACATCTTGATTTTTGGAGCAATTTACTCTATACTTGCTTTATTCGGGCTATAGCGCAGCTGGCTAGCGCGCATCGTTCGGGACGATGAGGTCGTGGGTTCGAATCCCACTAGCCCGACCAAAATAAAATTAAGAAACAAAAAACCAGCCATTTAAAATAAGGCCGGTTTTTAATTTATTTTTAATTATTCAATACAACAGTCAACAGCTCTTTTTACCAAATTACCAAGTTTTGTCATAAAACCACCTTTCTTTTTATCTTCTTTATCCAACTGATCATCATCAATTTTTTTTATTTCACCCAAATCTACCATTTTCATATTCAAACCCCAAAACAAAGAATAAAGTTGAAAAGATTTCTCAAACAAATCTTTGGCTTCGGCCTTATCGCCTCGTCCCTGAGCTTTAGTCCCAACCTCCATCAAACGCATACTAGCTGCTAATAAATGTTTGGAAATACACCACACTTCACCCTCGTATTGTTTAATCAGTTTTTTTAATAAAGTCTTGCGCATCTCTCGAACCTCCGCTAAAAAATCAAAGTACTCATTTTTACCAGTCTTCGCTCCAGTAAAAAAGAAATGTTCCTCAATACTAATTAAATTCATGATAGCAATACTCAAATCCTGATCAGACGACAAATCCATCTTATCTTGTTTTTTTAAATTATCAACTTTTTCTACTAACTCCTGATAGTCTTTTAATTGATTGGGCATAGCTACTTAGTTAAAAAATAAAAAATTAGACTTAAAATTACTAAAGTTCCGATTGGAAAAACAACTCGCTGAAAAGAAAAAAATGATTTATTCTCATGATTTTTTTTAAGTTGCGAATGTATTAATCCAGCTAAAAGAAAAAATAAACTACCAAAAATAATTCCTAACAATAATTTATCAATCCCCCATAATTTATTAAAAGGATGACCCATGATCCCCATCCAATAAAAAGGTACTACCATCAAACCATAAAATAAAAAAGTAACTAAAATTTTTCTGCCTCTAAATTTTATTTTTTTGCTATTTAACCAATTAATGGTCCAGCCAATTAACGATGCAGTCAATCCTCCTACCCATAATCCTGATATAGTATCATCTATTCCCAACCAACGCGATAAACCCAAACCCGCCCCCACGGCCACCGTGCACACCGGACAAAAAGCTTTCGCTACCACAGGAAAAGCCAGAAAAAAACTGGGAATTAAAAAGAGAGATTTTTTCATAACTTAAAAATCTATTTTATTTTATCTTGAAAAAACTGAATAATATCGATATCGCCAACCAAACACTGAGAACCATCCCATAAAAAAGGTACACCTAAACTAGAAACCGGCAAACCACACGCCCCAGCCTTTTCGGCCATTAAAGCAGCATTATTTTTATCTTTATAAACTTCTAAAATAATAAAATTAAATTTTTCTTGCACTTTATTCGTTGTGGCAAATTCTTCCACCTTGTCGCAATGAGGACAATTATAACCCACAAATAAAATAGGGCCTTGAGTTTCTGCTACTAGACCGCTGGTTTTTTTGGAACAACCAGCGCCAGCCAAAAATAAGGGTAAAAATAAACCTAAAATAAAAAATTTACTGCGCATAAAATATTAAACAATTTTATTTATAATACAACAAAAATCGTAAAAATAAAAATTTTATCTTATTTCACACTTCTCAACCCACTGTTCACAGGCCTTGGCTAGGCTAGTTAATTCTTCATCAGAAATACTTTTACGTCCTACAAATTCTGAATTAACTAAATTATCTCTAGAAATAAACTTCTGTAAAACATATTTTTTGGCCCCCTCAACCATTTGAGCCATAGCTAAAATGTCTGCTGGTTCGTGTAAGCCTTCCACAATAGTAGTTCTAAATTCATAATCTTCTGGTCCAGTTTTAACCAAATCAATACTCTTTTCAATTTCAGATAAATCAAAAGTTTTATCAACTGTTAAAAAATATTTTGGAAAGGAATTTTTAATATCCATCGCCCAAAAATCCACCAACCCCTTCTGCCGTAAGTCACTAATCATTTGACTATTAGTTCCATTAGTATCTAATTTGATTAAAAAACCCAAATCTTTAACTTGCTGCAAAAATTTTGCCAAATCTTGATGCAAAGTTGGTTCGCCACCAGTTACCACTAATCCCTCTAACAAACCTTGGCGTTCCTTTAAAAAATTTAACACGGCTTCTTCTGTCCATTGGTTATTTAAATCTCTTTTTTCCGAGTGAACCAACTCTGGATTATGGCAAAAACCGCAACGGAAATTACACCCAAAAGTAAAAATAGTCGCTGCGACTTTACCCGGATAATCCAAGAGGGTAATTTTTTGTATTCCACTAATAATCATAAAAAATTAGATAAAGAAGGCCCCAATTAAGGGGCCCCCATTAAAACTTTTAGCAACCGCAATCAGTTACTTGCTTGTCGTATTCTTGACGATCGTAATACTCAGCTTGCTTGCCCTTATTCCATTGAGAAACGGGGCGTAAATAACCGACCACACGAGAGTAGACTTCGCATGGCTGTCTCCTCTGGGATAAATCGTTATTGTTCTCCATATATTTTAATTAATTAAAGTTTTTTGTTTTTTAGATACCGCTTCGGTATAACCGATTTCATCATCGCACTTAGGACAGAACTGGTGTTCACCAGCTAAATAACCATGTTTAGGACAAACACTAAAGGTCGGAGTTAAAGTGTAATATGGTAAATGAAAATTTTCCGCAATTTTCTTAACTAATTGTTTTGTGGCGTCAGCATTGGGTAACATTTCTCCAATAAAACCATGCAATACAGTTCCACCGGTATATCTAGT
>DAOMZV010000002.1:0-46947 GCA_035400705.1 Candidatus Magasanikiibacteriota bacterium
CAGCTGGAAGAAAAGTAAAAAGTTCTTTTTTTTCTTCTAACCAACGTTGTCGCCAATCCATATTATTTTTTTGTTTGAGTTTTTTTTATCTCTTTTATTTCGTCGCGTAAAATAGCCGCCAGCTCAAATTCTAAGGACTTGGCTGCTTCTTTCATTTGTTTTTCTTTATCTTGAATAATTTCTGCGAGTGGACGGTTATCACCCAACAAATCTAGATCGGCAACAGAAGGCTTCTTTTTCCGTTCAGTTTTTTCTTGGTGGCTTTTGGGTGCAATGCCAAATTCTTCTAAAATGTTGCGAATATTTTTTTGAATTGTTTGGGGGGTAATTCGGTGTTGTAAATTATAATTCATCTGAATTTGGCGACGACGATTAGTTTCTTCCACCGCTTTTTTAATTGAAGTGGTAATGTGATCGGCGTAAAGAATAACTTGTCCATTAGCGTTTCTGGCCGCGCGACCAATAGTTTGGATTAAACTGGTGGTGCTGCGTAAAAAACCTTCCTTGTCGGCGTCTAAAACCGCTACTAAAGAAACTTCAGGTAAGTCTAAACCTTCGCGTAACAAATTGACTCCAACAATCACATCAATTAAACCGCGACGTAAATCGGTAATCACTTCGATTCTTTCTAAGGTGTCTACATCACTATGAAGATATTTCACCTTAACTTTTTTTTCTTGTAAATAATCGGTTAAATCCTCGGCTATTTTTTTGGTTAAGGTGGTAACTAAAATTCTCTCATTTTGAATGAGGCGTTGCTTAATTTCTTCTATTAAATCTTCAATTTGCGATTTTTTCTTACCTCGGCCAGTGACGGGTTTGATAATAATTTCCGGATCAAGTAGGCCAGTCGGTCTAACTACTTGTTCAACTATTTGCGAACTTTGCTGTAGTTCGTATTCATCGGGAGTAGCGGAAACAAAAATCATTTGTTCCACTTTTTTATTAAACTCTTCAAAAGTGAGAGGCCGGTTATCACGAGCTGAGGGTAACCGGAAGCCGTGCTCGATTAAAACATCTTTACGAGCTTTATCTCCATTATACATAGCTCTAATTTGGGGAACAGTTACGTGCGATTCGTCGATAATGGTTAAGAAACTTGATTTTTTTTCTTGGCCGCGGTGGCTGACGCTGTATTTAAAGTAATCTAATAAGGTAAAAGGTGGTTCTCCAGTCGGGCGATTTTCAAAGTGACGAGAATAGTTTTCAATACCATTGCAGTAGCCGATATTTTTAATCAACTCTAAATCGTAATTGACGCGGCGTTTGAGACGTTCGTATTCTAAAGGCTGGTTGTGGAGTTGAAAAAAATTTAACTGTTCATTTAATTCTTGTCTGATACTTTGCAGCGCAGCTTCACGTGATTCTGGTGTGGCTACATAATGACGGGCCGGGAAGAACCAAGCATCGTCTAAGGTTTTTTTAATCTGTCTTGTTACTGGATCAATCAGTTCAATTACGTCTATGGTTTGGCTAATTTCAAATCGATAAATCATTTCTTCATTAATAGGCATGATTTCAAAAACTTGGCCGTGGAGTCTAAAATGACCTCTTTTTAAATCACTATTGGTTCTAGTGAATTGCATTTCAATTAATTGGCCCAACATGTCTTCCCGATTAAGTTTTTGTCCGCGTTGGAGGTGTAAAACAACTTTTTCGTATTCTTGAGGCGAGCCCAAGCCATAAATAGCGGAAACTGAGGCTACGATAATTACATCAGAACGAGTTAGGAGGGCTTGGGTGCAAGCATGGCGCAATCGATCAATCTCTTGGTTAATCATGGCCTCTTTTTCTATATAGGTATCGGTGGTGGGTAGATAAGCTTCGGGTTGGTAGTAATCATAATAACTGACAAAATACTCTACTGCATTATTAGGGAAGATTTCTCTGAATTCGTTACATAGTTGGGCTGCTAGGGTTTTGTTATGAGCAATTATTAAGGTAGGCAATTGAATTTTTTCAATCACATTAGCAATAGTAAAAGTTTTACCAGAACCAGTAACACCTAGGAGGGTTTGTTTGGCAAAATGTTTTTGTAACCCTTTAGTCAATTGATCAATGGCTTGGGGTTGATCACCAGCCGGCTTAATCTTGGTTTTAATCTGAAAATTAGTCATAGATAAATCAATTTTAACGCAAATTTAGCCCAAAAGCAACATGGGGTAATAATAAAAAAAGAACAGACTCTCGTCTGCTCTTTTTTACTTTAATTTTTTCTCTAAGATAGTTTTGATTGTCTGCGGGTCAGCTTGGCCTCGGGTTTCCTTCATTGCTTTGCCAATTAAGAATTGAATGACGGCGGTTTTTCCTGATCGGTACTGAGTCACTTGGTCTGGGTTCATTTTAATTACATTATCTAGTGCTGTTTCAATTAAGTTAGTATCTTGGACTTGGCCTAGACGATCTTCTTCCATAATGATAGAAGGATCACCACCGGCTTCCAACATCTTTTCAAGTAACAATTGAGCATTAGTACTATTAATTTTATTGGTATAAATTAAACTGATGAACTCGGCAAAATTTTCTGGAGTAATTTTGAGTAAGCGAATATCAATTTTGTTTTCTGCCATCAAGCCCATTAATTTAGAAGTCAACCAGCCACCAATCAAACGTCCAACTTTAGCTCGATGCTTAGCCATAATTTCTTCCTCGGTTCCATCTAGGTCGGGTAGGGAAGTTAGCCATTCCCAGACTTCACTAAAAACTTGCTCGGTAAAGTCTGCCCATTCAGGATCCTGAGTTAAAATTTTTGCGTCGCTTTTGGATAGGCCATATTCATCAGCAAAGCGTACCCGTGTTTTTTGAGGTAATTCTGGCAGCTCCAGTTTGGCTTTTTTTTCTACGGCGGCCAAATTAAATGGAGGTATATCTGGCTCGGGGAAGTAACGATAGTCTTCAGACCCCTCTTTAACTCTTTGTTCTTCGGTAGTTTGTTCCGTATCATTCCAACCTCGAGTGGTAAGTTTTTCTGGCGCCTGGCCAGCTTCCCACAATTTTGTCTGTCTTTGAATTTCGTATTCAATGGCTCGTTCTACTGCTTTAAAAGAATTTAAGTTTTTTATTTCAGTTTTAGGATAATATTTGGTATCACCAACCGGACGCAAAGAAACATTAACATCACAACGTAAATGTCCTTTTTCCATTTCGGCATCGGAAATTTTTAAAAATTTAGCTAGATTTTGTAACTCTTGCAAAAAGAGCTTGGCTTCACTGGCACTGGCAATATCTGGTTCCGTCACAATTTCTACCAGGGGAGTACCAGCACGATTAAAATCAACCAAAGTTCCTTCGGGACTGTGTAAATTTTTAGCCGCATCTTCTTCTAAATGTAATCGAGTGATGTCAATCCTTTTGTTTTTTGGTAGTTTAATTTTTGGTTTTTTTGGATTTTCTTCCAAATCTTCTATATTTTTTTCGGATAGACTTTCTTCTGTTCCAGAGATTTCTAAAAAGCCTTTTTCGCCGACAGGTAAATCAAATTGAGAAATTTGGTAGCCCTTAGGTAGGTCGGGATAGAAATAATGTTTGCGATCAAATTTACTTAGAGAGTTAATTTTACAATTTAAAGCTAGGGCCATTTTAACTCCCCATTCAATCGCTTGTTGATTAGGTACCGGTAAAACTCCTGGTTGGCCAGTACAAACAGGGCAGATAGCAGTGTTAGGTGGTAAAAATTCGCCACGGTTATCACAACTACAGAACATTTTGGTTTTAGTTTTGAGTTGGATATGAATTTCTAAACCAATAACTGGAGTATAAGACATAATAATAAAAGTAAACAGCAAAATTTATTAGCTTATTTAAATAAAATAAAATTTAATTTACAATCAACTAAACAGTTGGAGGAAGAACATTTTCCGTTTTAGTTTCTTTGAGGTTTTTATAGAGAATGGTCCAGAAGGCAATGTTTAAAGGTAGAGTTATAACTACAGCTAAACTCTGTAGAGCGTCAAACCACCAAGGACCGGAAGTAAAAGCTGAAGAAAATTCGGCAAATTTAGTAAAATAGCCAATAATTAAAGTGGGAATTCCAACTATTACAATCAAAACTAAACCATAAAAAATGTTAGTTACAATCAGGCGCCAAACAATTTGCCAAAATCTGCCCTGAACCAATTTTTTACTATTGTCTAAAGCGGCGTAGCCACGCATTCCATCGATAGCAAAAGAGTAACGGGAGAAAAAATACCAAACAGAAAAAATTAACCCAGGAATAATTACGAGGATAAGACCACCCAAAGTGATAATACCAACTAAGATGGAAATCCATAAAAAGGGAATAGTATCCCGCCAGGCATTCTGATTTAAAGTTTTTTGGTCAACTGGTTGTTTGGTAAGCCCAGCATTAATCAATCTAATTAAAACGATTTGGGTCCATAAGCCAACAACAAAACTGGCAGCAGAAAGAATTAGATAAATAGGAAAAGTTTTATTAACATAATGGAAAAAAGTGTAGCGATCAACACAATTCAAGATAGCTAAAAGAACAGTAACACCTAAAAACCAAGAAATGATTTTCAAAAAAACCTTGTAGTTGTTTTTGCAAATAGACAGGGCCTCTTTGAAAAGATTTATTGAGGGTATAAGCATAAATTATTGATTAATTTTTTGTTTGATTAAGTCCCAAATTTTTTTATGAATCTCTTCGGGAGTTAAAATTTGATTATTTTCTACGCATTCAATCAGGAAAAAATTAGGGAAACGTCCAGCTATTTCTAAATAAGTTTTTTCAGCATTTTTAAGGTGATTTAGATCAGTTTCGTGTATATCTTTTTTGCCACCAGAAAGGTAATCCCGTTCCTCCTTCTTTTTAACTAATTGTTGTGCTATCTCTGGAGTTACATGCAGAATAATGTTTAAATCTGGGCGGGGGATTTTAAATATATTATACTCTAAATCGTCATTCCATTCAAAAAAATTTTGTCTAGCCCCGTCATCTTTGATTTTACCGCCTTGATGTCCCATATTAGAAGCGACGTAACGATTGGCTACTACTATCTTTTTGTTTGTCAACCAAGAATTAATTTTAGCGGCAGCAGCGAATCTGTCAACAGCATATAAAATAGAAGCACGATATGGGCCTACTTCTTCGGCTGTGCCATAGACACCAGTTAAATAGTCTTCAATTGGCCCGGCGCTTTTTTGTCCGTATTGAGGGAAACTGATTATTTCAACTGGGTAATTTTCTTTTTTTAATCTTTCTATTAGCATTTTGGACTGGAGACTTTTGCCAGAACCATCAATGCCATCAATCATGATAAACATACTTTTAATCTAATTTTGGTTTATAGGAATATTCTGGTTTAAACATGGTGGAGGCCCAGGAAGATGATCCTGAACTCATATCAACACGAATATACTTAGCTAAAAGAGGGTGAATCTCGTTGAGTTTTTGCCAACAAGCCTGGGCTACTCGACGGTAAGAAATGTGTCCTTTTTGGCCACTGCGTAAAGAAATAAAATGATGCAATTCGCGCAAATTCCAAGTGAAGAGGGTGCGTTTTCTAAAGGCTAAAGGAACTGCATATTGTGCCTCTTTAGGAAACTGTGGGTACATTTTTTGATAGAGATTGGCCGCCCGTTCCATTACTTCTTTAAATTGTGATTCTAGACCAGCTTCAATTATTTCTTCTGGCGTTTCAAAACCATTAATGATGGTTACATCTTGGTTGGTTTGGGTGTTCATACGATGGCGCTGGACATCGCGGAAAGCCCCATAATCCATTAAAATATCAAAAGTATAATAGACATGTTCTAATTCTCTGAGCGGTTGATCAAAAGAGGCGCGATTTTTTAAAGCTACATCAATTATTTTCTCTTTTGCTTCTAACGGCATTTTTTTAACTTCTTGCCAAATTTGTTTGTAAGGTAGATCGGAGCCGCGGTAGAGCAGGGCGGCGACTAATTTGTTTTCCGCTTCGGGATCAAACTGCACAACTTCTACTGGGTTAACGGGGTTGATTTCTTTTGGTAAGAGATTTTTAGATAATTCGGTTAACTCGTTGGGTGTATTTTTTAAATAATCATTGACGTTAGCAAATTTAATTAAGGTAGGGGTGATTCCTAAGGCACATTGTTTAATGTCTGTCCCAATATCTTGCATCTCTTGTAAGGGATGAGACAACAATTTGGCAATTACTCGTTCAAAATTTCTAGCGTTAGCTGTCATGCCCAAATTAGTTAGGGTGGCCGTGGGTAAAAGATAGCGGATGTTGTCGCAAACCCTAGCTTTAGTTATCACATTGTAAACCTTATCTAAGTCTGTTTCAGTCTTAGGATATTTTTTGACAATAAAGTCTCTCATCGGTTCGTTTAGGGATGTATAAGTATCAAAAATATAGTCTAAGGTTTTTTGGTATTCTTCGCTCAAAGAAGAAGCCAGAATATTTTGTGGTTTATAATATTTTGTTTTATCAAAAATTTGGTAACGGGTGGATTTTTCTGTAAAAGAGGCTAGACGGTTGTCTTCTATAACTTTAGTGGCCAAGATAGAAACATTTTCAATGGCTAAATGTAAATTAGCGTGTTCGGCTACGCTACTGTGCCCATAGCCCACCACCCATTTTTCATGGAAATCAGCCGATTTGGCATCGGTTAATTCTTCGGCAATAGTAGCAAATGATTCTGGAGAGCGAGAACATTTAGCAAAAGCTACAGCAACTACTTCTGGTTTAAGATGATCTAAACTATAGACTGCCCGGGTATTTTTAGAGGCCTCCTGTAGAGTATTTTCTTCCATATTTATTTTGACAAACTAAGTTAAATTTGTTTAGATATTGTAGCATTTTAATTGATCTTTTACAAACCTAAAATAAGGAATAAAAAACATGGCCGCAAACAATAAATTGGCCCATTTGGAAACGTTTTTTTGGGAGCTTCTAAACAGTTTAAAAAAAGTGAAGCGCTGGGGTTGCTATTCTGTTAACACTCCTGAAAGTGTAGACCAGCATACTTTTAAAATGGGGGTTTTAACCCTCATTGTGATTTTGTGGGAAAAGCGTTATGGTTGTAAAGACTTTGATGCTTTTAAGGTTCTGGCTTTGGCTCTTATTCACGATTGGGCCGAAGGAAGAACAGGAGACGTGTTGTGGCAGGTTAAAAAAGATCCACGCTTGGCTCCTATTTTTAAAGTAGTCGAGAAAGAGCTATTGGATAAATTTCTGGATGAGTATTGGCCAGAAGAAATCAGGACAGAAATTAGTTCTTTGTATGAAAATCTGGACAATTTGACAACAGTTGAAGGCCGGTTGTTTAGAGCAATTGAAGAATTAGGTTATGTGTCTTATGCTATTTACGAAGTAGAACAGGGACGGCAGGATTTTGTGGATGTTTTTCCCAAACATTTTGAAAGTTTGGAAAAAGCAGCACAAGAATTTGTTTCTGTTGCTCAAATTTGGAACGAAATGAAAAAGGTTATTAGCCTTTACTATTCTCCAGAATGATTTTTTTAGGTTTGAACTTAGCCGTCTTGAAAAAGGCGGCTTTTTAATAAATAAAAAAGCCCTGTCTTGGACAGGGCTGTAAGTTTAAATTTCTTCTCCTAGTACTTCCAGTGATGGAACATTCCACAGGGGTACTGGAGCGGTGGGGGAAAGTTCCCAACCTTTAATATGGGGGATAGGGAGAGTTCTCTCCCTGATGTCAAATGGATCAATTGTGTCTAATTGGGAATAGAAATCAGGGTGTTCTGATTCTATATTTTCAAAACACTGACGACAAAGACAAACTGGTTCCCCAAAGCCGATACCGACTTGCACCCACTGTTGGTAGTCCTCGGTAACCTGTTTTCTACAGGTTGGGCAAGTAGTTTGATAATTTTTTCCCTGATGTAGCAAGGAAAGGAAATCGGTAATGATGTCCAAGTTACAACGGGTATTAGCAAAGGGGATAGGTGTTAGCGGAACGGGTGTTCCGGGAGGAATTTCCCAACCCTTAACAATCGCCACCGGAATGTTTTCTTTGTGTCCTTCCCATTTTTCTTCTGGCGTTAGAGGATGATCATAGAACTGAGGATTCTTTTTGGCAATATTTTCAAAACACTTGCGGCACATTAGAGCTGTGCCGTTGTTGTCGTCTTCAATCAAAACCCACTGCCGCAGTTGAGTAGCCTGGGCATCGTTAGAACAGGTACGATTTTTACAATGACCTGATTGTTGTACTTTAACAATTAAGTCATAAACTGTAGCAAAATTTTGCATTGAAATAGTTACCGGTGGGGCCACAAAAATCTTGTTGATTTTTGGGGTTATGGAATGTAGAACTAGTTTTCCATTTTTGAATTCTATTTCCACCAGAAACCAATCATTAGGGGTTTGGATCAGCTGACTAAAAAGAGTCGGATGAACATAAACCGGACCACTAGCCATAGTTCCTTCCAAAATAAATCCAGCACCCAAATTGTAGAAGGCATCATATGAAATATGTTCAATGTTTCCCACTAAAGGATCTTCTTTTCCTGCAAAAACTTCTGCCGTCAAAGGCAGAATTGGTACACGCATGCCTACCATTATTCCCATTTTTTTACCTTTTTGTAAGGAGCCATATTTTTACCCTAGTCTAAAAAGATAAAAAAATCAAGCCCAAAACACCCTCCAGAAAGGAGGGTGTTAGTTTAAGAGATAGTCAATTTTTTGCCATTCAGTTTTACCTACATTTATTCCTAAGCGTTTTCCGTCGTGAGAATCCGAGCCATAAGTAATAGCTAATTTATATTTTTCCGCCAAAGGTAAAAGATGTTTTTTATTTTTCAAAAAGTTATGCGGCATTTCCATACCCCAAAGGCCGGCCTTGACTAAGAGGGGGATAATTTTTTGAGCCGTTTTGGACTCAGCCAGTTCTATATCTGGATGGGCCAAAGAAACCAGTCCACCACATTTTTTAATTAGTTCAATCGCAGCTAAAGAATTAAGACGCTGCTTTTTTAAATAGCCAATTTGGCCCGGACGATCTAAAAAAGAGCCAATAAAATCTGATAAATTGCCTTGCCAACCGTATTTATTTTTTAAAAGAGATAAATTTGCTTGTTCTTTTAAAATTGCGCGGGTAAATTGTGGTTTACCTGTATTTTTTTGGGAGAGCAATTGTTTTTCTGTGGTTTTAGTAATAACAAAATTTAGAGAGCGGAATCGTTTGATTAAAATTTTGGCTCGCTCCATTCTTTTAGCTTGTTGTTTTTTTAAGATAGCCAAAAGTTTAGGATCATTAAAATTTTTTAAATAACCGACTAAGTGCATTTCCACTCCTCTGACAGCCGTGCTTAGTTCTAATCCAGGAATGGGTTCAATTTTATGTTGAGCACAAATTTTAATAAAAGAGGGTAAGCCTATGGTAGTGTCATGATCAGTCAGGGCAAGAATTTTAACTTTTTTTCTTGCGGCTAATTTAACCAATTCTTCTACGGTTAGGAGTCCATCAGAACACTGGCTATGAGTGTGGAGATCAATCAGCATATTAAGCTCGATATTTTTTAATCAAGTTATCCAGTTGCTCTTGTAGTTTAGTAAGCTGACCATTATTATCAATTTTTTCCGAGGTTTGTTTAATCACTTCCACAATTGATAGTTCTGTGGAACGTTGGTGATCGGCTAAAAATTGTTCATAAGTTTTGGTGTTATCATCAATATTTTCTCCTCGTTTAATTAAACGTTCATAGCGAATTTGTGGGTCAGCAAAAATTTCCACCAAAATGAAATTAGGCATTTTTTGCAGATAAGTAATATCGGCTAAACGACGAATTCCCTCCACAATAATTACGGGGTTAGGATTGTTAGCCACATCTTGAGCTATGGCTTTGGCCAAAAGATTTTCGCCAAAAATCCCGCGCAAATTTTCGGATAATTTAATCAGGTTGTCGCGCGTTTGTTCTTGATAAATTCGATTAAGAATATCTCTTAAAATGGTGGAAAAACGATAAGTTGAGGCTTGATATTTTTCTTCTAAATATTTAGCTGCTGTTCCTTTACCGCTAGCAAGTAGTCCAGTAAAACCTAGAATAATTTTTTTATCAAGATCTGACATAAAAATTTATTTAGCACCTTTCATTTTGACATAACCTTCATTAGCATGAACTTCGGTAATATTATTTTTAAAAATTTCTTGGATTCGTTTTAGCCACTCAGGATTTTCTTGGTATTGTTCAATAACCACGTTGGCTTTTTTTAGATAGTCAATTACTTCAGGATTGCGGTAAATTTGTCCGTAAACAACTCTTTTAACTCCAGCCGCCACGAGATATTTTGAACAATGGATACAAGGAGAACTGACGGTGTAGAGGGTGGTGCCTTCCGTAGAAGCTCCTTGAAGTCTGGCAACTTGCAGTAAAGTATTATGTTCAGAATGAATGGTTCTGACGCAATGACCGTCCTCTAATAGGTGACCAACTTCATCGCAACTAGGTAATCCTGGGGGCGCGCCATTGTAGCCAGTGGCAATAATGCGTTTGTCTTTAACTAGGACCGCACCAGCGTGAAGTCTATCACAATTAGAACGAGTGGCGGTAATTCTAGCCATGGCCATAAAGTATTCGTCCCAACTGGGGCGGGAAAAGGTTTTTTCAGTCATAAATTTGATATTTTGGTTTAATAAAAAGCGGGGTGTTCCCGCTCTTTATTATAACTTGATCAAGCTAGTTTGTAAAATTAAACAACAGAGATTTTGATACCTGGACCCATAGTGGAGGTAAGAGTAGCATTTTTGATGTAAGTACCTTTAGAAGAAGACGGTTTGCTTTTTTTAATTACATCGATGATGGCCTGTAGGTTGGCTAAAATTTTTTCTTTGTCAAAAGAAACTTTACCAACCGCAATGTGTATGTTAGCGGTTTCATCATTTTTAAAAGCCAACTTACCTTTCTTTAATTCCTCGATAATTTTTTTGATGTTAGGACTAACAGTTTCTGTTTTAGGATTAGGCATTAAACCCTTAGGACCTAAAATTTTAGCAATTTTAGCTAATTTAGGCATCATGGAAGGAGTAGCAACAGCTACATCAAAATTGATTTTTTGAGTTTTAGCAATTTCATCAATCATTTCTTCTCCGCCGACCATATCTGCACCGGCAGATTTAGCGGTTTCTTCATTGTTGGTGTCAACAAAGGCAGCTACAATTTTGGATTTACCAAAAGAATTAGGCAAAACAATCGTGCCGCGAATTTGTTCCTCACCTTTTTTAGGATCAATGCCCAAGCGAAGATGAAGTTCAATGGTAGCATCAAATTTAGCACCGGAAGTTTTTTTAACTAATTCGATGGCTTCGTCTAACGAGTAGCTTTTTTTATTTTCTACCTGTTGTTTAAGTTTGAGATATTTTTGACTGCGCATATATTTGCGTTTGTGGTTTTAATGATGGTGTTTCATCCCATCTCCCACATAATTTAGTTAGTTTTCTTTTTCTTTTTTAGTTAAGCGCCAATGAAAGAGGAAGAGAGGTAAGGCAACTAGGATCATAGAAAAAGATCTGACCGCCTCTGATTGTTTCTGAACTTGGTAACGGTTTTCTTGCTCTTGTTTCAATCGTGCCTTATCTTCTTCAGTGTAGGCAAGATTGGTTTTGGGGTTAACTATTTCAGAATAAATCTCGTAGTATTCGGGGCGATCTGCTTTAGTAAAAACCCAAGTTTTTAGTGTTAAATTAATTAACGTAACAGCAGAAATAATTATCATTACTAAGGTAATTAAAGATACGGCGTAAAGATAAATTGTGCGAATGAGTTGAGATTTAGAGAGCATAGTTAAATGATTATTTTTTAAACTACAGTTAAACCCATTTGTTTGGCAGTGCCTTCTACCATTTTCATAGCCGATTCGACTGAAACACAATTTAAGTCAGGCAATTTTTTTTCGGCAATTTCTTTAACTTGAGCCTTGGTAACTTTACCCACTTTTTCTTGCAAGGGTTTGCCAGAACCCTTGGTAATACCAGCGGCTTTTTTTAATAATTCTGCTACTGGAGGAGTTTTGGTAATGAAAGTGTAGGTTCTATCTTCATAAACGGTGATTTCTACTGGAGTAATTTCGCCCATTTTATCTTTGGTGGCCGCATTAAATTTTTGACAAAATTCGGCAATGTTTAAAGCGTGCTGACCTAGAGCTGGACCGATTGGAGGTGCTGGATTAGCTTGACCAGCAGGGATCTGCAATTTGATCAAGGTTTTAATTTTTTTAGCCATATAATTAGTTAGAGCGGCGAGAAGCAGCTTGAGAGCCGCCGCTGGTTGATTATTAATTATTCATTGAAAATTCTAGCCACGGTTTCTTTCTTTTTTCCTTCGGTGGCAGTTTCCTTAACAGTCGGAGTGACAGTTAAATTAGCTCGGCCTTCAGCAATTGCTTCGGTGGCCAGTTTAACTAACATTTCAATAGAATTGGTAGCATCATCATTAGCTGGAATAGGATAGTCAACTTTTTCTGGGTTAGTGTTGCTGTCGCAAAAAGCCACAATCTTGGTGCCGGTTTTTTGGGCTTCTTCAAAAGCGGTTTTTTCAATTTTTAAGTCAACAATAAAGACAATGTCAGGACGTTTATCCATTTTTTCAATACTACCTAAATATTTATCCAATTTTTCTAATTCTTTCATTAAATGCACCTGTTCTTTTTTAGTGTATTTAGTGATTTCATTAGTTTCCTTTAAAGTTTTTAACTTTTTGTATTTTTTGAACAAGGTTTGATGAATTTCGTCAAAATTAGTTAACAAACCACCCAACCAGCGCTCGGTAATAAAGGGGATACCGGCTTCCTCAGCATATTTTTTAATAATCGGTTTGGCTTGTTCTTTGGTACCGATAAATAAAATAGTGCGGTTTTGAGAAGCGGCATTCTTTAAATATTCTAAAGCCTCGGCTAATTTAGCCTGAGTTTGTTCCAAATCAAAGATATGAATATTATTTCTTTGGGTAAAAATAAAAGGCGCCATTTTGGGGTGCCACTTGTTAGACTGGTGGCCAAAATGAACACCAGCTTTAAGCATATCTAAAATTGAAGGTATCTTGTAAGACATAAATATTCTCCTTTTATCGCCGTTGTTTTAAAGCAACGTGCGTCCACTCATCCCATATCTTTTAGGCCCCTTTTAATTAGGGGAGGAGTAAAAGATAAGAAGCTGGGAGAGCTGTGATAAATTAAATTAATGTGACCTTAGTATAACAAAGTTGAGCTAAACTTGTCAAGAGTGCCGTGGAGGCTAGTTTAGGTTATAAAAAAGGCCCCCGGAGACCGGGGGCTGTTGGTTAGTTAAGAGGAATTTGAATAGTCTGTTCTCGATCAGGCCCAACTCCAACAATGGAAATTGGCAGACCAAGATTACTTTCAATAAAATGCAGGTAATTTTGTGCTGCTGTGGGCAACTCAGCCAAAGAGCGGCATTGACTTATTTCTTCTTTAAAACCTGGTAATTCTACCATAATCGGCTTAACTTGAGCCAAAATGGAAGCGTCGGCGGGGAATCGAGTTAGTCTTTTGCCGCAGTATTCATATTGGACACAAACCTGGATAGTTTTTAGCCCAGTAAGAACATCCAAAAGAGTGATAGCCAAGTCAGTTGCGCCGCTAAGCTTGCTGCTATACTGCAGAAGGGGAATGTCCAACCAGCCGCAACGACGAGGCCGTCCTGTGGTGGTGCCATATTCATGGCCTTGTTCTCGAATGTAATTACCAGTGCTGTCGAAAAGTTCAGTGGGGAAGGGACCTTCGCCAACTCTAGTGGTGTAGGCCTTAACAATACCCACAATTCTTTTGATAGTGCCAGTCGGTACACCAGCCCCAGCATAAACCCCCGAAGCAAAAGTACAGCTCGAGGAAACGAATGGGTACGTTCCATGGTCAATATCGAGCATAGAACCATTAGCTCCTTCAAACAAAGCTCTTTTTCCAGAAGTTAAGAAATCATTGAGAAAATCGGCGGTATCACAGATAAAAGGTTTAATTTTTTCTGCGTAAACCAGATATTCTTCAATTAAATCTTCCAAGTTAGGCATTAGATTTGTTTCAGCTAAGGCCAAGGAAGTTTTAGTTTTAAAATCCCAAATGAATTTCATGCGCGCACGCAGCCGGCTGCTGTCCAGCAAATCACAAACACGGAGAGCGCTAATACGCAAAGCTTTATCGGCATAACATGGCCCAATACCTCTGCCGGTTGTGCCGATTTTTTTAGCTCCGGCACTAGCCAACATCTCGTACTGTTTTTCTTCCAACTTATGCCAGGGCATAACCAAATGAGCCCGGGTGGATATTCTCAAACTGTCTAGTTTGATGCCCAGTGCCTGTAAGGTTGCCATTTCTTTGAATAACTCTGGCAGATCCAAAACCACACCATTAGCAACAATGTTCACTGTATGGGAGTGCAAAATTCCCGAGGGAATTTGGTGTAGGGCTAATTTTTTACCATCAACTACGATACTGTGGCCAGCATTGGCCCCGCCATTATAACGAACTACTGCTTGGTGAAAAGGAGTTAAGACATCGGTAACTTTACCTTTGCCTTCATCGCCCCATTGCAACCCACAGATTGCGGTGGACGATTCTGTTTTTGGAGGAACTGGTAAGCCAATCATTTTTTACCCCAAGATTTAAAGAGCAGAGAAACCTAAAATATTTTACTCTTTTTTATTTTTTAGTCAATAAAAAAAAATCCACTTATAGGGAAGTGGATTTTTAAAATAGGGTAATTAGATGTCTAGTTCTTTAACTGATTTGGCATGGGTTTGAATAAATTTACGACGCGGTTCAACTTCGTCACCCATTAAAATATCAAATATTTCATCTGCTTTTGCTGCATCTTCAATAGTGATTTGGCGCATCGTGCGGGTGGTTGGGTCCATGGTAGTCTCCCAAAGCTGATCTGGGTTCATTTCACCCAAACCTTTGTAACGCTGAATATTGATTTTTACCCCACCGATAGTGGCGGAAGATTCTCCCTCGGGATTTTCTTCCGTAGTGGTTTCAGCTTCCTCCGCTTCTTCGGCTTTAATTTTTTTCTTATCCACTACCTTGCTTTTGTTTTTAGTAAATTCAGCTACAATTTTATCCCTTTCCTCGTCGGAAAAAGCATAATGTGATTCTTTGCCACATTGAATTTTAAACAACGGTGGTTGGGCAATATAGATATGACCATTGGTAATGAGTTGTGGAAAATGACGGAAAAATAAAGTTAAAAGTAGAGTGCGAATATGAGCGCCGTCCACATCAGCATCAGTCATAATGATAATGCGATGATAGCGCAATCTAGAGATATCAAACATTTCACCAATGTTAGTTCCAAAAGCAATAATTAAAGATTTTAATTCGGCGTTAGCTAGAATTTTATCAATTCTAGCTCTTTCAATATTAAGAATTTTACCACGCAAAGGTAAGATAGCTTGGTTTTCACGATTACGTCCTTGTTTGGCCGAACCTCCAGCTGAGTCTCCCTCAACAATATATAGTTCGGACACAGTTGCGTCTTTGGTTGAACAATCGGCTAGTTTACCTGGTAAGGTGAAACCCTCTAAAGCACCTTTTCTAATAACAGTGTCGCGAGCAATTTTAGCAGCTACTCTGGCTCTAGCAGCTAAAATACACTTGCCAATAATAGCTTCCGCATCCTTGGGGTGTTCTTCTAGCCAGGTGGCAAAAGCTTCACCAAAAACAGTTTCAACAGCCGTTTTAACTTCAGGATTACCCAGTTTGGCCTTGGTCTGTCCCTCAAATTGAGGATTTTTTAATTTGACAGAAATGACTGTAGTTAATCCTTCTCGGACATCTTCACCAGTCAGATTTTCATCCTTTTCTTTTAAAATTCCTTTGCCTCGAGCATAAGCATTTAAAGTTCTGGTTAGGGCAGTTCTAAAACCAACCAGGTGCATACCACCTTCTGGGTTGTAAATATTATTAGCAAAGGCAAAAACTAATTCTTTGAAATCTTCAACATAACGCAAAGCCATTTCAACTTGTAAATCATCATCTAATTTTTTATCAACATAAAAAATATTGTCATGTTTTGGTTCTTGTTGGCGATTAAGATGACGGACATAGGAAGAAATACCACCTTCAAAATAGAAAATGTAAGATTGTAAATTTTGTTTATCACGTTCATCAATTACAATAATTTTTACACCTTTAGTCAGATAGGCTTGCTGGCGCAAATGATCTAAAACGGTTTTCCAATCAAACTCTATAGTTTCAGTAAAGATTTTAGGATCGGGCTGAAAAGTAATAATAGTGCCGTGATCTTTGGTTTTTCCAGCTTGCTTAACTTTGTATTGAGGTTTACCAAAAGCATATTCTTGAACATAAACGCCACCGTCACGATGGACCTCGGCTTTCATCCAAGAGGAGAGAGCATTAACCACAGAAACACCCACACCATGCAAACCACCGGAAACTTTGTAACCGCCACCGCCAAATTTACCGCCGGCATGTAATTTAGTTAAAACCAATTCCAAAGCAGAAACTTTGTATTGTTTGTGTAGATCTGCTGGAATACCACGGCCATTATCGATAACTGAAATTTTATTATCAGGTAAAATTTTGACTGTGATTTCATTACAATGACCAGCCATAGCTTCATCTAAAGAGTTATCTACTACTTCCCAAATTAGATGGTGTAGACCAGTAGAACCTGTAGAACCAATGTACATACCTGGACGTTGTCGGACTGGTTCCAAACCTTCCAAAACTGTGATATTTTGGGCAGTATAACCGCCATCAGCTGTTGGTTTTTTTACTTTTTTGCTGTCTGTATTTTTTTCTTTTGCCATAATTTCTTTAGATAAATGATTGTCTTATTATAACAAGTTTTAAGGAAAGAAGCAATGATTTTATTGTCTTTGACAATTGGAGATTTGACTTTTTTTCTTTGCTCTGCTAGACTTTGTTTTTAATAGTTATTTGTCAATTCAATCAAAGGGGAAAAAATGGGAACAACAGGAACAGCTACAACGATTTCTACCATTGAAAGTAACAACTGGTCACGGTGTTGCGTTAAGCCGTTTGTGACCGATGCGAAATTCTTTATCGAAAATGGAACTAAATTGGTCAATCAGGAGGAGCTTAATCACTTGATTGATTGCGACGCCGATCCTTTAGTGCCGCGAGACTGGAAGGTTCATTCTCATCGGCGTCGGGGTATGTTAGGCTGGAATCCACAAAAAATTAAGTTGTTTTTTGCTCCGGAGCAGACAGGCAGTTCAACCATTGAAGGTCTGGAACTTTTTAAGCGTTTACGAACTGAGAGAGTTCTTAATGCCAATGTTCTGGATTATTTACTACAACATCGGGAGCTTATTCCTGAAGAATGGAAGGATTATACAGTGTATTTTTGGGGGACTGTGTATATCCGGTGCGGTGAATTAGTAGTTCGCTGTTTGTTTTGGAACGGTTTTAATTGGTTAGAAGACTTTGATACGTTGGATCTGAGTTGGAACGACGAAGAACCAACAGTAATTTACCAGCCCTAACCTAAGACTCTTGTCTAGCCAGAATAACTTCTGCGTTCGGCAAGAGTCTTTTTTATTATTTTTGATTTTGTTATAATAATTGTAGATTATGACTGATCAATTTGAAAAATTAAATGGCACTGGAGAAGAGCTAACTGAAAAGCAGTTGAAATGGGGCTATTGGTTAACAGTGAATCGGCCGAACTTTTATAAAGGTTTGATTATTTTTTTAATTGTCTTTAATGTTTTGCTCGGTGGTTATAACTTATATTATTGGGGCAATTATTTATTCTTTGGTTACACTGAAGACCAAAAAATGTTAACGGCTTTGCGTTCTAATGTTTCTCGTTCTGCCAATTTATTAGAGAGATTTAGTGCCAAATCTTTAACTGTGGGTGGAGTTACTTCTTTTGCGGTGGGAGATAAAATTGATGCGTTGGCTCTAATTTCCAATCCTAACTCTTCTTTTATTGCCAATATCGAATATACCTTTTTATTAAATGGCCAGACCGTAGGCAGACGTCAGTCTTTTGTTTTGCCAGGAGAAAATAAATATTTGGCCGAGCTGGGTATTAAAGGTGGAGGCTCAATCGGTTTCAATTTAGTGAAAGTTTCATGGCAAAGAATTTCTTCTACTAAAATTAACAATCCGGCTAGTTTTAAAGATACTCATTTGCAATTTGAAGTTTTTGATTTTAAGTATGCTAATAGTGGTTTTTATCGGGTGAGTTTTAATTTAAAAAATAGTTCAGTTTATAATTTTTATCGGGCCGAGTTTTTAATTTTATTAAAAAACTACGAAAATATTGTTGGAGTGGAAAAAATTGTTGTTGATAATTTTCAATCCGAAGAAGTTCGTCCGATAGAAGTGGTAGTTAGTTCTGGAATAAATCCTAATAGTTTGCAACTGGTGCCTAATATTAATGTATTTGACGACTCAGTTTACTCTAGATAAAATGCGATAGACGGTTTATTAGCTATTTGACTATGCCTCATCGCAGGTTTTCTAAAATCATTGAATATTATGATTGGTGGCTTATTGCCGCTGTTTTTTTATTGTCTCTTTTTGGTTTAGCCGCCCTGTATAGTGTGGGCCTCGGTCGGTCTGAAACTAATTTTTTAGAATTTAAAAAGCAGTTGGTTTTTTTACTTGCTGGTCTGGGTTTGGCCTTGGGAGTGGGGCGGATGAATTTTTCTTTTTTTCGAACCTATGCTAAACCGTTTTACTTTTTTTCCCTACTCTTGCTTATTGGGGTGTTATTTTTTGGCCGAGTAATTAATGGGACTAAAGGTTGGTTTGTGTTCGGCAGTTTTTCTTTTCAACCCGTGGAGTTAGCCAAGGTGGCTGTGGTTTTAATTTTAGCCCTTTTTGCCAGTCAAAAGGCTAGAAGTTTTAAGACTGGAGGTTTTTTTGTCGGGACTATTTTTTTAATTGCCTTGCCCGCCAGTTTGGTTTTGCTGCAACCAGATTTGGGTTCATCGTTAATTATTGGCGGTATTTGGTTAATGACTATTTTAGCCGCCGGAGTACGTAAGCGTTATTTATTAGGTCTTTTAGTGTGTCTGGTTATTGGTTTTTTTGTGGCTTGGTCTTTTTTATTTAAAGATTATCAACGCGATCGTTTTTTAACTTTTGTTAATCCTTATCATGATCCTTATGGTCGTGGCTACAACGTGATTCAGTCAATTATCGCTGTTGGCTCGGGACAATTTTTAGGTCGGGGGCTGGGCTTTGGGTCGCAAAGTCAATTACGTTTTTTGCCGGAAAATCAAACTGATTTTATTTTTGCGGTTATTGGTGAAGAGTTAGGTTTTGTTGGTGTGTCCTTTGTTTTAATTTTATACAGTTTATTATTTTATCGTTTACTGTTAATTGCTTTAAAAACTACTGATGATTTTGTGCTCTTTTCTTCTTTAGGTATTTTGGCTTTATTTTTCTGTCATTTTTTGATTAATATTGGAATGAATATTGGCATTATGCCAGTGACAGGTATTACTCTGCCATTTTTAAGCGCAGGTGGTTCATCTTTATTAATTAATTTTTTATTGATTGGGCTAGCCGAATCTTTAGCTAGAGCAAGATAGATAATATTTTTTTATTTTGTTATAATAAGGATATATGCAGAACCTCTCTTCTTTTTTTGATGAAGGCATAAAAATTATCAGTTTTTGTCCTTTATGTCAGGCCAAGCAGGAAAAAATGTCGGTTAATATTCTTGAAAAAAATGAAACTGCTAGACTGATTCATTTGGTTTGCCAAAATTGTCAGGCCGCAGTTTTAGCTTTGGTAACAATTTCACCAGCCGGGCTTAATTCTTTGGGAATGATTACCGATTTATCAGCTGGTGAAGTACTAAAATTTAAAGACAACGGTCCTTTAGAGGCCGATGATGTGCTTAGTTTTTATCAAAGTCAAAAAAAGAATAAATTCTGGCTAAAAGAGTTATTAAATGAGCCTGTGGGAGAAAAGGCTTGACTTAAAAGCGTTTTTACTATAAACTAGGGTTACTCTTAGTTTATTTTTATTAAATATGTCCAATTTAACTTTAAATGCCCAAAAAAGAAGCGAAGATTTAAAAATGAAAGACCTTCGTGAGGCTAGAAAAATCCCTGCTGTTGTTTACGGTCACGGTTTTAAAAATTTAAATATTGTTTTAGAGTATTTAAATTTTGAACGTGTTTATCAGCAAGTTGGTTTTAGTGGTTTGGTTGATTTAGTAATTGAAGGCGAAAAACCGTTAAAGGTTTTGATTCAAGATTTTCAGTTAGACCCTTTAACTAATAAATTTACTCACGCCGATTTACACACGGTTAAAATGGATGAAAAAATTAAAACTGAAATTAAATTATCTTTTGTTGGTGAGGCTCCAGCTGTTAAGGGCTTGGGTGGTACTTTGGTAAAGAGCTTTTCCGAATTACCAGCCGAATGTTTACCTCAAGATTTAGTTAATGAAATTGCCGTAGACATTTCTTCTTTAAAAGAATTCGGCAGTGTTATTCATGTTAAAGATGTGGTTGTTTCTAAGGGAATTAAAATTTTAGCCAACCCCGATGATGTTATTGTTACTGTCGTTGAGTCTAAGGTTGAAGATGAAGCAGTAGCTCCAGTGGCTGATTTAAGTCAAATTAAAACTGAAGCTGAAGAAAAAAGAGAAAAGAAAGCAGCTGAAAAGAAAGAAGAAGAAACCAAATAGTTGGTTGGTTCAGAGTTTGTCCAGCTCAGTAATAATTTTTTATGAATTTTTTCTGGAAAAAAAGTTTTTCCAAAACACAACGCTACTTATTTTTGGTAGCGTTGTTTGCTATTGTTTTAAGTTTAATTTTTGTAGTAATTTTTAAATATAACCTAACCAAACAGGGACAAGAAAAAGATAATATAATTGGTACTGAGGAAGAAAAAATTGAAGAGTCTACCACTTCGACACTGAGTTTTTTGAACGGGGTTGTTGTTCCGTTGGAAATTACTTCTAGTTGCGCCGCGGTGATGATTGACAACGCACCAGAGGTGGAAAAACAGTTTGGATTGAATGCCGCTGCCTTAGTTTATGAAGCGCCAGTAGAAGGTGGACGAACCAGGTTTATGGCTGTCTATCATCTAACCACTTCTACGGAACAGTTTATTGGACCAGTGAGAAGTGCTCGGCCGTATTATTTAGATTGGGTGCAAGAATTAAATTGTTTGTATACTCACGTTGGTGGCAGTCCGGAAGCCTTACAAAAAATTAAAACTGCTAATATTTTTGATCTTAATGAATTTTATAATGGCAACTATTTTTGGCGCAGCAAAAATTATGTCGCGCCTCATAGCACTTTTACTTCGTTAGAGAATTTAGCTGCCGCTTTTGAAAAAAATAAAACTGAGGTGGTAGAAAGTGAGGTTTCTCGTTGGTTATTTGCTAAAACGGAAACTAAAGATTTAGAATCCGGGGAAGGTTTCTTTGAAGAAAAAATTGGCGAGTCAAAAATAGCTTGGCAATTTGATCAAAATTTAAAAAACTGGAAACGTTTGGTTGAGGGAAAAAGCGTCCAAGATGAAGAGGGTACTGTTAAGGCCAAAAATGTGGTTTTTCAATATGTTTCAGCTAAAGTTTTGGACCAAGAAGGTCGTTTATCTTTAACTACAGTTGGTCGTGGTAAGGCGGTAATTTTAAAAGGTTCTAGAGTAATTAAAGGCACCTGGGAAAAAACCGGCACCCAAGAAAGAACTAAATTTTTTGGTCCTGATACTAAAGAAATTGAGTTTAATCCCGGGCTTACTTGGGTGGAAATTGTGCCTCAATTTTAAATAGTAATCATGACTAGCCGAGTGAGTTTGGCTAAATCTTTTTTAAATTCTACTTGAGTTGTCGGTAGAATTTTTTTAATTAACAATTTAATTTTCTTTTCTTGGTCGGGGTCTATTTCTAGAAAAACAATTCCCTGTTTGAGTCTGTTTTGTTTTATTTGTTTCAAAAAACGTCGATAAAAAAATAATCCTTCGCGACCGCCATCTAAAGCTTGGTGTGGCTCTTTTTGAATACTTTTTTCTTTTAGTTGTTTAGGGGTTAAATAGGGGAGGTTAGCTGTAATTAAAAAAAATGAGTCGAGGTTTTTGGCCATGACTTTTTTAAGAGGTGTTAAAAGATCACCTAGAAAAAATTTGATTTTAATTTTGTTGAGTTGGGAATTTTTTTTAGCCACAATTAGAGCCACTGGAGAGATGTCGGTGGCAAAAGTTGGCAAGTGGAGAGGTACAATATTTTTATTAATGGCAATAGGTAAACAACCAGAACCGGTTCCAATATCAAATAAGATAAGGTTTTTATTTTTAGCTTGAGATTTGATTTGACTAATGACCTCGGTAACTAAAAGTTCACTATCAGGTCGAGGCACTAAAACATTTTGGTTAACTTTGAAAGTTAGATTATAAAAATTTTTTTCTCCAGTTAAATAAGCCACTGGCCAATTTTGGGCACGTCGCCTAATTAAAGTAATCAATTTTTTAGATTGAGTTGGAGTTAAGATTTTTTCTGGATGAGTAAATAAAAAAGAACGATCTTTTTTTAAGACAAACATTAAAAGCACTTCGGTGTCCAGATCTGCCGAAGTGCTAGAACTAATTAATTTTTGGCGACCCCATTTTAAGGCTTGGGCGATAGTCAATTTATTCTTCATCTTCTTGGCCGATTAATTCTGGATGTTTTTCTGCTTCTTGCAAAGAGGTAATAATTTCATCGATCTCTCCTTCCATAATTTTGGGTAAATTATGCCAACTCTTTTTAATCCGATGATCGGTTAAGCGGTCTTGGGGAAAATTATAAGTGCGGGTTTTTTCACTGCGTTCTCCAGTTCCGATTTGGGATAAACGAGTTTCGCTAAGCTCTTTTCTTTTTCTTTCCTCTTCTTTTTCCCATAATCTGGCGCGCAAAACCTGCATAGCCTTTTCTTTATTTTGCGCTTGACTTCTTTCATCCTGACATTGAACCACCAAACCAGTTGGTAGGTGGGTAATGCGGATGGCACTATAAGTAGTGTTAACGCTCTGGCCGCCATGTCCACCGGAAGTGGAGGTTTCTATTTTTAAATCTTTAGGGTCAATTTTAAAATCTGTTTCTTCCATTTCTGGCAAAACCGCAACTGTTACTGTGGAAGTATGAACTCGGCCGCTTTTTTCCGTTTCGGGAACTCTTTGAACGCGATGGACCCCGCTTTCATATTTAAGATTTTTGTAAACGTTCTGCCCTTCAATGGAAAAGATAACTTCTTTAAAGCCACCAATGCCAATGCGATTAGAAGAAATTAAATGAGTTTTCCAATTATGGCTTTCAGCAAATTTAGAATAAAGACGAAAAAGTTCAGCGGAAAATAAGGCCGATTCATCACCGCCAACTCCAGCCCGAATTTCCATAATTACATTTTTTTTGTTATAGGGATCGGGCGGGTTAAGCATCTCTTCCAATTCTTCCTCTAGTTTAATTTTTTTATTTTTAAATTCGGCTAATTCCGATTCGGCTATTTTTAAAATTTCGGAATCTGTTTCTTGTTTAAGTATTTCTTCTGTTTCAACAAGATTTTTTTTGATAGTTTCCAAATGAGCAGCCTTGTCCACGATTTCTTTTAGCTCATTATATTGCTTTAAAGACTCTCGGAATTTTTGTAGATCATTAATTACTTCAGGTAGCTGAAGTTGGGTTTCTAATTCTTTATAATTTTTTTGGATGGCAGATAATTCCATATTCTCTATTATATCTAAATTGAAGAAATTAAAAAACAAACACAAGAAAAGGTGTTTGTTTTTTAGATTTTAGTGTAGTTAAGCTTGGCTGGCTTTTTTGGCAGCGCGAGTGGCTTTCTTAACTTTTTTGCCCTTTCTAACTGCGGCAGTGGTAGTTTTCTTAACTGCTCTTTCTTTGAATTTTTCTACACGTCTAGCGGTGTCTAAGAATTTTTGTTTACCGGTATAGAAAGGATGACAAGCATTGCAGACTTCAACGCCGATCTCTTTCATAGTAGAGCCAACAGTAAAAGTGTTACCGCAAGCGCAGGTAACCTTGGCATTTTCAAAATATTCTGGATGTCCTTGTTTTTTCATAAATTTAAGTTTATTATTGTGCTTTAAATATTAGCACAAATTGTTTTTTTTGGCAAGAGGCCGGGTTGACTTTAGCCTTATTTTGTGATATAATTAATTTATATGAGTATTTTTAGCGAAGGACAATCTTATTATTCCGGGCCAGAAAATAAAGTCGACGCCAATCTTTTTGATTGGCTTATGTCTGAATATGATGATCTTAGAAAAGAGGGGGTACCATTTTTATCAGCTAGAACAGAGGCTTTGAAGAAAATTGGCATTCCTGGTCCATGGTGGGAATCTTATCTTTCAGCTTTATCAACCGAAGTGGCTCGAAGAAGGCGAGAAAATAAGGAAAAATATGGAGATAAAAATCAAAAAAAACCAAAAAAAGGTTTAAAAGAAGAATCGGTTAAATTAAGCGAAGCCCTTTTAAGTGATATTAGAAGGACCAAAAGAGAAAGAGGTTGGGACCCAGATGAAGATGAAGATGAATTAATTTATTAATTAGGGGAAGTTTCTAGTTAATTATATTGTGAAAGTTGTAATAAAAAATATTTTATGGAAAAAGAACATTTTTCACCTGGGTCTGAGGAGGGTGCTTTCTCACCTGAGGAGGATGTTTCAATAAAAAAAATGGTCGCTCGTGGGGTGGAAATTGAAAAAGCAAAAGAACAAACTATTGCTAGAAGACATTGGAAGAATGGTCATTTGGGAGTGACCGCAGAGGACCATTTGGTGTTGGGAGGTACTCCTGATCAGGAATTGATAGAAAATCCAGGTAGAACTTTAGGTGAAGTATTGTCTATGGAAGAAATTCTTAAAGAATTAGAATCATTAAAAAATTTATTAGAAAATGCTAGAAAAGAATATGGCACCAAAGGTCTTAGTTATGAAGATCTTAGTTGGTGTAGGGATAATATAATACATGCCAAAAAGGAACTGGTCGCGAGTATTAATTATTTAAAATCAATTGGTAAATTACCTGAAGAATTTGAGACTTTCGAAGTTAGTGATTTAGTCGGCGATCCGAAGATATAAGAATTTTTTATCACCAATATTAGATCTTGACTAAAATTTTATTCTGTGCTATATTAGGTTGTTAATATGGTTCTTTTGGATTTTAAATAAGGAGAAAGGAAGTGGTTAAGAGAGTTGAATTAGAAATTGGTTGTTTGGATTATCAGCTGGCTAATGAAGTTTCCTCGCGGCTCCGCGGGTGTGATCCGGTTGAACGGAGCCAACTTTTTACCACCGTGGTGTTTCAGGTGGTGAAAGATTGGGGCTTTGTTGGTGATCAATTTTGCCAACATTATAGGGCGGTTTGTTCAATCCTTGGCCGGCGCGGTGGCCAGAAAAAAACCAAGACCCCTCGTAAGGGGATGAGGGTCGGTGTTCAAGAGGAGCTTTTGAAGATTCCTTTTGGCAGTTGGCCCGAAATTCGTCCGGGCATGACCCCGGAAGAAGAAGTTTTAGTGGCATTTGCTCAGGAAGATCTTCTTGAGCAGATGGAACAGAACGCCTTTGAAAGGCGCGATGATCTTATTGAAGAAGCTGAGTGTGTGGCTGATGCACACTACGGCTAATAACACTACCATTAACAATCAACAACAAAGGAACCTTTCGAGGTTCCTTTTTTATTTTAGCGATTATCTCCATTGCCGGAAATTACTCCTCTTTCTAAACGACTAAGCAATTTTTTAAGATTAACTTCAGCTATTTCATCTAAGGATAAGTTTAATTCAGTGGCCAATTGTGAGACATACCACAGCACGTCTCCCAATTCTTTTTTAATTTCTTCCTTAGTGGTTTCATCAATTATTCCGCCTTTGTCCCGTAGCACCTTTTTGATTTTTTCTGCCACTTCTCCAGACTCTCCTGCTAAGCCCAAAGTTGGGTAAATAAAATTTTCCCCTCGGTTAGGATAGAGAGCGGTTTTTAAAGATTCTTTCTGGTATTCTTCAAAAGTCATATTTATTTTTATTTAATAAACCCTCCAGCCTGCATTTCCCATAATTTTTTATATAAACCCTCAGTTTTTTCAAGCAGCTCCTGATGGGTGCCAGCTTCGGCAATTTGGCCTTTGGCAATTACTATTATTTTATCCATTTTCATAATGGTTGACAACCGATGAGCAATAACAATAACTGTTTTGTTTTTCATTAAAGAATCTAAGGCGTCTTGGATTAAATGTTCAGAACTAGAATCTAGACTAGAAGTGGCTTCATCTAAAATAAGGATAGGTGAATTGCGTAAAATTGCTCGAGCAATCGCTACACGTTGGCGTTCGCCGCTAGATAGTTTAATGCCGCGTTCGCCAACATAAGTTTCATATCCTTCAGATAAATTCTTGATAAATTCGTCACAGTGAGCTTGTTTGGCAGCCGTGTAAACCTCTTCATCAGTGGCTTCTGGTAGACCATAGCGGATATTTTCTTTAAGAGTGCGATGAAACAAAATTGGATCTTGGGGCACAAGGGAGATATTTTGACGTAAACTGTCTTGAGTTACTTCAATAATATTTTGTCCATCAATTAAAATTTTCCCTTCAGTCAAATCATGCATTCTCAAAAGAAGTTTGATAATAGTAGTTTTGCCAGCCCCGGAAGGCCCGACTAAAGCGTATTTGCCTCCGGCTGGTAGGGTTAAATTAAAATTTTTTAAGATGGTGTTTTTATTATTGTATTTGAAAGTAATATTTTGAAAATCAATTTTTCCTTGTTGGATTTCTAAGATGGAAGCTGAGGGTTGGTCAATAATTTCTGGAGACAACTCAATAATTTCGGCCATTTCTTGGGCTTCAGCCAGATCTTCATAAAGTTTTTGTAAGGTGTGGCCAAAATTCCAAATCTTGCTGAATAACTGAACTAAGTAGGTTTGAATTAATACAAAATCACCCAAAGTTAAAATTCCTTTTTGTTTTAAACCAATAGCTAAATAAAAAATTCCTATTTCCAGACCAACCATCAACAATCCTTGAATACCGTGAAAAATGGAACCCATGGTCCAAACAAATGTCCTGATTTTTCTTAGCTGTTCATTTAGGTTGGCAAAAGATAAAATTTCTTTTTTTGTGCCACAAAATAATTTAATATTGGCGTTGTTAGTTATGGAATCGGCTAGTAAACCAGTCACTTTACTATCGTATTCGTTACGTCGCAAATCGTACTTATATTTGAATTTTGTAAATAAAATGCTGCAAATAATAAACAAAACGCACCAAAAAACCAAAATCATACCCAACCAAAAATTGCGACTGAATAAGACAAATAAAATTACTCCGGTGCTTAGAAAAAGAGGAAAAAAATCCCAATAGAAACGATCGATAATGCTTTCATAGGCGCGAGTAAAACGGTTAACTTTTTTAGTTAGAGAACCAACGAAATTATTGTTGAAAAAAGAAAAAGAATGGCGATGTAAAATTTTAAAACAAAAATTAGACAAATCAGCAATTGCTTTAGATTCTGACAAGCTGGCCGAAATAATAGCTACACGCCAAAATATTTGTCCAATCAAACTTATGATTAAGATGTAAATTAAGATATGAATTAAAGCTTGGGGATTGGTTACGGTCAGGTCACTAGTCATCTGGTCAAAGAATTGTTTAAAAAATATAGGGGAAATGGTTTCAGCCACGGAGGCCCCAATAATTCCAAGTAATATAAAACCGAACAACCAGGGATAGCGCAAAGTGTACCGAAAGAAGATTTTAAGAGTTTTTTTTGTTCCGGTTTTCATATTTTAGCTAAAAATAAAGGAATTGAAGTTAAAAAGGTTATAGCAGATTATATTCATTTTAAGGCTTTTTGTCAAGATAGTTAAAATAATTTTGCCTAATTGACTTTTTATTCAAATTCGGTTAAGATTTTTGAGGTTTGGTTCTTTTTACAAGGAAGAAAAAATGGAAAATTTGCAGATGGTTTTGGGTCCGGAATTGTGGGAAAGATTGAATGAACCAAGCAATCTACCCGCCATTGTTGACTTTTTACAGTCTTTGCCAAAAACAAAATTTGATCAATTGATTTTGTCTTGTCATCAGGATGGGGTTAATCCTCTGATTACTGAAAGTAACTTTCCTTTAATTGAAGGTGAGTTTACTAATCGTGATGATGAAATTTTGGAAATTTGTCTAAAGACTAGTTGTACTGGAGCGGAAGCTGAAAAGGCCTTGCTCAAAAAAGGCTTCCGTTCGGTAGACATTAGAATGGCCATGAGTTACGTAGCCAGTCATTTGGATGCCCAAAGAAAATATGACGTGGTCGCCCTGGGCTCTAAAATAGACAGGATTACTGATATTTATGTACCATCATTCGTTTTAAATAACTCCAAGAAGTGCATTTTTGGTTTGAAGAGTTACAACGATGGTTTTAATCGAAGTACACGTTTTTTGGTGGTGCATGATAATCGTCGCATAATTGATTGCGACGCCGAACCGACTGTTCCCGAAATGGCAAAAGAGATTTTAGAGATGGGCTTTTTTGTTAAAAGCCATCAAAAAAACGGACAGTTGGTTTGGGATCCGAGAAAGATTAGCCTGGTTGAATCCAAAACTCAGAAAGAAGATTCAAAAAGAAACGAACGCCTTCTTTCCTTCTGGTTCTCTCCGGAAGAATTCAGGGGGCAAGTTTTAAATGCTAATGTTTTGGACTATCTTTTAGCTAATCCAGAACTTATTCCCGAGAGTTGGAAAAAAGAAGGAGCGATTTATTTCTGGGGCACTATTTTTGCTGTTGGTAAAAAGGATGAATTTAATCTAGACATGGTAAGAATCCTTGAATACAGCAAGGGTGAAAAGAAGTGGGTTAGTACTGTAGAAAGAGGGACATCCATTTATTATTTCGCCAAGGCCGCAGTTTTGATTAACTGAATTTTGACCCACAACTTTTTAGGTTTAACTACCGTAGAGTTGTGGGTTTTTTATTAGCTTGACTTGTTTATAACTTTGCTCTATAATATCTTTTAGAAGTCCCGTCAGGGGGCTTTTTAAAAACCTTAAATTATATGTCTATTGGCACAAAAATTGTCAATTATTTTCAGACCTCCAAGGTAGAATTAAAGAAGGTCACTTGGCCGACCAAAAAAGAAACTACCCGCTACACTTTAATTGTGGTTGGTTTATGTTTGGTGGTCGCTTTGTTCTTTGCTCTATTAGACGGCGTGTTTAATTTGGGCTTAGAAAAATTAATTTCTTTAAAATAATTTAAAGATTAAATTAAAAATATGCCTAAACAAGTACATCAATTAGGCCGTCGTTGGTATGTTTTACATACTTATTCTGGCTATGAAGAAAACGTTGCTCATAGCTTAAAACAGAGAATAGAGTCGATGGGAATGCAAGATAAAATTTTTGGTATTCTTATTCCGACTGAAAAAAAGATTAAAATTAAAAACGGCAAACGCAAAGTAGTTACTGAGAAAATTTTCCCAGGTTATGTTTTAGTAGAAATGGAAGTCACTGATGATTCTTGGTATGTAGTGAGAAATACCCCTAATGTTACCGGGTTTATCGGTTCTGGAACAATGCCTATTCCTATTAGTGAAGATGAAGTTCGGGCAATTCAAAAGAGAATGGGTGTAGAAGAACCTAAATTCGTGATTGATGTTGGAGTAGACACCCCTGTTAGAATTGTGGATGGCCCCTTTAAGAATTTTGAAGGTAAGGTGGCCGAAGTTAATGAGGAACGCGGTAAAATCAAAGTGTTGGTTTCTATGTTTGGCAGAGAAACGCCAGTGGAATTGGATTTTTTGCAAATCAAGAAAATTTAATTTTATATATAAAGAAATATGTCTATAGATGTTAAACTTATTACTGCTGTCCGCGAAATTACCGGTGCTGGTATGGTGGACGTTAAAAATGCTTTAGAAGAAGTGGGTGGAGATAAAGATGCTGCCGTGGAATTATTGCGTAAAAAAGGCATTATTAAAGCCGCTAAAAAAGGAGAACGCGAGACCAAAGAAGGTTTGGTCCATGCTTACGTCCATGGCAATAATAAATCCGGTGCTTTAGTGGAAGTGTGGTGTGAGACAGACTTTGTGGCTCGTAACGAAGCTTTTCAAGAAATGGTTCATAATATTGCTATGCATATTGTCGCTGCCAATCCTTTGTATGTTTCTTCCGAAGAAATTCCTACTGCAGAAATTGAAAAAGAAAAAGTTGTGCAACGTGAAATTTTGAAAGCCGAAGGAAAACCAGAAGCAATGATCGAAAAGATTTTAGAAGGCAAAATGCAAAAATATTTTTCCGAAATTTGTTTATTAAATCAACCCTATATTAAAGATGATAAAATTACTGTTGGTGATTTAGTCAAACAAAATATTGCCGTGATTGGTGAAAACATTCAGATAAAAAGATTTACCAGGTTTGCCATGTAGAAAAATTAAACAGCCGAGGTTTAGCCTCGGCTTTTTGTTTTCTAGAATTTTTGCTATAATTTAAGTACTAATTAATTCTTAAGCGTCTTATTTATGAATATCGCGATTAACGGATTTGGCCGTATTGGCCGTCAGGCTTTTAAAGCCGGTTGGGGGAGAAAAAACTTTAATATTGTAGCTATTAATGATTTAACTGATACCAAAACCTTATCTTTTCTGTTGCAATACGATACAGCTTATCATAAATGGAATCATCAAGTTAGTTATGATGAAAAAAATTTAATTATTGATGGCGTCAAGGTTCCGGTTTTTGCCTCTAAAGATCCAACTACTTTGCCTTGGAAAGATTTGCAGGTTGATGTGGTAATAGAAAGTACTGGTAAGTTTACCAGTGAAGATGGAGCAAAGACTCATATAGCCGCCGGCGCTAAAAAAGTGGTTATTTCCGCCCCAGCCAAAGGCGGCAACGTACCAACTTACGTCTTAGGTGTGAATGAAGAAGGGCTGATTAAAGAAACCGCTGTAGTTATTAACAATGCTTCTTGTACTACTAATTCTTTAGCTCCAGTTATGGCAGTTTTGCATGAAAAATTTGGTGTAGTTAAGGCGATGATGAGTACAGTTCACGGTTATACTAATGATCAAAATTTACAAGATGGTCCTCACAAGGATTTACGCCGCGCTAGAGCCGCTGCCGAAAACATTATTCCTACGACTACCGGCGCCGCTATTGCTGTAGCCGAGGTCTTACCAGATTTAAAAGGTAAGTTTGATGGGATTGCCTTACGTGTCCCAGTGCCAGTGGTTTCCTTGTCTGATATTACAGTTGTTTTAGCTAAACAAACTACGGCGGCAGAAATTAATGCTGTTTTAACCGAAGCTTCTAAAACAGATCGCTTGCAAGGAATCATGTCAGTAACCAACGAACCTCTGGTTTCTTCAGATTTTGTCGGTAATACTTCTTCGGGTATTGTGGATTTGTCTTTAACTAAAGTAGTGGAAGGTGATTTAGCTAAAATTGTGGTTTGGTACGATAATGAATTAGGTTATTCCAATCGTTTGGTGGAAATTATTGAAAAATTTGGTGCCTAAAATAGCTTTTTATGAAGTATCTTCGTCAAATTAAAAATTTAACTGGTAAAAGAGTTTTAATGAGGGTTGATTTTAATGTTGGTTTTAATAAAGAAGGCAAAATTGAACCAGAAGACGCCATCAAAATCGAACGAACTCTACCCACGATTAAATATTTAGTTAAGAAAAAAGCTAAAATAATTTTGATCGCTCATTTAGGCCGACCAGAAGGACAGCGAGTTAAAGAATTGCGTTTAGATGGTGTGGCTGAATATGTTTCCCAATCTTTAAAAAAAACAATCACAAAACTCGATGATGTTCTTGGTTTAACTGTGGCTCGTCAGGTTAGTAAAATGAAAAATGGTCAAATTATTTTATTGGAAAATATCCGTTTTGAGATTGGAGAAGAAATCAATAGCCCAGTATTAGCTAAGGAATTGGCTAAGTTGGGCGATATTTATGTTAATGAAGCCTTTGGTGTATCTCATCGTAAAGCGGCTTCAGTTTGTGCTATTACCAAATATCTACCCAGTTATGCTGGTTTGTTGTTAGAACAAGAAATCAAGGCTATGGATTATGTTCTTAAAAAACCAAAAAAACCGGTGGTCGTGATTATGGGTGGTTTAAAATTTGAAACCAAATTGCCGGTAATTAAAAAGTTATTACCTAAGGCGGACCAGGTTTTATTGGGTGGTGGTTTATCAAGTACGGTTTTAGCTGCTCTGGGTTATACTGTTGGTTCATCCAAAATTGGTAAAGATTATTTTTCTGAAGCTAAAAAAGTTGGTCAAAATAAAAAGGTTTTTTTGCCTTTGGATGTGGTGGCTGGTAGGAAAGATTCTTCGGATTATCGTAACTGTCTAGTGGAGAAAAAAACTAAAGAGGTTTGCTTAGGAGATTTAGCTATTTATGATATCGGGCCTAATACAATAAGAGCTTGGAGTGAAATTATTAAAAAGGCTAATACAATTATTTGGAATGGTCCGATGGGTTTTTTTGAACAGCCACCTTTTGATAAAGGTAGTTTGTCTTTAGCCTATTTAGTTGGCGCTAGATCCAAAGGCCCATCTTATGGTATTGTTGGGGGAGGGGAAACCCTAGCCGTTTTAGCTAGGAGTCAAATGACTCAGTACGTCGATCATATTTCTACTGGCGGTGGGGCAATGCTAGAGTATTTATCAGGAAAGAAATTGCCCGGTTTACAATCTCTTAAATAATTTAATTTATTTAATTTAATAAAGCCTATGTGCTGCACATGCAATGACAAAAATTGCACCGGCGACGGCAAGACTTGCCGTTGTTCTGGTTGCTGGTCTTTTGGGAAAGTTTTTCTCAAAGTCCTTGTAGGAATTTTGTTAGTTTATTTAATTGTTTTTGTGGGAACCTTATCTCGCAACAACGTTAAAAAGTATAGTTTTATTGGTAAAGCTGATAGAATGCAAAATACCATTTCCATTAGTGGTGAAGGTAAAGAGGTCGGCGCTCCTAATGTAGCAGTAACTGACATTGGTTTTGTGACTGAAGGAAAAGATGTGGCGACTGCTCAGAAAGAGAATACGGAAAAAATGAATAAATTGATTGTTGAAGTTAAAAAATTAGGTGTTCAAGATGCCGATATCCAAACTAGTAATTACTCCGTTTATCCTCGTTACGATTATACTGATGGCCGTAGCGTTTTATCTGGTTATACTGTCAACCAATCAGTAAACTTAAAAATTAGAGATTTAGCTAAAATCAGCACTGTTTTAGCTAAAGTTGGTGAAGTTGGTGTTAACCAAGTTAGCAGTCTTAGTTTTGTGATTGATGAACAAGAAAATTTAAGAGTTTTAGCTAGAGATAAGGCTTTAAAGAATGCTAAAGACAAGGCCGAAGCATTAGCCAAGGCTTTAGGTGTTAAGGTGGTGAAGGTAGTTTCTTACAACGAATATACTCCTAGCGACTCTTATATGATGAAGTCTTACGCAGTGGCCGAGGGTATGGGTGGTGGCTCTATGGCTCCTTCTCCAGATATTCAATCTGGAAGTATGGAGGTAAAAGTTAATGTTAATGTTGTCTACGAAATAGAGTAAATAATAAAAAAATCGGCTCCCTTTTCAGGAGCTGATTTTTTATTTGATTAAAGGTAGGCTGGTCATTTCTTTTGGTTGTGGCAAATTCATAATTTTCAAAATTGTAGGGGAAACTTGGTGTAAACAATTACCACTAGCCAATTTAATTTTAGGATCAGTGATAATTAGGGGTACGTGATTAAAGGTGTGGGCCGTGTGGGGCTGCTGTCCATCGTTCATTAATTCAATGTTGCCATGATCAGCTGTAATTAAAACCGTGTAACCATGAGTGGCAGCGAAAGGGATGATTTGAGCTAATGCTTTATCAATTTCAAGAACGGCTTTGATTCCCGCGGTTAAATCGCCGCTGTGTCCAACCATGTCACCATTGGCAAAATTAGTGACAATTAGCTCATAAGATTCTAGTTCAATGGCGCGAGACAAAGATTTAACAATTTCAGCCAAACTCATTTCCGGGTTAGTGGTGTAATTAGTTAGTCCCAAAGAGGGGATAACCATTCGGCTTTCATTATTAAAAACATTTTCTCGCCCACCATTAAAAAAATAAGTTACATGGGCATATTTTTCGGTTTCCGTGATGCGAAATTGTTTTAGTCCTTGTTGAGAAATCCATTCGCCTAAGGTATTAACAGGTATTTCTGGTGGGTACATTACTTTAACCGGGGTGTATTCACTGTCGTATTCTGTTAAACTGGATAAAAACAAATTATTAGGTACGGTAACTGTTTGTTGTATGGCACTGGGAGCGGTTTTCAAAAAAAGACGAACCATTTGACGCATACGATCAGCTCGAAAATTAAAAAAGACCGCAGCATCGTTCGAGCTAATAACTTTATCATCAAAATTAGTTGGGGCAACAAATTCATCACCAATGTTTTCCTGATATTGGTTATTTAAAAAATCTTGCGGTTTTTGTTTGGTAATAGTTTGAGGTTGGGTCAAATAGTCAAAAACCATTTTAGTTCTTTCCCATTTTTCTCCTCGATCCATAGCTAAGGATCGTCCGGTCATGGTGGAGATTTTGATTTCGGAGGTTAGTCCCGGTTCTATTTTTTTGATTAAATCAATAGCGCTCATTGGAGGCATATCCCGACCATCCAAAAAAAGATGTAGAGAAACGCTAGGAAATTTTTCTTTTTTAGCCCAGTTGATTAAGGCAGTTAGATGATTGATGTGAGAATGAATTCCACCGTTGCTTAAAAGCCCAACTAAGTGTAATTTACCACCATAAGCCATTAAATGATCTTTAGTGTCTTGCAATACCGGATTGCGAAAGAAAGTTAAGTCGGCAATAGTTTTATCAATTTTAGCAACATTTTGCCAAACAATTCTACCAGCACCCAAGGTAAGATGACCAACTTCAGAACCAGATAAACAGCCTTTGGGCAGACCCACTAATTCTTCTCTAGCATGTAAAACAGTATTAGGAAATTTTTTTAATAATTCCTGATAATAAGGAGGATGAGCTTGAAAAATAGCATTGGCAGAAGAGTTTTCACCTACACCCCAACCATCCAAAATCAACAAGATTGTTTTTTTCATAAGTAATTAATTTAAAAGTTACTTTATAATACGGGAAAAAAGGTTAATTGGCAAGATACATTTTTAGTTGTTTAACTAATTTAGGGGGTCTTTTACAAAAATTATTTTTTTGTTATACTACGGGAATCACTAATTATTTTTTTCTTATGAAAATATTTCAAATTATTGCTCGAGAAATTTTAGACTCTCGCGGTAATCCCACTGTCTCCACTAAAGTTATTTTAAATTCCGGCGCGATTGGTGTAGCAGCGGTGCCCTCTGGTGCCTCAACTGGTACTCATGAAGCTTTGGAATTGCGTGATGGTGGCAAACGCTATAATGGCAAAGGTGTTTTAAAAGCCGTAAAAAATGTTAATGAAAAGATTGCTCCTAAAATTGTTAATCAAGAAATTAATTCAATCGAAGAATTGGATAATTTAATGCTTAAGTTGGATGGCACTAAAAATAAAAGCCAATTAGGTGCTAACGCCATTTTAAGTATTTCTTTGGCTGCTGCTCGGGCAGCTGCTAGTGAAAAAGGCCAAGAATTGTATGATTATTTAGCTGAAAGTTTTGGTTTTAAAAATTCTTTTAAAACTCCTCAAGGAATGATGAATGTAATTAACGGTGGGGCTCATGCAGATTCCGGTTTATCTATCCAGGAATTTATGTTGGTGCCTCAAAATAAAAAAATGTCTGAACGAGTTAGAATTGGCGCTGAAGTGTTTCATTCTTTAAAATCTTTGTTAAAAAAGAATGGTCAGGCTGTGGGAGTAGGTGACGAAGGCGGTTTTGCACCGCATTTGAAAGGTTCCGAGGAAGCTTTAAAATTTTTAATGAAGGCAATTACTAATGCCGGTTACCGTCCTGGTAAGGATGTTAATTTAGCTTTAGATGCCGCTGCTTCCGAATTTTTTAACCAAGGAAAATATAATTTAGATGGTAAAAAATTATCTGGTAGGGAATTGGCAAAAGTTTATTTATCTTGGATGAAGAAATACCCTTTAGTTTCTTTAGAGGATCCCTTTGCCGAAGACGATTGGCAGTCTTGGCAAGATTTTATGTTGGATCTAAAAAAACAAAAAGCCAAGACTTTAGTGGTGGGGGATGATTTGTTTGTGACCAATGTTGAGCGTTTACAGCAAGGTATTGATTACAAAGCAGCTAATGCTATTTTAATTAAGGTTAATCAGATCGGTAGTTTAACCGAAACTATGGCCGCTATTAAGTTGGCCCAGGCTAACGGATTTAAAGTGATTATCTCCCATCGCTCTGGGGAAACTGCCGATACTTTTATTGCTGATTTAGCTGTAGCGACTGGTGCTGATTATATTAAGACAGGTTCACTGTCTCGTTCTGAGAGAATAGAAAAGTATAATCGTTTAATGGAAATTGAGGAAAATTTGAAATAATTTTTATAAAAAAATCCGCCTTGATTTAAAAAACAGGGCGGTTTTTTTATTATTTTTTAATTGTCAAACTGGCTTAAAAATGATAGAATTTTAAAATATGAATAAATTAACACATAGTCCAGTTGTTTTAGCCATTTTAGATGGTTGGGGTGTTGCGCCACCTTCAGAAGGTAACCCCATAACTCAGGCAAATTTACCTAATTTTAAAAAGTTTATTAAAAATTATCCGGCCATGACCATTTTAGCTTCTGGCAATGAAGTTGGTTTGGAATGGGGGCAAATGGGTAATTCCGAGGTCGGTCACTTAAATATTGGAGCGGGTCGTGTTTATTATCAAACCCTCTTAAGATTAGATCGAGAAATTAAAGAGGGGTCTTTTTTCCAAAATGAAGCTTTGCGCGGAGCAATTGCTCACGCGAAAAAAAATAATTCCGTTTTGCATCTCATGGGTTTATTTAGTGGGGGCAATGTTCATGCTTCAGAAGAGCATGGTTATGCTTTGTTAGAGTTGGCTGCTCAAGAAAAACTTAGCCAAGTTTACATCCATGTTTTTTTAGATGGTCGCGATGCCTTGTTTAATGGCGGTTTAGAATCAGTCAAAAAATTACAAGCTCAAATGACCAAATTAAAAGTTGGCAAAATTGCTTCTATCTCTGGACGTTTTTATGCCATGGATAGAGATAACCACTGGGACAGAATTGAAAAAAGTTATCGAGCAATTGTTGAAGGAAAGAGTGATGAAGTTTTTGATAATCCCTTAAAAGCTATTGAAAGTTCTTATGCCAAACAAATTTATGACGAGCAGTTTATTCCAGTAGCTATTCAAGAAAAGAAACAGCCGGTAGCAACTGTGGGAGACAAAGATGCAGTAATCTTTTTTAATTTTCGGGCTGATCGGGCTAGACAATTAACCAAAGCCTTTGTTTTGCCTGGTTTTGATAAATTTTCTAGAAAATATTTTCCAAATTTATATTTTGTTACCATATCTGAATACGAAAAAGACCTGCCTGTTCATATTGCTTATCCGCCACAAATTGTTAAAAATTGTTTAGCCGAAGCGATTTCTAAGGCTGGTTTAAAACAATTCCATATTGCCGAAACCGAAAAATATGCCCACATCACTTTTTTCTTGAATGGTTTAACTGAGAATCCTTTTCCAGGAGAAGACCGGCAAATTATTCCTTCACCTAATGTGGCTAGCTTTGAACAAAAACCAGAGATGTCAGCTTTAGAAATTACCAAGAAAGTTTTACAAGTAATTGAAGAAAAAAAATATGATTTTATTGCCTTAAATTTTGCCAATGCCGATATGGTTGGTCATTCGGGTAATATGAAAGCAACTATCAAGGCAGCAGAAACAATTGACAACTGTTTAGGTCAGGTGGCTGATGCTACTTTGTCTAAGGGTGGTGTTTTAGTGATCACTGCCGATCATGGCAACGCTGAGGAATTGATTAATTTTAAAACTGGTCAAATTGATAAAGAACATAGCACTAACCCAGTCCCCTTATTAATTGTTGGTAAAGAATGGGAAGGTCAACAGGGAATGGGTCAAGATGCCTTGGACGGTGATTTAAGTTTAATGCAACCAGTTGGTTTGCTTAGTGATGTGGCTCCGACAGTTTTGAAAATTTTAGGTGTAGATATTCCCCCGGAAATGACCAGTCAGCCTTTAATTTAAAATATGCCAGAATTGCCAGAAGTAGAAACTATTCGTCATGATTTAGAAAAAATGATTGAGGGCAAGAAAATTGCTCAGGTTGAGGTGTTGACCAAATCAATAGTTGAACCAAATAACTTTTCTAAAATAGTCGTTGGTAAAAAAATTATAACAGTATCGCGTCGCGCTAAGCTTTTGATGCTGAAGTTATCTGATAATTGGCAGTTGTTGATTCATTTAAAAATGACTGGTCAATTGATTTATCGTTTGGGTAGGGGAGAAGTGGCTGCGGTGGGAGGGCACCCCATTGCTTTGGGCTTGCAGGTTTTACCTAATAAATTTACTCGCGCGGTTTTTACTTTAAATGACCAAAGCAAATTATTTTTTAATGATATTAGAAAGTTTGGCTGTCTCAAGGCGGTTAGAAATTCTGTAGCGGAAAAAATTAAAATTCAGTATGGTATAGAACCTCTAACGAAGGAGTTCACTTTAAAAAATTTTTCTAAAGTTTTAACCAGAAGGCCAAAAATGAAGGTAAAACAATTTTTGTTGGCTCAAGAATTAATAGCTGGTTTAGGCAATATTTATTCTGATGAAGCCTGTTTTTATGCTGGGGTCAAGCCAACTCGAACCACGAGTAGTTTACATCCAGTCGAAATAAAAAAATTATTTTCAGCCATTAGTCAGGTACTGAAAAAATCTTTAAAATATCGGGGGACTTCTTCCGAAAATTATGTGGATGCTTCGGGAAGATCTGGCGGGTTTGTTCCTCACTTGATGGTTTATGGTCGAGCTGGAGAAAAATGTAAAAAATGTGATAAGAATTTAATCAAAATAAAACTTGGTGGCCGGACTTCGGTTTATTGTCCGCACTGCCAAAAATAATCTATGAATTTTTTAAGACAATTAGATTATAGATTGATGCGTTTAATTAATGGTTGGGCCAAACACTATAAATTGTTGGATTATTTTGGGGTATTTTGTGCCGTCTACTTAATTTGGATTATGGTCGCGCTAGCCCTGAGTTTATTCTTTTACATTCCTAAAAACATTAATCGTTTAAAATATTTATTTGTTTTGCTAGCTTCTAGCGTTGGCGCTTATTTAATTTCGGCTGTTTTTGGTTTTATTTATGGCCGCGCCAGACCATTTGTAGGTTTTAATGGCTTAAACCAGCTAATTGCCACTTCTTTTTCTCATAAATCTTTTCCTTCCTCTCACTCTACTTTGGCATTTGCTTTAGCTTTTAGTGTTTTATTTTTTAACCGCCCCTTAGGGATTTTAATGTTAATTTTAGCCATTTTAGTGGCTTGGGGGAGAGTTTTTGTCGGTGTCCATTACCCTATGGATATTTTAGGTGGGGCTATTTTAGGTGGATTGGTCAGTTTGGTAGTTTATCGTTTATTAGTCTAAGTCCTCTTGACAAAAAAGTTTTTTTAGTGTATAGTAATTATCCGCGTTAATTTAACAAAAAAACAAAGAGGGTGATATGTTTACAAGCAGCGCTAAGATTGAAATTGACATTGATGAGGAATTGTGGTTAGAATTTAAGAAATCATTGTCTCGGCGAGGCGTTGACGCTCGCCTTTCTCCCGACAAAAGGGAGATAATCTATACAAGCCAAAAGTCCGGGAAAACAACAACCTCTCATTCTAGGCTTGTGCAAAAAGATTAGATGTTTTTTCGCGGATAACAAAAGCTGCTGGAAGTTCCAGCAGCCTTTTTTTAAATAGATTTAATAAATTTGATTAAGGAATTTTGTATGGGTAAGGGTAGCGAACGTCTTTTTTTGTCTGGGTCAACTTTTAGTAAATTAGTTAGATAGTTTTTTACTTGTTCAGCTGTAACCATTTTTTCTTCTAACATCGCTAATAAGGTCACTTCGGCAAATTCTGCTGGCGGCAGAGGCAGTCTTAAAGATGACCAGATATTACCAAATAATTCTTCTAAATTAATTTCTCGTCCGGCTGAAGGAATAACTTTTTCTTGCCAGAATTTTTGCCAATCGGGATGTTTTTTTAATCTATCTAAATTTCTTTGGACGTTATTAAAGAAATCACGAAACTCTTGCTGCTTAACTTCCTCATGGCGAGTAGTGAGAGGTTTTAAATCTCTGACTAAAGCCAAATCATCCGCATAGTCAATTCCGTTTTCATGATAAAGGTCGTCACTAAACTCACCTTCAAAACTAGTAGCTGAACCAAAATCAATCACATAGACTTGAGGTTCTGTTTCAGCAGAAGCTTGATGATCTCCAACAACTAAAAAATTACGATGATGGCCGTCTCTAAAGCACAAACCGTTTTGATGAAACAGCTGCATGCTTTTTTCTATTTGGCTTAGAATTGTCGGGTGCAAAACCAGCCCACGTTTTTTTAAAACATCATATAGAATCTGCGCATTTTCATCCATTACTCTTTCTTCATCAATTTGGCGCTGGGCAGAATCTTTAGTTTTAGTTTTGGCTTGATAAAACAAAACTTGGGAAACCTGTTCTTGTAAATCCTCAAAAGTCATTTCTTCAGCAAAGTTTTTTAAATGAACAAAACGTTCATCTCTTTTAATGGTTTCTCGATAAAGTAAAGTGGCCAAGTCAGCACCAGGGACGTAATCCATGATAATAATTTCTGCTCGATCAGCCACGCCTTCCGCTCCGCTTAAACGAATTTTGTCTCTAGTTTCTTCTTTAAGTTGTAAATCAAAGAAATCTAAAGGTTTAGGAACCCTAGCTAAGCCAGAATTTTGGTTTTGGTCTAAAATATCATAAGCTTGTTGTTGTAGGGCAAATTCTTGGCGGCCAGTACCAGGGGAATAAATTTTTAAAATTTTAAGTGCTTGTTCTGAATCTATTTTTGCCCCCTTTTTTTCTAAATATTTTTTAAGGTTAGGTAATTCTCCTCCTTCTGAAAAATTAATTTTTAAGATTATGCCGTTGCTTCCTTCGTTAACTTTTTTAGCATGCTTTAAGATATAAAGCTCCAATTCGCTTTCTGCTATCTGTCTTTCTATATCTTCCTCTGTTTCTTGAGGGTTAGAAGAATTTTCAAAATTATTATTATCTGGAGATGGTCGACGCATATTTTTAAGCTTAAATATAAATTAATTATAGCACATTTTAAGGCTTTTGTCAATCTAAAAATAACTTGCCAAGAAATGATTTTTTAGATAAAATTAAGACAATAATAAGCTTATGAAAATAATAATTTTAACTGGTGGCGTGGGTAAAAGATTGTGGCCATTAGGTAGACAAAATAATCCCAAGCAGTTTTTTCCCATCATTAGTAAAAAACCTTTAGTTAAGGAAACTTATGATCGGTTTGTCAAAATTTATGGTTCAAAAAAGATTTTTTTATCGACAACAGCCGATTTATTGCCTTTTTTGAAAAAAATTTTTCCTAAGTTGTCAGCTAATCAGTTTTTAGTAGAGCCGAGCCGTCGGGATACGGCGCCAGCTATGGGTTTTGCCTCTTTAAAAATGTTTTTGCAAAATCCTGATGAACCGATAGTTTTTATTCCCTCCGATCATTTTGTAGCCGATGTTCCCAAATACTTGGATTGTTTTAAAATTGGGGAAGAATTGATAAAGAAAACTAATTGTTTAGTGGATATTGGCGTTACTGCCACTTTTCCTAGTACGGTTTTGGGGTATACTAAAGTCGGTTCTCTTTATAAAAAAATAAAAGGCGTAGAAGTTTTTAATTTTGCCGGACATACAGAAAAACCCAATGTTACAACCGCAACCCAATATTTAGCCAGTGGCCATTATTTGTGGCATGGCAATTATTATATGTGGACGCCGCGTTTATTTTTGCAGGCCTTGCAAACCTATGTCCCGGAAATCAGTTCTGGTTTAGAAAAAATTAAAATTGCTTTGCTGAATAGAGACACGGCGAAAATTAAAAATTTGTATCAGCAACTTCCTAAAGTATCTTTTGATTATGCCGTAACCGAAAAAATCAGCAAAAAACAAGTTCTAATTATTAAAGGTAATTTTGGTTGGAGCGATATCGGAGCTTGGGATGTTTTACATAATCAATTGCAGAGCGAGGCTGATTCTTTAGGCAATGTAGCTAAGGGTCGGGTGGTTCATCAGGGAACTAAAAATTGTTTGTTGTTTTCTCATTCGCAAAAAGTTTTAGCTGCTGTCGGTTTGGAAGATATGATTGTGGTAGACACCGAGGATGCTCTGTTAGTTTGTCCTAAAAATCGAGCGCAAGAGGTTAAAAAATTGATTGAAAAAATTGAAGAACAGGGTTTAAATAAGTATTTATAAATTTTTATAAATTAAATTTTGTTGAAAGAATAAAAAAGCTTTCTAGTTATTTTTGAATTATGAAAAAGATTTTCGTTATTTTGCTAGTCGCGGTAGTTTTATTTTTTGGAATAAAACATTGGCAAAATGAAAGACTACTAAAACAAGCCGAGGAAGCTCGAGACAAAGCCACAGTGCGCTTAACCTTTATTGAAGGTTGGACTTTGCGTGATTATGCTGATTATTTAAAACAACAGGGAGTTATTACTAATAACCAAGAATTTTTTGATGCGGTAGGGGAGCCAGCAGTTGATTATCGGCACGATCGTTTGCCAGTGGCCTTAGATTTTTTAGCCCCTTTTTCTTTTTTGCAAGATAAACCCGAATATGCCACTTTGGAAGGCTATCTTTTTCCTGATACCTATTTTTTTGTCAAAGGAACTGCTATAGAAAATTTAGTCAAAAAAATGTTAAATAATTTTGAGGGAAAACTCACAGCTGAGATGCGAGCGGAAATTAAAAAACAAAATAAAACTATTTTTGAAATTGTGACGGTTGCTTCTTTAACCGAAGCTGAGGCTCAGACTACCGAAGATCGCGCATTGGTAGCTGATATCATTTATCGTCGTCTAGCTAGTGGTATGCCTTTGCAATTAGATTCGACTGTCAACTATGTCACCGGCGAGAAAAATCCCGCTATTTCTTTAACCCAACAAAAAATTGATTCCCCTTATAATACCTATAAATATAAAAATTTACCTCTTGGTCCAATCAGTAATCCCAGTTTGGATTCACTGCAAGCCGCGATTTATCCTCAAAAAAATAATTATTGGTTTTTTTTAACTGGGACTGATGGCCGAATGCATTATGCTAAAAACTTAGCTGGTCATCAGGCTAATATGGTTAAATACTTAAAATAATTTTATGTTGGTATCGGATTTTGATTATCATTTGCCGCTTGAGTTGATTGCTCAAGAGCCAGAGGAACCCCGTGATCAAGCCAAACTTTTGGTATTAAAAAAAAGTGGGGAGGTTTTAGAGCACGATCATTTTTTTGGTTTGCCAAAATTTTTAAAAGCCGGGGATGTTTTGGTTTTTAATGATACTAAAGTTTTTAAGGCTCGTTTGTTGGGAACAATTATTGGCAAACCAGCAGTCGTAGAAGTTTTTTTATTAAAATCAATCAATAATTTTCAATGGGAAGTTTTACTTAAACCAGGTAGAAAATTAACCATTGGCTTGGAAGTAGAATTTGCGGAGAATTTACGTTGCGCCGTAATTTCTAAAAATGAAGATGGTACAGCAGTCGTGGAATTCAATCAACCTAAAGAATCTCTTTTGCAAATTACTGAAAAAATTGGTCACGTGCCTATTCCTCCTTATATTAAAAAAGAGCCGACCAAGGCCGAAGATTATCAAACAGTTTATGCACGGGAAGTTGGTTCGGTGGCGGCTCCGACGGCTGGTTTTCATTTTACCCCAGAATTATTAGAAAAAATTAAACAACTGGGAGTGGAAATAAGGTTCGTGACCTTACATGTGGGGCTGGGAACTTTTTTACCTGTTAAAACAGAAGTGATAGAAGAACATAAAATGCACAGCGAATGGGTGAATGTTACTTTAGAAACTGCTGAGGCTATTGCTCAAGCGAAAAAAGAAGGAAGAAGAGTTATTGCAGTTGGGACTACGACCGCCAGAACTTTAGAGGGGGTCGTTGCCACTCAAGGCGCTCTAAAACCCTTTTCTGGCGAAATCAATATTTTTATTACTCCGGGTTGGCAATTTAAAATAATTGATGGCTTAATCACAAATTTTCATTTACCAAAGTCCACTTTATTGATGTTGGTAGCAGCTTTAGTTGGACGTGAAAAAATTTTGGCGGCTTATCAAGAAGCCATTCAGAAACATTATCGTTTTTTTTCTTTTGGCGATGCCATGTTAATTATTTAAAAATCCCCTTAAAGAAGGGGCTTTTTTGTTGGTTATTTTTATTTAACCCAGTGTTTTTTTAGTTTTTCAAAAGTGTCTGCGGCAATAGCCCTGCGAATTTCTTCCATCACTTTTAACATAAAACGGACGTTATGAATACTAGCCAAACGTAAACCCTCAATTTCATCAGTTTTAAATAAATGACGCAAGTAGCTACGACTGAAAAAATTATGTCCATCAAACCCGCGACAAACCGGACAATCGCACCAGGGATCAATTGGTTTTTTATCTTCTAAAAATTCCGCGTTGTTGATATTCAAACGATATTTATTTTTAAGATTGCCGCCACCTTTGGGGGAAAGGTATAAAGCGCCGTTGCGAGCTAAACGGGTAGGGGCGACACAGTCAAACATATCTATTCCTAAGGACACTACGGTAAATAAATCCGAAGGAGCAAAACCTACTCCCATAGTGTAGCGAGGCTTGTCTTCTGGCAGATAGGGTTTAAGCCAGTCCATAATTTTTTCTGTGGCTTCCATATTATAGCCGATAGATTCTCCACCAATAGCAATACCGGCAAAGGGCAGGGAGGTAATAAATTTGGCACTGGCAATTCTTAAATCTTTAAATTTTCCACCTTGGATAATTCCAAATAAATGTTGTTGGTAGGAATGAAGAGGTTTTTGTTTTTGGTGATACTCCACACATTGTTTGGCCCAAACATGGGTTCTTTCCATAGCCAAAAGACTTTCTTCTTTAGGAGCCGTGTCTTTAGTGCATTGATCAAAAGCCATAATAATATCAGCGCCAATTTTGTGTTGAATGGCAGTAGCTGATTCGGGGGTAAATAAATGCCAACTACCATCCAAATAACTTCTAAAAGCCACGCCGTCTTCAGCAATTTTTACCAAAGATTTTCCTTGGAGTTTGGAATTATCAGCGGAACCGCGAACAGAAAATTCTTTATCTAAAGAAAAGACTTGAAAACCGCCGCTGTCAGTTAGAGTAGGCTTGTGCCAGTTCATAAATTTAGCCAGACCGCCCATTTTTTTAATCAAATCTTCTCCCGGACGCAAGTGTAAATGATAGGCATTGCCTAAAATGATTTGCGCTCCAGCTTCTTGTAAGTCCCGAGGATCTAGAGTTTTAACCGAGGCTTGGGTACCAACTGGCATAAATTGCGGAGTCTGAATATCGCCGTGATCAGTGTGGATTACGCCTAAACGCGCGCCAGATTTTTTAGATTGATGCTTGAGTTCAAAAAATTTGTTCATAGAGTTAGCTCTAATTTATCATTTTTTGTTTAAATTTGGCAAATTTGATAAGATTAAAAGGTAAAATAATTTATTTAATTTTTATAATATGAAATTTATTTTTCATGTTTTAGGAACAATCTTTTTTGCTTTATGGATTGCTATAGGCGCCGTGGTTTTGTTTTTAGCCTTGTCTTTAATTAAAGTTAAACCTTGGCAGTTGTTATCTTCGGTTAATTTATCTGGAGTAACGGCAAACATAAGTAGTGCTGGAAATGTGGCCGAAGTAATTCAAAAAATTCAAAACAATAAAGAGGGAGTAGTTGCTGCTTATAATTCTTTAAACACTACCCAACAAGATTGTTTAAAAAAACAATTAGGCGAAACAATTATTAATAATGTTTTATCCGGCAAAGAAGTCAAACCAACTTCTGACATGATTTTAAAATCCCTGATCTGTGTTAAATAAAAAAACAAAAAAAGTTTTAAGACTGATTTTAATTTTATTTTGTCTGGTTGGTGCTGTGGGATTATTTTTAAATAGAGTTAAAATTCGGGAAAATTGGAATCAGCTGCAAAGAGAAAAATCTTTACCACCCGCTCAATCTTACAAGGAATCAGTTAATGAAATAGTGGTAGTCGAACCGACGATAAAAAATAATTCAGCTACTTCTAAAACAGAAGTCTCTTCGGTTACCGCCATCACGGCTTCTAGTAGTTCTACAAAAAAATCAGAGTTACCAGAAGAAATTAATTTAGCTGTGCCGTTTGTCTCCCAAGCGCCGTCAAAAAATTGGGATGCGGTGCATGAAGAAACTTGCGAAGAGGCCTCGGTTGTAATGATTAACGGGTTTTACAAAAAAGAAAAGTATTCTCGCGCGCAAATGGAAGAAGAATTGCAAAAATTAATTGCCTGGCAAAAAGAAAATTTGGGTTTTTTTGAAGACACTACTGCCGAGGAAACCGCTTTGATGATGAAAGAGGTTTACGATTTGAAGGCCAAGGTGATTTATAATGTAACAATTGAAGATATTAAAAAAGAACTGGCGGCCGGTCGGCCAGTAATTATACCAGCTGCTGGGAAATTGTTACCTAATCCTTATTTTAGCAATGGCGGACCAATTTATCACATGTTGGTTTTGAAAGGTTATACTAAAGACGGGAAGTTTATTAGTAACGACCCTGGTACTAATACTCTGGGTGAAAATTTTACTTATAAGTTTGCTGATTTATACAACGCCATTCATGATTGGGTTAAAGACGGAGATATTTTAACTGGCCCAAAAGTTATGATTGTGGTGGAGTAAAGAAAGTGTTAAAAAATATTAAAAAAGCCTCTGTCAAAAGAGGCTTTTTAGTTTTTTAACCCCTACCCAGGTACCTTGACAAAAGCTTAAAAATGTGCTATACTATCTTGTTAAGATGAAGTTCTTTTAAACCTAAATAAGCTT
>DAOMZV010000003.1:0-44122 GCA_035400705.1 Candidatus Magasanikiibacteriota bacterium
TAAGGCTGGATGTTTGACTTCCGCGCCCTTAGTTAAACGAATTTCATCAGCCGCAGTGATAAGATTTTGGCTGTTGTGACTATTTAAAAAAGGCAAAATTGCTGTAGCAATTAGCGCAAAAATAATTAAAAAACTGACTTTTTTGAATTTAGACATAAAAATATATCGCTAAATTAAGCTTATTTATTTAACGAAGTATTATAACACAAATTGAGTAATTTGTCAAGATATTCTGCCAATCCTCGTCCTTGAATGGAACTAAGTGCAGCGACGCGCATAGTTTGAATTTGAGATTGATTTTGGATTATCCAGGCTAGTTTTTCTACTAAAGCAGCTTCTTGACCAGCAGCAAAAGTTAGGCCATTTTCCCCATCTTTAATTAATTCGGCGACACCCTCAATTGAAGAAGCCAAAACCGGCACCCCAAAAGAGAAACTTTCAAAAATGACAGTCGGTGAATTTTCATAGCACAAAGATGGCACTACTGTTAGATCAGCTACGGAAAAAATTTGCGGCAATTCTTCCCTTTCCGCGCGTCCTTTAATAATAATTTGATTTTCTCCTTGAGCCAAAGCCCTGACTTCTTCTAACTTAGAACCTGCTCCCACAACTATCAATCGAGCAGCCGGATGGGTTAATAAAAATTTTTTAAAGGCTTTAACTAAAAATAAAATGCCCTTGTGCTCTTCTATCTGTCCTAAATACAAAAAAGTAAAAATGGAATTATTAGGATGCGGAGCGGGGGCGCCGTGGCGAAACAAGACTGGATTAGGGATAACTAATTTGCGAGAAGACGAAAAAAAACCGCGTCGTTCATAAAACTCTAACAAAAATTTAGAGGGAGAAATAATTACTTGAGGTGAACCAAATAAAAAGCGACAGATCCTTTCATAAGATTTTCTAAACAATTCGTAAAATACCGACTTAGTTTTGGCTGTAATAATAATTCCGCTCGGTTCAACCAACTGAACATCGTGCAAGGTGTGGACATGAAATAATTTTAATCTTTTAATTACCAAAGGAATTAAAAAACCCACGCCTTTTAAGTTGTGCGTATGAACAACATCGGGTTGTTCTTTTTGTAAAATCTTTTTAATCACCCAATACGAATGAAGGTTAAAAACGTCAAAAATATGCCAAAAAAATCTGGCCGCAGCCGGATATTTATAGTCATTACCATAAAAGAAAAAATTCCAAGGAAAAAACCGGTAGATCTTTAATTTAGGAAAACTTTCATTAAAAGGTTTTTGACCTCTCGGCCGACTGGTGATTACTACCACTTGATGACCCAAGTCAGTTAACCCGTCAACCGTATTTTTAACCACCTGCTCGGCACCACCCCGATTATATGGTTCGTATAAATTGGAAATTAGACAAATCTTCATAAGGTATTTTTAGTCTATCATAAAATTAACCTTAAGAACAATAAAAAACCGACCTGGTTAACGGTCGGTTATTAAGTGGTTGTTGCACCGAAAGAACTAATCTTCCAGTTCAGCTGCCGCCTTCTTGGCAAAACTTCTGGCCATCGCCAGAAGTTCCTGATCCTGACAATTGTTGGCGATGTGCTCGGCCAGCTTCTGCCAGTTGCCATTCCGGGAAAAACCGGCGGCAATAGAATCGCCGGGCAAAGCCTGCCCCAGTCGTTGTTCAAATTCCCATGCTTTCATCATTTCTTCCTCCAACTCCAAAAAAAACAGAAACACCAATTAATTTTAACTTAGCAGAAAAATTAGGGCTTGTCAATATCCTGTGATTAAACTGTAGGCAAAACCCCCTTGCCTAACTGGCGGCTAGCAGGTAAAATGAAATAACTAAAACTACTTATGGCTGACGATCTTAAAAAAATTCCCCCCCAAAATATTGAAGCGGAATCCTCGCTTTTAGGCGCCATTTTAATGGATAAAGACGCCTTACTTAAAATTGCCGATGTTGTCGCACCAGAAGATTTTTACAAAGAAACCAACAAAATTATTTATGAAACCATGTTGGATTTATACAACAAACGCGAACCAATTGATATTTTAAGTTTAGGCAACCGTTTAGAAGAAATCAATAAATTAGAAATGGTCGGCGGCCGCACTGCCTTGATGAACTTGGCCAATATTGTCCCATCTTCCGCCCACATTATTCATTATGCCGAAATTGTTCACAAAAAGGCGACCCTGCGTCGTTTAATCAGCGCGGGCAACGAAATCAACAAATTGGGTTTTAACGAAGAAGAAGAATTGGATACAGTATTAGATAGAGCAGAAAAAGAAATTTTTGGAGTGTCCCAAAATTTCATGAAACAGACCTTTTTACCTTTACGCAACATTTTAGCCGAAGCATTTGATAGGATTGACGAATTACATCGTGAAAAAGGCAAAATGCGCGGCGTACCCACCGGTTTTACTAAATTAGATGATTTGCTGTCTGGTTTACAAAAATCAAATTTGATTATTTTAGCTGCTCGTCCTAGTGTGGGTAAAACTTCTTTTGCTTTGGATATTGCCCGCCAAGTAGCCGTTAGAGCCAAAGTACCAGTAGGTATTTTTAGTTTGGAAATGTCTAAAGATGAATTAGTTGATCGTTTGATTTGTTCTGAAGCCGGAGTTAGCCTTTGGAAAATGCGTACGGGCAAGCTTTCCGATCGCGGTGATGATGATGATTTTCCTAAAATCGGTCAGGCCATGGGTCAATTGTCCGATGCTCCAATTTTTATCGACGACTCAGCCAGCACTAATATCATGCAGATAAGAATCAAAGCTCGACGTTTGCAAGCTGAACACGGACTTGGTCTAATCATGATTGATTATTTACAGTTAATGGAATCCCGTACCAAAACTGACAATCGTGTTCAAGAAATTGCTGAGATTTCCCGTTCACTTAAAACTATCGCTCGTGAATTGAATGTTCCGGTTTTAGCCCTATCGCAGTTATCTCGCGCTGTGGAAATGCAAAACGGCCCAGCTATTCCTAAACTAGCTCACTTACGTGAATCTGGTAGTATTGAACAAGATGCTGATGTGGTAATGTTTATTTATCGTAAAGCTGCGGATAGAAAATATAAACAAGACGATATTCCACCCGATGAACGCCATATCGCCGAAATTCATGTTGCTAAACATCGCAACGGTCCGACAGGGGTAGTTAATCTCTATTTTGAAGATGAACAAGCCAGTTTTAAAAATTTAGACACCACTTCTTATTCCAATTCCACTTCTTTTGATAATTAAATAACTTAAATATTAAAAATATGTTTGAAAAATTAAAACAATTCAAAGATCTACGTGAAAAAGCTAAAGATATCCAAGGTATGCTAGCCGAAGAAAAAATTACCGCTACCGCTGCTTGGGGTAAAATTAAAATGGAGATGAATGGCAATCAGGAAGTTTTATCTGTAACCATTGACCCGGAACTTTTATCTAGTAAGGAAAAAATGGAAAACGCAATTAAAGAAGTCACCAATGAAGCGATTAAAAAGGCCCAGAAAGTTATGGCGGAAAAAATGATGAAAGACGGTGGCTTTAAAATGCCTAACATGTAAAAACTTTGTCAGACATGACAAATAATCTCGTTAAAAAATTAACGGAAATTCTAGAAAAATTTCCTGGGGTCGGACCTAAAACAGCCGAGCGTTTTGTGTTTCATCTTTTTCGTCAATCGCCAGAAGAATTAAGAGAATTTGCTGGAGTTTTGGAAGAAATAAAAAATAAAATTAAAATTTGCTCAATTTGTCAAAATTTTTCTACTACCGATCCTTGTGAAATTTGTTCTGATAACCAACGACAAAAAAATTTAATTTGTGTAGTAGCTTATCCCCAAGATGTTGTAGCCTTGGAAAAAACTGGTTTTTATAAAGGTACCTACCATGTGCTTAATGGCACCCTAAATTTCCCCGAGGGCTTGACTCCAGAAAAATTAAAAATTAAGGAATTAGTGGAACGTCTGAAAACAGAAGCTAAACAATTTGGTGTAAAGAATCTAGAAATAATTTTGGGGTTAAACGCCAATATGGAAGGCGAAACTACTTCTTTATATTTAATGAAACTTCTTAAACCTTCAGGTATTAAAACTTCTCGTTTGGCCAGAGGTTTGCCCCAGGGCAGCGATCTACAATACGCTGATGAGATTACCTTAGGTAACGCCTTGAAAGATAGAAAAGAAATTAATTAAAAAACACTCCGGAAAAAGGAGTGTTTTTAATTTTAAGCAATTTTAGTAATTTTAATTCTGGTATAAGCCTGACGATGCCCGTGACGGCGGTTGTATCTGACTTTGCGCTTAAACTTAATCACTCTGACTTTAGGAGAACGGCCTTGTTCTAAGACTTCCCCTTCCACCTTGGCAGTTAAAAATGGTTTGCCCATTTCTACTCCAGTACCATCTTCACTGGCTAAAAGTAAAACTTCTTCAAATTTTACTTTAGCGCCTTTTTCACCTTCGATTTTTTCAATCTTGATTGTTTGTCCTTCTTGGACAAGATATTGTTTACCGCCTGTTTGAATTACTGCGAACATATTAATTTATAAGTTTTATTCAACTCTCCACCTTAAGGAAACTAAAAGTTTTGAGTAAGTATTAGTAAGGATATTATACTCAATCGGGTTTATTTTGTCAATATTTCTACTGAATCACCTATTTTTAATTTATTTTTAAGGCTAAAACCAGCTACCGTTTCCAAAACAAATTTAGACGGCAGCCGCGGCAAATATTGAGGCAAAGGTTCAATAAAACTAGGCTGAACATTAGGCGCGATATCCACAATTTTGCCATTATTAATCCAAATAATATCAATGGGGAATTCCATATCTTTCATCCAAAAAGACTGACGATCTTCTTGAGGAAAAACAAAGAGCATACCTTTGTTTTCTGGTAAACTTTTTCTACCACTCAACCCTTTTTGCCAACTTTTAACAGAATCGGCTACTTCTACTTTTAATTCAACGTTGCCAACTTTTAAATTAGCTGTAGGCAAAAAATGTTCTCGATACTTAGCATAACCCAAAGAAGATATAAACAAAACTGCAATTATAACCAAACTAACGGAATTAAAAGTTTTTTTATTTAGCCGCATAAGTTTTATTTTTTAAATCCACTAAAATTATTAAAATCACGACTAAAATAAACAAAATAGATAGGGCTAATAATTTTTGCCGGCTTTGTAAAAAAAGAGTAAGAACGCCAAAAATAATTGCCAAACAATAAAAAAGTAAAACTACCTGTCTTTGACTAAAGCCAATTTTTAATAAACGTTGATGCAGGTGTCCCGAATCTCCTTTAAAAGGAGAAGTTTTGTGACGCAAACGCCTCACAATTACAGCAGCTAAATCAACAATAGCTACGCCCATTACTAATAAGGCTGTAGCAATTTTCCCGCCAGCTACAATCGCCAAAACTCCCAAAATAAACCCGGTAAATAAACTACCGCCTTCACCTAAAAAAATTTTTGCTGGATAAAAATTAAAAAACAAAAAACCTAAATTAGCTACCGCGAAGACAAAACAAATTAGAGCAATATCTGGTTGATAAAATTTTTCTGTCAAAGACAAAAAACCCATTACCGCACTCCCAATAATGGTTAACCCAGCTACCAAGCCATCCAAGCCATCCAATAATTTTGTGGTATACATCATACCCGATAACCAAGCTAACGCGATTAGATCCACAAAAATAAAACGCCCTAGCCAGGAAACAGCTAAAAGATTAATTTTTCCCCCCAAGGGGTTGGTTATTTCTTTTAAATTAACTCCAACTACCACAACTATCAAAACCGACACCAAAGGAAAAACTATTTGCTTAATTGGGGGTAAATTAAATTTGTCATCAAGCCAACCACCAATCATTAAAAAAAGTGAGGCGACAAAAATAGCCAATAGTTGCCCTGAAGAAATATGAGTTATAAAATTTGGTTTTTGCCAAATCAAAAAACCCAAACCAATAAAAAACGATGCCGCAATAGCCGCACCACCCATTAAAGGTACGGGGTGATTATGAATTTTTCTGCTGGTTAACCCCGTAGGATAATCTAAAATTTTAAAATAAGTAGCTATTTTTTTAACTAAAAAAGTAGCCCCTAGAGATAAGACGAAAGTTAAAATCAATAAACCAATTTGCCACATACAAGTAACCTCACTTTATCAAAAAACAAGGCTATTGGCAAAAAAACATCCCCGGAGGGATGTTTTAATTTTATCTTAAGGCTACATCAGAACCAATTGGTCGTAAATACTCTATCTTCTCCGGCATCACCATATTTAACTTCTGAATTTTATTATTTAAACTTTCTAAAGACTGAACACTGGCTGCCTGCAACTCCAATTCTTGGTTAGCTGTTTTTAAAGCAGAAATCTGTTTTTCTAAATTATTAATTTTGAAGCCTCGATTAGAAACCGAGCTAACCTGTAAAACATAAGCCAAACCAAAAACAGCACAGGCAATCATCAACCAAATTTTATATTTATCCATTCTTTCAAAAAATAAATCAATTGTAGTAACACGATGCATGCGAGAAGAGTAAACCATATAATTAAATTTTTTCTACGATTCGTAATTTGGCACTGCGGCTACGAGGATTATTTTTTAACTCCTCAGCAGAGGCCACAATGGGTTTTTTATTAATAATTTTTATTGTTTTTCCCGATTCCTTTTGAAAAAAATGTTTAACTATTCGATCTTCTAAAGAATGAAAAGTGATCACGGCCAGTCGACCGGTCGGAGCCAAAACTTCTAAGGTTTGCGGTAAAGTTTGTTTTAAAATTTCCAATTCTTCATTAACTGCAATGCGCAAAGCTTGAAAAACTTTAGTAGCAGGATGAAGTTTGCCATGGCGTCCACCTAAGACAGTTTGGATTAAATTGGCTAATTGGCCAGAAGTTTGTAAAGGATGCTTAACCCGATAAACCACAATGGCTTGGGAAATTTTTTTCCAATGTCGATCTTCTCCATATTCTCTAAAAATCCTACCTAATTCTTTTTCTGACGCCTGATTTAAAATTTCTGCCGCGGTTAATTCTTGTTTACCTAACCGCATATCTAGAGGTTCATCTCTTAAGAAACTAAACCCTCTCCCTGATTCCTCAAATTGCGTAGTTGACCAACCTAAATCCAATAAGATGCCTTGGACTGATTTAAAATTATTTTTTTCCGCCACCTCTTTTAGATGAACGAAATTATCATTGACCAAAATTAAATTCTTATTTTCAAATTTTTGTTTACCAGCAACAATATTTTTAATATCGGTATCAATAGCCAAAACCTGTCCTTGCTCCCCCACCTGATTTAATAGTTCTTGAGTATGCCCTCCATCGCCAAAAGTACAATCAATGACCCAATCTTTAGCTGATAAATTAAGCCCGTTAATAACCTCCAAAATAAGTACAGGAATATGCATATTAAATTCCTAATTCGCCCATTTTTTCAGCGATATCATTGCTATTAGCTTCTGTTTGCTGTTTGTAAGCCTGCCATTTATCTTCGTCCCAAATTTCTAAACGGCTATACAAACCAGTAATTACTATTTTCTTTTTAAGTTCAGCAAATTTTTGTAAATACTCTGGCAAAATAATTCTTCCTTGAGAATCAAGTTTTACATCCATAGCTCCAGAGAGCATCAATCTGGCAAAAGCACGACTGTTGGCTTGTGTTAGGGGTAAATTGATTAATTTTTCTGCTAACTTTTTCCATTCAGTTTTAGTAAAAACAAATAAACAATTATCCAACCCTCTGGTGACAACGGCTCCGTTTTTTAAATCCGCGCGAAATTTCACGGGGATCGCTAACCGTGATTTATCATCAAGACTGTGTTGAAATTCACCGATAAACATAGACTAAAACTTTTTAAATTTGCCACATTTCCCCACTTATCCCCACTACAATTATATTGTACACCACTTTAAGGGACTATTCAACACTCGTCAATAATTTTTTTTCTCTTATTTAAGCTAAAAAAATAATAACTTTTTGAGCTTGTGGATAAATCTAAACCACTTGACAAATTTTATTTAATCTGCTTAAATGAATCCGAGGTTCTTTGATTTTTTTCTTTCTCAAAAAGGAGGAGCGCGATGAGTTGCGCCACCTGGGTCAGTCGGACCCGTCGAATCTTGGAAACTAATGGGTACAAACCCATTTTTATCCAAGGAATTTTTAACAGCAATGGAGTAAAAAAAATCTTGGCTTTTTGTCAATGCCAAGATCAAAAAGAAACTGTCTGTGTTTCCTTAGACACAGATGCGGAGTGGACACCGCTTAGCCCCCTCGCCATCGTCACCACTTCTGTAAAAAGAGGTAGGGGCGACTGGAAAACTGCTATGGAAACTTTGGTTCAAGACGAGTTTCCTCAGTTTAATCTTCATTGGTGTTTTCAGAAGTCCCGACCCAAGGTTGGAAAGCCGGGACAGGAATTTGATATTGATTTTCAGAATTCACTTTCAAAAAGCCACATCCCCCAACGTCGGGATGAAGATGGCAATCTGTTCGATTCCTACATACAAGGCGAGGTCACCCGATGAGAAAGATCCCTGTTGAAAATTTGAACTCGGCGGTAGCCAGTCTGGGCTACACTCATCTTTTTGCTTCAGCACTCATCCGTTTTCGCCGCGGCGAAAAGATGTTTGCTATAGTTGCAGATGAGGCTGGGCCAAAGGCTGTGGTTTTTGATGCTCAGGTGACCCAAAATGGACAGCGGGTAATTCTGAGTAATCAAAAGATTTCTACGGAAGAAAAAATACAGAAATTTTTCCGGGATGCCGCCAAGCGTAAAGCCGAAAACAGGTGGCTGGACCTGAGCGAAGGCGATCTTCGTCGATTGGCCTCTCAGGAATTTCCTGGATCTTTCTTCTATGACATTTTTTTGAATGAGGAAAAGCACCTCTTTGAGGTTCTTCCGAATATATCATCGTTGGAAAGAAGCTAACAACAAAACCGTCCAAGTTTAACGCTTGGGCGGTCTTTTTTTAAATTTAAATTTCTACGGTTTTGGCAAATTCCGCCAAATGAATTTCTGCTTTGGTTTCCGTTGATAACTTTTCTTGCAAAGCATTTAATGGTTCATCGTCGCCATGATTTAAAAATATTTTACTAGGTTGTTTCTGAGCTTCTTTAATCCAAGACAAGAGTTTATTTTGATCAGCATGAGCACTATAAGCACCAATGGCCCTAATTTCAGCTTTCACTTGAACATCCTTATTATAAATTCTCACTTGCTTTTCTCCAGTTAGTAGACGATTACCTAAGGTTCCTTTAGCTTGATAAGAAATAATTAAAAGCATGGATTTAGGATCTTCTAAATAACGCGACAAATGATGTAAAATTCTTCCTCCATTCATCATCCCTGATCCAGCAATAATTATTTTAGGCGCTGGAACTTCATTAATTTTTTTAGACTCATCTGGTGTGCGTGTAGTTTTTAAACCCGGAAAATTAAATAAATCATCTCCCTGGCCAATTAGATACTTAGCTGCTTCATCAAAATATTTGGTATATTTTTTATAAACATCAGTCGCATTAGCCGCTAAAGGGCTATCTAAAAAAATTGGCACTTGTGGTATCATCTTGTTATTTAACAGACTATTGATTTCATATAAGATTTCTTGGGTGCGCTCTAAAGAAAAAGCCGGAATTAATAAGACTCCTCCTCGATTAACGGTAGCAGCAATAGCTTCTTGCAAAAGAAAAATTCTTTTTTCTGGATCTTCATGATTAATATGGCCATAAGTTGACTCTAAAATTAAAACATCAGTTTCTCCCAAAGAAGTTGTTTCACGAACAATGGGAACATGTGAATTACCCAAATCACCAGAAAAAACTACTTTTTGCTGAGGGGTTTCCAAACACACAAAAGCCGATCCTAAAATATGTCCGGCATCTTTAAAAGTAAAGTAAAAGTTTTGATCTATTTTATGCTTTTCGGCATAATCCACAATATGAAACATTTTCATGGTTTCCTCTATATCATTCTCGTTATACAACAAAGGAATTCCATACTTCTTTTCATTAAATAACATGATTCCTAAAGCATCTAAAAGTACCAACCTAGTTAGGTCTTTAGTAGCCGGAGTGGCATAAATATCTCCCACAAAGCCTTCTTTAATTAGTTTAGGCAATCTACCAGTGTGATCTAAGTGAGCGTGAGTTAAAATTACAGCTTTAATTTCTTGAGGATTAAAACCAAAGTCATTCCAGTTGCGATCTTCATTAAATTCTCCGCCTTGAAACATACCGCAATCTACTAAATATTTCTGACCTTGATTTTCCAATAATGTGCAAGACCCGGTTACCTCCCCAGCCGCGCCTAAAAAAGTCAATCGCATAAAAAATAAAATTAATGATTATTATATTATAACAAAAAAATAAATAAACAGGGAGTTAATAATAAAGTTGAAAAAAACCGAAGTATTTGTTAGAATGTCAACATCTATATTATGGATTCAGCTCAACCAGTTATCCACGATTTTACTCCTTCCCCCATTGAAGAACCAGCTCTTAAGAACAGGGGTTCTTGTCTCTGGAAATTAATTTCTCTAATTATCACCCTAATAATTTTAGCGGTGGTAGTTTTTAGTGTCATTAGTCTTTTTTATAGTGGCCCAACTATTAAGCGCATCGCCGCCCTGCCTGCTCATTTCCCCACAGATATTCCTTTATACGATTTTGGCAATCGATCTTCCATCCAATACCAAAATGCCCAAGAAAACGATAAACTTTTTAATCGTTTAGCCCTCATACCAAAATATATTTTTGGCCCAATTACTTTAAAATTTAAACCATATATTTCCGAAGAAGAAAAATTTTTACGCAACAAAATTTATCTTTCCTCTTCTTTAAATTTTTCTGATTTAAAAAAACTACTTCAACCAACTTCTGGAAAAACTTTAGATATAATAGAAATTGATTGGGAAAACTTAAATAGTTCACCCAAAAAAATATTTGATTTTTACAAAAAAAATTTTGTTAATCAAGATTACGAAATTACCAAAGAAGACAGACAGAGTCATGATTGGGAAATGATTATAAAGAAAAATGATATCACGGGAGAATTAACTTTGCTTCCGACAGAAGAAAAAAATAAAACTCAAAAAGTAATTTTAAAAATAAATTTCCCTACTCCCCAAAATCATGATTTGGAAAAAAATCTTCAATAATTATTCCGAGAGCGTTACTGGTTCAGCTCTTATTTTGGGCTTAACTTCATTAGCTTCCCGTTTTTTAGGTTTTATTCGCGATCGAGTTTTAGCTCACTATTTTGGGGCTGGCGATGTAGTTGATGCCTATTATGCTGCTTTTAAAATACCTGATTTAACCTATAATTTAATTATTTTGGGCGCTTTTTCTGCTGGGTTTATCCCTATTTTTACTAAACTTTTTAAACGAGAAGAATTAAAAAATAAAAAAAATGAAGCTTGGAAATTAGTTAATAATTCTATTAATATTTTAGGCATTTTTTTAATATTTTTAACTGTTGGCTTAATTGCGACGGCTCCCATTTTAGTTCCCCTAATCGCCCCGGGGTTTGATGGTGAAAAATTAAATTTAACCATAAAAATGACTCGGGTGATGTTACTCAGTCCTTTACTTTTGGGATTATCCACTGTAGTAGGTGCTGTTTTACAATCAATAAAAAATTTCTTTATCTATTCTTTATCACCAATGATGTATAATGTTGGGATTATTATTGGTGCTGTAGTTTTAGTACCATGGCTTGGTCCCTTAGGTTTAGCTTGGGGGGTGATTTTAGGTGCTGTTTTACACTTGCTAATACAACTTCCATCATTATTTCAAGCTGGTTATTCTTATTTTTGGCTAGCTAATTTTAAAGATAGAAATTTTCTCACAGTTGTAAAATTGATTATTCCCAGAACTCTAGGTTTGGCTGCTGGACAAATCAATACTGTGGTTATGACTATTTTTGCTTCCACTCTAACTGTGGGTAGCGTGGCAGTTTATAATTACGCTTTTAACTTACAATCTTTACCTCTAGGACTAATTGGAGTTTCTTTTGCCGTAGCTGCTTTCCCCACCCTCTCCGAATTAGCTAATAAAAATAATAAAGAAAAAATGATTGCTACAATTTCCTCCACAACCAAGCAAATTATTTTTTTTACCATTCCGTTAATGGTTTTATTTTTAATGCTTCGCGCCCAAATTGTTAGAGTAGTATTAGGCACTGGAGCCTTTGATTGGGATACTACCATTCGCACTGCTGACACTCTTGCCTTTTTTACTCTTAGTCTTTTTGCCCAATCTTTAATCCCCCTACTGGCCCGTTCTTTTTATGCCCTAGAAGACACGGCTACCCCTCTAATTTTAGGTCTGGTTTCTGTAGGAGTAAACATTATTGCGGCTTGCAAATTAACCAAAGGCACTTTAGGAGTAGAAGGTTTGGCTCTATCGGTTTCCTTAGGTAATTTAGTAAATTTTATTTTATTGTGGGTTTTTTTACGTTTACGTTTAAAAAATTTGGATGAACAAAATATTCTGCCCTCCGTTTACAAAATTAGTATTGCGGCTATTTTGATGGGAATAACAATTCAGGGCTTAAAACAAGTAGCTGTCTGGGTAGTTAACACCCACACTTTTTGGGGAATTTTTGGCCAAGGTGTAATTGCTGGATTAGGCGGTTTAACAATTTATTTTTTAATCAGTTTTGTTTTGAAAAATAAAGAAATGCTAATTCTTCTTAATGTGTTTAAGAAGAAGCTTTTACATCAACCTAATGTAGCTCTAGATGTTTCAGAAATTAATAAATAAAAAAGCCCGTCAAATGACGGGCTGTTTTGTTTTATTAGTTGGGTAGAGAGGAAGGCGGAGATTGAAACGTCTCCTCAGCAACTTTTTTGCCAAATAAACTCAGCAGATAACTTACTTGGTCTTCAACTGACGCTTGAATAATTTCTAAAGGCAAAAAAGGAACCCCAACTTTCTTGATTGTTACATCCTTTTCTGTCAAGGATAACCCTGCTTGAATCATCTCTAGCATCATCTCCTCTATTTCTTGGGAGCTAAGATGTATTTTTCTTTCAGAAATTCGGTAACAAAATTCTAAGCCGATTTCTACAGAAAAAAAATGTGGGGTATACTGTTTGACTTGTCCAATTTCACCAAAAATTAATCTACCATGTCTATTTTTAAAAGCGCTACAGCCACAGACAGAAAATTGGATCCTCTTCAGAGAACTATCCATTTTCGTCCCCAACTAAAAAGTTTGAAAAAGAACTAAACTGCTTATTTAAATTTATCTAATACCTGAATCAGTGTCAAGACTATACAAAAAGCTATTTTTAAGATAAAATGCTTTTTATGAATAACATTAGGAATTTTTGTATTATTGCCCATATTGATCACGGCAAATCCACTTTAGCCGACCGTCTTTTGGAATTTACTGGTACTGTCAGTAAAAGAGAAATGAAAGCTCAAATTTTAGATTCTATGGATTTAGAGAGAGAGCGTGGAATTACTATTAAACTAACCCCAGTGAGAATGAACTATTCTCTTAATGGACAAAATTACATTTTAAATCTTATTGACACCCCAGGGCATGTTGATTTTAACTATGAAGTTTCTCGTTCCTTGGCTGCGGTTGAGGGAACAATTCTCTTGGTGGATGCGACCCAAGGTGTTCAAGCTCAAACTATTGGTAATTTATATTTAGCCCTGGAACAAAACTTAAAAATTATTCCTGTAATTAACAAAATCGATTTACCATCAGCCAAAGTTAAAGAAACCAAACAAGAAATAATCAATTTAATTGGTTGCCAAGAAGAAGATATTTTGTCAGTCTCGGCTAAAACCGGCGAAGGTGTAGAAAAAATCTTAGCCAAAGTGATTGAATTGATTCCCCCACCACAAAATGATAAAGTCCAAGAAACCCGCGCTATGATTTTTGATTCAGTTTATGATGATTACCGAGGAGTCGTGGCTTATGTTAGAGTACTCAGCGGAAACTTAAAACGAGGTGACAAAATTTTAATGATGGCAACTCAAAAAGAAAGTGAATTAATTGAGGTCGGTTATTTTAAACCAAAATATTCCTCTTCCGACTGTGTAAAAGCCGGAGAAATTGGATATGTAGTTAGTGGTCTAAAAAACATTGAAGGCTGTCGTGTTGGTGACACTATTACTTTAAAAGACGCACCCAGTCAACAAGCCTTGCCAGGTTATAAAGATGTTAAACCAATGGTTTTTGCGGGAATTTTTTGTCAGCAAGGCAATGATTTTGAAAGATTACGCGAGGCCATTTTAAAATTAAAACTTAATGATGCTGCTCTAACTTTTGAGGCAGAACATTCATCAGCTTTGGGTTTTGGTTTTCGTTGCGGCTTTTTGGGTTTACTTCATTTGGATATTTTCCGAGAACGCCTAGAAAGAGAGTATAATCTAAAAATTATTGTAACCGTCCCCTCAGTTGCTTATCAAATCACCAAAACTAGTGGAGAAAAAACAATTATTAAAAGTCCTCAAGATCTACCAGACCAAACTTTTATCAAATTAATTGAAGAACCCTGGGTTAAATCTGATATTGTTTCTCCCAAAGAATACATTGGAGCCATTATGCAATTAGTACAAGAAAAACACGGTTTATATCAAAATACAGAATATCTAGAAGCCAATCGTGCCATTATGCACTACCATATTCCCCTAGCTTCCATTTTAGTTGACTTTTATGATCGATTAAAAAGTGTTTCTTCGGGCTACGCTTCTCTAAATTATGAGATCTTAAATTATCAATCAGCTGATATAGTTAAATTAAAAATTTTAGTAGCCGAAGAAGATGTTGAGGCACTTTCTTTCCTAGTGTATGAAGATGAAGCTTACCGAGCCGGCAGATCTGTTGTACAAAAATTAAAAGAATCTTTACCAAGACAAATGTTTGAAGTAAAAATCCAAGCAACCATCGGTGGAAAAATTATTGCCTCGGAAAGAATACCAGCTATGCGCAAAGATGTTTTGGCCAAAATGTCTGGTGGCGATTGGACCCGTAAAATGAAATTATTACAGAAACAAAAATCTGGCAAGAAAAAAATGTTGTCCAAGGGTCGAGTAGAAATACCTAGCGAAACCTATTTGGCGATACTCAAAAGATAAAATTAAAAACAATATGAAAAAAAGAAAGCTCTTGAAATTATTTTGGGTCTTCTTAACTTTTATCGTGGTCTTTGGTATGTTAGCCTGGACCATCTCTCCAGCTTTTAAATAAAAATTGTTAGATTATGGAAAAAATCTGGCAATTGGCTGATAAAATCAGTGAGGATTTTAAAAAAGAATTTCCAGAAATACCTGGAACGATTTTGCAATTACTTAATAATCGAGGCTTGACCAAACAGACCCAGATTGATGAATTTCTCTATCCCGATTACTCTCAAGATGTCCACGATCCATTTCTTTTTCAAGATATGGAGAAGGCAGTGACTAGAATTTATCAAGCAATTGAAAACAAGGAGTTAATTGTAATTCATGGCGATTACGACGCGGATGGGGTGTGCGCGGCGGCGATTATTTATTTAACGCTTAAATCTTTAGGAGCTGAACATTTAGATATTTTTCTGCCCGACCGAGAAATTGATGGTTACGGTATTAACAAAAACACAATCAATATTTTAGCTGAAGCAAAAACTAAACTTCTAATCTCTTGTGACTGTGGTATTTCTAATTTTGAGGAAGTTACTTTGGCCAGATCAAAAAATATTGATGTAATTATTACTGATCATCATAATGTTCCCCAAAATATCCCTCCGGCCAATGCTATTATCCACCCTAAGGTTCCCAACGAGCCTTATCCTGATAAAGGATTATCTGGTGGCGGAGTAGCTTTTAAACTTATCCAAGCCTTAACCAAATACAACTTAGCTCAAAAATATTGGGGAAATCAAAACACTAAATTGGAAAATTTTGAAAAATGGCTTTTAGATTTAGTGGCTATTTCTTCAGTGGCCGACATGGTTCCTTTACTTGGCGAATCAAGAACGCTAACTAAATATGGTTTGATTGTTTTAAATAAAACTAAACGAGCTGGTTTAAAACACTTAATAGAAATCTCCACCTTGGGCAAAAACCACACTAACAGCTCGCCTATTAAATTAACTACCTCCAATATCTCATTTCAATTAGCTCCTAGAATCAATGCGGCTGGTCGAGTTAAACATGCTAACAACGCTTTTCAGTTACTTATAGCTGCTGATGAAGACGAAGCCAAAGAGTTGGCAAGAGAACTCAACGCTAACAACCAGGAGCGTCAAAAAATTACCGAAAAAATGGTTAGTGAAGCTAAAGCGCAGATTAACGAGACTAACCAAGACAAGGCGCCAATTATTTTTGTAATTAAAGAAAATTGGCCAATTGGTTTAGTAGGTTTAATTGCGTCTAAATTATGTAATGAATTTTACAAACCTGTTTTAGTCATGACCCAAACAGATGGTAAAATTCACGGCTCAGGAAGAAGCATTAATGAAATAGATATCATGAAAAAAATGGTCAAACTGAGTAATTTGTTTGAAAAATATGGTGGTCATCCTCAAGCCTGCGGCTTTACTTTAAAAAATTCTAGCCAAGAGGGTTTAGAAAATTTTAAAAAACAATTCTTAGACTTAATTAATCAAGAATTATTAGACAAAAAAATAATTCCTATTTTACCAATTGATGCTGAAGTTAGCTTAGAAGAAATTAATTGGGATCTATTTGATTTACTGGAAAAGTTTGAACCCTTTGGTCAAAACAACCCTGAACCAAAATATTTGGCCCGTGGACTAACGGTGGCTTGTGTCGAAGCCGTTGGGGGAAATTGTCAACACTTAAAATTACTAGTCAAACATAACTCTCTAGAACATAAAAAAATGATTGGTTTTAATTTTGGTGATGAAAATAAAGTTGGAAAAAATTGGTGCGAATTTCTTAAACCCGGAGATATAATTGATGTGGTTTTTGAAATTTCAGTTAATCAGTGGAATGGCAACCGAGAATTACAATTAAAAATTGTAGATTTAAAATTAAATCAAAATAATTTTTCAAACTAAAAATATGCAATTATTCATTTATACTGATGGAGGCGCCCGAGGCAACCCCGGACCAGCTGCTGCTGGTGTAGTTATTAAAAATACCCAAGAAGAAACTGTGGCTGCTTTTGGCGAATATTTAGGAGAAACTACTAATAATCAAGCCGAGTATCGAGCTTTAATTTATGCCTTAAATAAAGCCCAAGAACTAGGTGGATCAGAAATTTTTTGTTTTTCCGATAGTGAATTAATGATTAAACAACTCAATCACGAATATAAAATGCGCAATGCTGAGCTCGCTCCCCTTTTTTTAAAAATTCATAATTTGTCGTTGGGTTTTAAAAAAATTTCCTTCCAACACATACCTAGAGAAAAAAACAAGGAGGCCGATTTATTAGTTAATCAAACTTTGGACAAACAACTAAAATAAAATAAAAAGGAGGCCTGGTTAACAGGCCTCCAATCGTTTAAATTTGTTTCTATTCTTGTTCCTCCAAATGATTAGTGGCTAATTTACGCCACGTCCTTTTTTCTTCAGCGCGACGGTCGCGCGCTTTCGGTTTATGCCTACTGGCCCCATCACCACGGAAAAAATAGCAAGTGATAATAACTAGAGTTGGACGATTTTTCCGATCCAACCCATTTTCAACGATAAAAAGCAAGGGTGCTTTAGAGTCATTAGATTCTTCTAGGCTATAATAAAAGTCTTTGTTTTTACCATGACGCGTTTTTTTTTCACCATTTCGCATCATGTTTGACTCGACCAAGACACTGGCTGAGATTCTCGTCAGCAAATCATCTTCAGCTAAAATACGAGTTTCGTAATATCTGTGCATCTGAGATGAATGTTTTAAAAATCTCTCTATCGCGTGATTAGTGGAAACGATAAAAATCCATTGATTTACCTTACGGCAATCAACGATTTGCTGTTTATCATCAACAACAAAAAGTGTTTGCCAAAAACCGACTTCGTCAAGAAAAAAACTATACCCATCCTGAAAAGCCACTTCGGGGTGATCACCCCAAAAAGATGATTCTTCGGGAATTAATTTACTGCGCAAAAAGCGATTTTCAATTTCTGCGATGACTTTAGATTCTGGAATGTTAATTCCAACATCTAAAAAGTTTTTCCGAAATTGAAATATCGCTTCATCTGTTACACCTGTCGCAGTCTTATTTTCCACTTTTACTACCCCCTCTTTTTTAGCCTCCGCTGTAAAAGAACAGATAAATTTACGCTAACAATATTTGCTTAAATTGTCAAGAGAATGATAAAATAAAAGTAACTAAATACTTTTTAAATAATTAAGTAATATGTTATAAAAGGTTGATTTCGGTTTCGGAAAATTTATCTATTTTAAGCTAAAAATATGCATAATCAGACTTTAAAAAATTTTGATGAAATTCTTTATAAATCAATTGAATGCGAAAAAAACCGTCAAGAAGAAACCTTGGAAATGATCCCTTCGGAAAATTTTGTTTCGCCAGCAGTTTTAGAAGCCCTAGGATCAGTTTTAACTAATAAATACTCCGAGGGTTATCCAGGTAAACGTTATTATGGTGGCTGTCATTTTATTGATGAAGTGGAACAACTGGCCATTGAGCGGGCAAAACAACTATTCGGCGCCGAACATGTCAACGTCCAGCCACTCTCTGGTGCTCCAGCCAACATTGCTGTTTACTTTGCTCTACTGAAACCTGGTGAAACTGTTTTAGGGATGGACCTGTCTCACGGTGGACATTTGACCCATGGCCACCCAGTTACTTACATGGCCCAAATTTTTAACTTTGTCCGCTATAAGACTAACACCGCCGGATTAATAGATTTAAATAATCTACGTGCGATGGCTTTAGAGCATAAACCTAAAATAATCTTAGTTGGTTATTCTGCTTATTCCCGCGAAATTGATTATCAAAAAATTAAAGAAATTGCTGATGAAGTTGGTGCTATTACTATGGCCGATGTTGCTCATACCGCTGGCTTAATTGCCGGTGGTGTTATGAATAATCCAGTACCAATTTTTGACGTAGTCACCACCACCACACATAAAACCTTGCGTGGACCTCGTGGCGGCATGATTATGTGCAAAGAAAAATTTGCCAAAGACATTGACAAAGCTGTTTTCCCTGGTTTCCAAGGTGGCCCGCACGAAAATAATATCGCGGCTAAAGCTGTAGCCTTTAAAGAAGCCTTGGAACCGGAATTCAAAAATTATGCTCAACAGATTAAAAAGAATACTAAAATTTTAGAACGTGAATTTTTAACCAAAAATTACACTTTGTGTTTTGGTGGTTCTGACAATCATTTACTTTTAATTGATTTAACTAATAAAAATCTTAGTGGTAAAGAGGCTCAGATAGCCCTGGATAAGGCCGGCATTACGGTAAATAAAAATATGATTCCTGATGATTCTCGGACCCCTAATGATCCATCGGGTATCAGATTAGGAACTCCCGCCTTGACCACAAGAGGATTTAAAGAAAAAGAAATGGAATTGGTAGCTAATTGGATTGATCAGGCTATTAATAACTATCAAGACGATGATAAATTATCGTCTATAAAAAAAGAGGTGGCGGAATTAACTAAAAAATTTCCGCTCTACCCCAGCTTATGATTAAAGAAAAATATAACAAACGTTTGTTATTTTTTATCTTTCTTAGTTGCTTAGCTTTGGGAGTCATTTTTTGGCAGTGGTCCATCACCAAAACCCAAATTAAAGAAACCGAGTCTGTTTTTGCTCAAACTATAAATGAAGATCAAAAACAAAAGCCACCCCAACAAACAGTTAAAGCTATTTATTTAACCGCCTATTCGGCTGGTAACTCTAAAAAAATTGATTCTATTATTGATTTGATTGAAAAAACGGAATTAAATGCCGTAGTTATTGATATTAAAGATTATAGTGGTTTAGTGCTTTATGATACTCAAGTAGAATTGGCTAAAAAACTCGGCTTAAAGGATATTCGGATCAAAAATTTGCCCGACCTTATCCAAAAACTTCACGAAAAAAATATTTATGTGATTGCCAGACAAACGGTTTTTCAAGATCCTGTCCTCGCCGAAAAACGTCCTGAATGGGCCCTTAAAAACAAAACAGGTCAAATTTGGAGAGACCGAATGAACTTAGCTTGGGTGGACATGAGCAATAAATATGTTTGGGCATATAATTTGCAAATTGCCCAAGAAGCGACCGACCTGGGTTTTGATGAAATTAATTTTGACTATATTCGTTTTCCCAGCGACGGAAATATCAAAAATATCGTTTACAACACACCTAAATCTAAATTTGAAGTGATGGCCGACTTCTTTAAATTTCTAAATCAAGAAATGACAGATGCACCCGTCTGGCTTTCAGTTGACTTATTTGGTTTAACGATGGAGCACACAGATGATTTGGGTATAGGCCAAAGAATAGTTGATGCTGTTGACCAGGTAGATTATATTTGCCCCATGATGTATCCTTCTCATTATTTTCCTGGTCATCTAAATTTTAACAACCCAGCCGACCACCCCCAAGAAATTATTGCCCACGGCTTAGAAAAAGGATTGCCTTGGTTTGAAAATAAACGGGCAAAATTAAGACCTTGGTTACAAGCCTTTAACATGGGTGCAGTCTACGATGCAGAAAAAATTCGTTTACAAATTGATGAAGTAGAAAAAAAGTCATCTGATGGTTGGATGCTTTGGAATGCCTCTAATAATTACACAACGGCTGGTTTAAAATTAGAATAAAATCAGGCCCTCTCCTTTACTTTTAGCGGTGTTTAGCTTATAATAGCAAACAATGAATATCATAGATGGCAAGAAAATTGCCCAAAAAATAAGAAAAAACCTTAAAAAGAAAATTACCCACTCCGCAGTTAAACCAGGATTGAGTGTTATTTTAGTTGGCGACGATCCGGCTTCTAAACTCTATGTTTCTCTAAAAGAAAAGACTTGTCGTGAAGTAGGAATAGAATTTAAAAAATTTATTTTTCCTACTCAAACTTCTGCAGAACAAATTATCAAAAAAATTGAAACACTAAATCAAACTTCTTCTATTCAAGCCATTTTAGTTCAGCTTCCTCTACCGCCCCATCTCCCAACCAATAAAATAATCAATGCTATTGATCCTAAAAAGGATGTTGATGGTTTTCACCCTCAGAATATACAAAAAATAATATCTGGCAAAAAAACTATTGAACCGGTTTTAACTAAAGCAATTTGGTTATTAATTAAAAACACTTTGCAGGCCAAAAAAACTTCTACCAAACAAAAATGTGCAATTATTGGCAAAAGTGATGTTTTTACGACTCCCTTGCAAAATATTTTAGTCCAAAAAAATATTAAAACTGACCGTCTTAACTTTCGCCAGTTTAACTCTTTAAAATCCTACGACATTGTCATAGTAGCTGTTGGCAAACCTAATATTTTAAATGGGCAAATGTTTAAAAATAATGCCATTGTTATTGATGTGGGCATCAACAAATTAAAGAATAACCGAGTAGTTGGGGACGTTAATTTTGCTACCACCCTAACAAAAAAAGGGTGGATCACTCCTGTGCCAGGTGGAGTTGGCCCAATGACAGTAGCCATGTTGTTGGAAAACACTTATCTTTTAGCTAAAAAATATGCTAATAAAAAGTAAAAATCTCCAAGAAACTCTTAAATTAGGTAAAAGAGTATCTCAACAGCTTAAGGGTGGAGAAATTCTAAAATTGGAAGGACAGTTGGGGGCGGGAAAAACTGCTTTTGTTAAGGGCCTAGCCTTAGGTTTAGGAATAAAAAAACCAGTCCGTAGTCCAACTTTTAATTTGATTAAAATTTATAATCTTAAAAACAAACTAGTTAAACAATTAATTCATGTGGATTGCTATCGACTCAAAAATGAAGCGGAAATCATTGAATTGGGCTTACTAGATTATCTCAACCAGCCAAACGTAGTCGTGGCTATTGAATGGTCTCAAAAAATTAAAATTATTCTCAAAAAGTATAAAACAAAAAAACTATCTTTCAAAATAATTGATGAAAATCAAAGACTAATCCAAATTTAAAACCCGCCTAAATGGCGGGTTTTTCTTATTCTTTAACTACAGCCGAACCTTTATTTTCTATCTCACTCAATAAAATATTTTCTACATAAATACCACGAGGGTAGAATATTCTTTCCAGCTCATTTTTTAGCTCAGTTTCTACTAAATCACGGTGTGTAGAAACAATATCTTGAAAATTGTAACGAGATGAAATTAGTCTAAAACGGCTTCGAATAGTTGGACGGACTATCTTCTCTACGAAGTCTTCTCCAATTGTTTGCCAAATAGCTGGAATTTGATGAACATCTAACCTTAATAAAACTGTTCCTTCAATACTAATTTTTTTATTATCTAAAGTGGTTCCGGTCACAGGAAGATCACCCAAAGCTTTTTCATTACTAGCATTGAAATCTTTACGTATGCTATACTCTAAAGTTTGTGTGTTAAATAACTTCGCTTTTTGCCAAAATGGTATTTTTAAATGCAACCCCGGAGCCAACACTTTTTTAAGAACCCCACGTCCCATATCATAAACACAGGCTACATATCCTGGTGGAACATAAATAAAAAAACCGTGTAAAACATCCTCCATGACGAAATTATACATTAATTTGTCTAATGATTCTGCTCCCATAATTTTAGCTAATTTTAAGTTTATTTAGCTTTTTTTTCTGTTACAAATACCCCCTTAAACATTGATAGTATATAAGAAAAACCTATAGATGTCAAAATAAAAACGGCTTTTACCATGGGCAGCAACCACAATAAATAAAAGGTAGCTAAAGGAAAAAAGATAGCATATAACTGCTCTCCTCTAGTAGTTTTTCTTTTTCTTTGTTCTAAATAATTTTCAAAAAATAAAATTAAACCAACTACCGCTGCCCAACGCCAATCTCTCACGCTTAATTCAAAACCAAAAAACTTAGTATTAATAATTTCTGGCTTTGTCACCCAAGGATACAACACATTCATCTTATATCTAGTTAGACCGCCCATAAAAACTTGATACAACAAAACTAAGGTCAAGCCTTGAACAGCTAAAACAAGAGTTTTAGCCCAAGGTTTGACCTTATTTTTTCTAAATAGATCTCGGACATGGGCTTTCAAGGCAACTGGATCGTTCTTAAAATCTTTTCTCAAAATATCTACTTTTTCATTTAAAATACGATATTTAGCTTTGTTTTTTTCAGAAATAACACTAAAAGGCAACAAAACTACCCGAAGGGCAATTGTTAAAATTATAACCGCATAACCCAAATTTTCTTTTGCTGGTCCGTTATACAGCCAGATCAAAGCGTTAAAAATGGGAATATAAAGCCAATTTGTCCAAATATAACCTAAAAAATACATATTAAAATCTATAACTTTATTATATCAATTTAAAGTATTAAAATCAATCAATTATTCTTGCCTTAAAGCGGAAACTGGTTCTAAAAGAGATGCTCGTCTAGCCGGAGTCAGCCCAAAAATTAAACCGACTGTTAAGGAAAAAATTATTGCTATTAAAATTCCGAATAAAGAAAAATTAAATTCCATGACAAAACCTTGAGAAGCAGCGATTACAAAAATTAAATAAACTAAAAATAAACCAACTAAAATACCTACAAAACCAGCAGCCAGAGTCATAACTAGAGATTCAAATAAAAATTGAAAAAAGATATCCTGATTAGTAGCACCCACGGACTTCCGCAATCCTATTTCGTAAGTCCTCTCAGAAACGGTAACATACATAATATTCATTATGCCTACCCCACCAACCAATAAAGAAATAGCCACTAATGCTAACAACAAGATTGTTAAACCATTAAAAATAGTGTCAATCATCGACTGGGCCTCAGCCATGGTTGTAACAGAAAAATCATCTTTTTCTGGTGAAGTGATGTTGTGACGTAACCGCAACAATTGAACTATTTCATCGGCTGTATCATCAATTTTGGTCTGATCTTTAACTACCAAACTAATAAAAATTACATGATCAACTCCCAAAATTTGCTTTTGCAAGGTCTTTACCGGAAGATAAATAATACTATCCATGTCCATAAAACCCGCTGCCCCTTGCTTTTCAAAAACGCCAATTACTCGATAATTGGTTCTATTCAATTTAATATTTTTACCCAAACAATCAGAATCGCCAAATAATTTTTCTTTTACTTTTGAACCTAAAACAGCCACTTTAACCAAACCATCATTTTCCTCTTTGGAAAAGAACCTTCCTTCCTTTAAATTCATCCTATTAACCTTTAAAAAATCCTCACTGCCACCCCACAACAAACTTTTTTTAATTTGGCCCTCAAAACTAGCTAATTCTTGTCCCGTCAAACCGGGAGAGATGGCTTCAACATTTTTAAGTTTAGCAATTGCTTCCGCGTCATCATAAGTTAAAGTGGTAATTGTTACACCGGTAGCCAATCCCATGGCATTATCAGTAGAATTTTTTTTAGTTGAAGGAACCTTAACTTCTATCTGAATCAAATTTGGCCCAAACATCTCTAATTGTCCAGAAACAAATTTTTTCAAAGAGTCCCCTGCTGACATTACTACAATTACTGCAACAATACCAATAGATATACCTAAAATAGTTAAAGCACTCCGCACTTTATTTTTAAATAAATTATTAAGAGACGATTTAATTAAATATAACTTATTCATAACGAAGAGCTTCTACTGGTTCTAACTTAGCGGCCTTTTTAGCTGGATAAACACCAAAAATTAAACCAATGGCAAAAGATACACCAAAACCTAAGAGTATAGATTGCCAAGAAATAACAAAATCCCAACTATAATTTAAACTTCTAATAATTAAAGAGGTCAAAAAAGATAAAATCACACCAATAATAATACCGATCAGACCGGAACAAGAGGAAATAAAAATTGTTTCTGAAAGAAATTGTCTTAGAATATTTTTATAAGTCGCACCAATAGCTTTACGCAAACCGATTTCTCTAACCCGCTCATTAACAGCTACTAACATAATGTTCATTATACCAATTCCTCCGACTAACAAACCTAAACCGGCTACCGCTGTCATAAATAAACGCAAAATGTCAGTAATAGAGCCTAAAACTTGCAGGGCTTGAGCTTGATTGCGAACACTAAAGTCATCTTGAGCTGGGTTACTAATATCATGCCTTTCACGCAATAACTGTTGAATTTGTTCCACAGCTGTTATAATATTTTCTTCCTTATCAATTTTGGTTCTAATAAAAGAAACATGATTTATGCCTAAAAGTATTTTTTGAGCAGTTTTTAAAGGAATAAAAACCTGATTATCATAATTTTGAAAACCAGAAGAACCACGTTTTTTCATCACACCAATTACCTTAAAGTTTTCTTTCTTAAGTTTGATTGTTTCTCCAATTGGATTTTGATCGCCAAAAATATCTTCCTTAATTTGACTACCCAAAACGATCACCTTACTTAAATCTTTTTCTTCGTCTTTAGTAAAGAATCGTCCATCTTCAATTTGAGTATCTTCAACTTGAAGATAAGAAGCGGTTGTTCCAGAAAAGTTAGTATCGCTAGAAGTTGAACGCCAAGACAAAGTAGCATTGCCAGAAACATAAGAGGCTACCGCTTCCACATGAGCAATTCTATCAATAATTACCTCAGCATCATTATATGTTAAGGTGGCGATAATAATTCCCATTACCGAAGCTGGTGGGCCTTCTTCTTCACTACCGCCCGGGAAAATATTAACTAAATTAGAACCAATACTTTTTACTTGGTTAAAAACTAAACTTTGAGCTCCGGCTCCAACAGAATTAATAAAAATAACAGCGGCAACACCAATAACAATACCAAGCATTGTTAAAATGGTACGTCGTTTATTTTTAATTAAAGTATTAGTAACTAATTTTAAGTTATATAACCAAAACATAAAATAACACATCTATTTAACCAAACCGTCTTCAGCTTTTTTTCTATTTAAAACTTTTTCGTCACTTAAAATTTGTCCGTCTTTAATTCTAATAATTCTTTCAGCAAATTCCGCGGTATAAGTTTCATGAGTAACTAAAATTATAGTATGTCGGTGTTGTTTTTCAATATTAAGTTTTTGCAAAATAGTCATCACTAAACCACCAGACTTACTATCTAAATTACCAGTTGGTTCATCGGCAAAAATTATTTCTGGTTCAGTAACTAAAGCTCGAGCAATAGCTACTCTTTGTTTTTCTCCTCCAGATAATTGGTTAGAGAGATAGTCGGCTCTTTTTTCTAAACCGACTGCCGCTAAAGCCTTTTTAGCCATCTCATCGTGTTCTTTAACCGGAATTTGGCTATAAAATAACGGCAATTTAATATTTTCCAGTACAGTTGTTCTAGGCAACAAATTAAACGATTGAAAAATGAAGCCTATCTTGTGATTTCGTAAAGAAGCTAATTCATCATCGGTGAATTTTGTTACATCTTTTCCGTCTAATTCATAAATACCACAAGATGGACGATCTAGTAATCCTAAAATATGCATTAAAGTTGATTTACCAGAACCCGAGGGACCCATAATAGCTACAAATTCACCTTTTTCAATAGAAAAATTAAGATGATGTAAAACTGGAGTTAAAACTTCCTCATTTTTATAATCTTTACACAAATTTTCTATCTTAATTAAAGACATATTAATTTTTAATAAAAGTCACTACCTCATCACCTTCGTTGATACCGGAAATAATCTCAATCATTCCGTCGTTACCTCGTAAACCAGTTATCACTTCCCTTTCTTCAATTTTTTGTTTTTTCTTATCAACTAATATTCTAATGATTTTTTTATTATCTTTAGCTACGATAGCTCTTTCCGGGGCAATTAAAACACTATCTCGAAAATCAGTAAAAATCACGGCGTTAGCAGTCATTCCTGCCTTGATGCTATCAAATTCTTGAACGGTTATATTTTTATCTATATTTAAGTTTTCCTCTCGATTCAAAGAAATTTTAACTTTATAATAAACTACATCGGAAATTAAAGTTTCGGCCGGATCAATCATAGTTACAGAACCTTTAAAGATACGTTCGTCGCCAAAAGCATCAAGAGTGACATCTACTGTCTGACCAACTTTAACTTTAGCAATATCGGACTCAGCAACATTAACTTCAATTTCGTAATCAGATTCCGCTAACATTACCAAAACTGATTGAGAGCTGGAATTAGTTTCTCCCACTTCATTATTTTTTTGAGTAATAATTCCATTTACTGGAGCATAAATAAAAGCCTTGCTTCGATTAGCTTCGGTCGACGCCAAATTTGCTTCAGCAGCCTTAACAGAGGCCTGATACGATTCTAAATCAACCTGACGCGGTGGTGCTTTTTTAGACTCCAAAGCAGCCTGGGCAGAAGAAAGAGCTGCTTCATAAATTTTTATATTAGCCTCATATTGGGCTAATTGAGAGGCTCCAACTGACCCCGGCTCTAAACCATAATTCAACTTAGCGGTAGCAATATTTTGTTCCCCTCCTAAAACTACACTCTTTTTGGCGGTCACAGAAGTTCGATCAGTATCAATAATAATTTTTTTACTATTAATAGTTGTTACGCTTATGCCGTTAGAGGGGTTGGCAGTATCTATTTTATCTAAAACCGTCCAAGTATTATTCAAAGCTGTTCCTGCAGCGTTTAAGGCCGCCTTAGCTTTGGCCGTAGATTCTTCAATCAAGGTAAAAGAAGAATTAATATCTAAACTATTTAAATTGGATTTAAATTCATTTAAAAAATTTCTAGTAGTTAAAAAACTAGAACGAGCAGCCGCGTAATAAGAAGAAGAATTATCCAAATTAGTTATTGCCTTATCAAAATCATTATTAGCATTCTCATTTTCTAAACCTAAAATAGAATCCATGTCGGTCATTGAAGTTTCTAAAGGAGTAATTGACCCTTGTAAGTTAGTTAGCTGATTAATGTAAGCATTTTTATAACTTTGCTCTAAACTAGCTTTTAAATTATCTAAATCAATTTGAGCTTTACTCAAATTAGCCTCGGCTTTTTGTACATCAGCTTCATACTGGGCAATGATTTCTGAAGTAGCCCCAGCCATATAAGAATCCAGATTACCCTTGGCTCTAGACAAATCTGCTCTAGCTTGTTCCACAGCAGAATCTAAATTTCTGCTTTCTAGATTAGCTAATAGTTGTTTTTCAGTTACCTTATCGCCGACCTTAACATAAATTTTAGCAATCCTACCGACAGTGTCAAAATTTAAATTAATTTCAGTCTTAGATTTAACTGAACCAGAAGGATCAACGGATTGAATCAGCTTACCTTTAGCCACCATTGCGGTAGACATCTCCTTGGGCTTGACAGAAAACCTTGAAGCAATAACCAAAACTATAACGACTACTGCCAAAGTTCCAATGATAATATTTCTTTTTTTCAACCAACGCATATTTTTTATTTTAAAAAATTTATTTTTGATTTAATTATTTAAAACTATTCCAATATTTTTTTTCCATCCAGTCTTTTTTTCTTTTCTCTGTTGAGAAGACATTTGGAATTTAGTTTCACTTTCTAATAATAAAGGCACTAGTGGCCACTTTAAGGATTGTCCAGCCAGAGAAGCCACTCCCCATCCAGTCATTTCCGAATTTACAGATTTAAAAACTCTAACCCGAGAAATACCAGCTTGAAAATCCAATAAATGTTTATTCTTAGTTAAACCGCCATCCACTTTTACAGACTTAATCTTAATTTTGTAGTTCTTTTTTATTGTTTCTAAAATATCATCAACTTGAAAAGCCGCTGACTCAACAGCAGCATTAACTAAATGTCCGGCAGTAGTTTGATTAGTTAGTCCCCTAATTAATCCTTGAACTTGAGGCAGCCAATGAGGAGAACCTAAGCCGGTAAGAGCTGGAACAAAATAAACATTCTTAGAATCTTGAGTTTGTTCCGATAACAAATTAGCTTCGGTATAATCTTTAAATAAACCTAAATTATCTCTTAGCCACTTTAAAGAACCACCGCTCTGAAAAATACTTCCTTCTAAGGCATAAACAATGGTTTTATTAATTTGCCAAGCAATGGTTGTAATTATTTTGGGATTATTTAATTTTATTTTTTCTCCAGCATTAACCACGACAAAACCACCAGTGCCATAAGTTATCTTTGTTTGACCTTTTTTAAAACATTGTTCCCCGTATAAAGCAGAAGTCTGATCACCACAAACTGCCAAAATAGGAATTTTTTCATCTAAAATAGTCGTTAAACCAAAATTTTGATTGACAGAAAAAGAAGCTTTGACTGTGGGCAAAATATTTTGAGGAATTCTAAAAATTTTTAACAAATCATTATCCCAAACTAAAGAATTTATATTAAACAGCATCGTCCGGCTGGCATTAGAAACATCAGTAACGTGTTGTTGTCCTTTAGTAAAATTCCAAATCATCCAAGTATCAACTGTACCAACCAATAAATCATTTTTTCTAATTAATTTTTTTGCTTGAGGAACATTGGTAATAATCCATTTAATTTTAGAAGCGGAAAAATAAGGATCTAAACACAAACCGGTACGGCGATAAATTTTATCCTCAAAACCACGTTTAACTAATTTCTGGCATTCTTCAGCTGTTCTTCTGTCTTGCCAACCAATAGCTTGATAGATTGCCTGTCCGGTTTTTTTTGACCAGGCGATGATAGTTTCGCGTTGATTAGTTATTGCTAAGCCTCCAATAGCTAAATTGTTTTTCTGACAAAATTCACCAGCTTGCCTTACAACTTCTTGACTTTTTTCCCATAGTTCCTGGGGATCTTGTTCTACCCAACCTATCTTAGGATAGGAAGATTTTAATTCAATTTGAAAAATGCCCTTAATTTGCGCCTCGGGAGAAAAAATCAAAGTTCTAACGGAAGACGTACCGACATCTAAAGAAACAATATATTTCATATTAAGAAATTATCCAAATCCAAACAGGCAAAGTTACAGCTGATAAAACTGTACTTAATAAAATGGCGTTAGCTATTAATTTTTCTTCAATCTTATATTGATGAGCTAAAATAAAATTCATGGTGGCTAGAGGCATGGCTGCTTGCAAAACAGTTGTTATCATCTCTGTTTTGCCTAAAGGAAAAAACCAAGTCATAACCCAAGCAACAAAAGGCATAACCACAAGAGAACCGATAGTTAAAGCTAGGGTCAAACTGAAACGTTCTTTTATAGAATTGCCATAAATAAAAATACCGACCGCAAAAAGAGATACAGCTGTAGTAGAGGAAGAAATAATATCTAAAACTTTAGTTATAACTGATGGTAAATTAATTTTTAAAAAAGAAAAAGCTACCGCTAGCAAAACGGAAAAAACCATTGGTTTAAAAATAATTTTTATTAAATTATTAATTTTTTTTCTCAAAGACACTTCTTTAAAAACCAACCCTTTTTCAATCAAATATATTCCGATTGTTGAAGCTAAAAAAGTTATTAAAGCGGCGCTAATTGAAGAATAAGCCACTCCGTCTTTTCCTAATAACAAAGAATGAAAAGGTATACCAATAAAGGCAACATTACCTAAAAAACACCCAACGATAAAAACACCAAGAGTCTGACGATTTATTTTGAAAACTTTACCTAAAATATAAACTAAAATAATTACAACTAAAACAGCCAGAATGTTTACCAAAACAAAATTAGATTGCCAAATTGACTTTATATCCATCTTACTTAAAGTCTGAAAAATCAAAACGGGCATGGCAATATAATAAGCATAGTTATTAAGAGCAGAAGACTGCTCTTTATTAAACAATTTTATTCTTGTACACAACCAACCCAAAAAAATCAAAATAAATATTGGGATAATGGAATTAATAATTAATATCATAATAAAATTATTTTTCTAAAATTTGCAACATTATCTGACAGGGATCTTTTTTATCATTAACCAAATCATTAACCGCCTTTAAAAGCGGGGTTTTAATTTTACTTTTTTGTAGCAAACGAGATAAAATTTTTACAGTTGAAGCACCTTCTACTACCTGTCCAATTTCTTTTAAGACATCATTTACAGACAAACCAGAACAAACTTTTTCCCCGAAACGTCGATTGCGACTTTTTTCTCCAAAACCAGTAGTTAATAAATCACCCATCCCAGCTAATTCATAAAAGGTTTCTTTTCGGCCACCTAAATAAGTTCCGACCAAAGCCATTTCTTTAATTGCTGCGGTTATAGCGGCCGATTTAGTATTCCAACCGTAGCCCAAACCATCACAAACGCCCAAAATAATTGCATAAACATTTTTTAAAGCACCCGCTAATTCTGCGCCGATTAAGTCCTTACTATAGCGAACGAAAAAGGTTGAATTTTGAAAAACTTCTTTAAGAATTTTAAAATTATAAATTTTGGAAGTAGCTATCACTCCGACAGTAGGCACCCCCTGAGAAATTTCTGAGGCAAACAAAGGACCCATTAAAACAGCTAAATTTTTCTGACAAAATCTAGGGATGTGTTTTTTAATAATTTTAGTAACCGTTAAACCGGTGTTCATTTCTATTCCTTTAGAAGCGCTTAAAATTATTTGTTCCTTATTCAAATAAGTTGCCATCTTTTCTGATACCCCTTGGGTCACTTGGGTGGGAACGGCCACAATAATTATTTTAGTGTTTTTGATTGTTTCGGATAATTCTAAATGGGCAGTAACATGATCATTTAAAGGAACTCCTGGCAAAAATTTTTTGTTTTCATGATGGGTATTAATATTATTAATCGCCTCTTGATCAATTCCCCACATTTTAACCCGATAACCATTACCACTAATTAATTTAGCCAAAGCTGTTCCCATGTTGCCAGTACCCAAAATACTAATTTCTATATTTTTACTCATACAAATTGCTTAATTAAAGTATAGATTGAAGTCACCAAGTAAATGGCGATAATCACGGCACTTAATAATAAAATATGATGCATTCTAAATTTATCTGAGGATAAATCACCTTTTTGTTTCGCACGCCAATAAATCATAATAATTAAAACGGCAACCACACAACCTAAAACCGAGCCAATAATATCAACGGTTTTGATAAAGCTTCTAAAACCACACAAAAATAAAAGTAAAGGAACACTGATAGTGGCTGCCCAAGAAAACAAATTTGATTTTTTATAATCCCACAAAAAAACATTTTTAATAGCAGAAGATAAATTAAGAAAACCACTAGTCATGGCAAATAAAGAAAAAGCGTTAACTAAAAGTAAAAAACTTCCTCCCATTTTTTGTCCCAAACCAATCGTAGCCACCTCTGTTGTGGATGACCCAGTCACACCTAAGACAGCGGTGGAAAAAAACGCATAAACAAAGGTAATAATTAAACTAGAAAAAATAATCACTCGTTTTAATTTCTTTTGTTTTGAAGGTAAAAGACTTTCCGCCTGAAGAATAGCCGAGGAACTTTGAAAGGCAAACAAAATAATACCAATAGGAAATAAAAGATTATTAAAAGATATGGTTTGTAAATGTGGTAAATGTATCTCTGGCATGCTTAAAAAAGAAATCAAAAGAATAATTCCAACAATTACTAAACTCAAAAATAAATCTAATTTTTTAACTAGAGCTAGGCCAAAATAAACTAAAACACTCCCTGCCATCCAAAAAGCTATACTCCAAAAAAATAAAGAACCGCCAAATAAACTGGCTAAAATTTGTCCAGCACCAATAACATAAGCCAAAAGAGCCCCAAAAGAACTAAACAACATTGTTAAGGCCATTATTTTTTTACTTGTTTTGCCCAGATAAAATTCCGCTAAACCAGTAAGTTGCATTGGTTGTTTGGTTTTTAAGGCTACTTCCCCCAACATCAAATTTAAACCCAACATTAACAAACCTAATAAAATGATATAAAGCATACCCAATCCCCACCCAACCTTATTAACAGCATATGGTATACCTAAAATTCCAGCACCAATTGTGCCGCACAAAAGAACTGCCATAGCCTCAAAAAAAGATAGAGATTCCTTTTTCATAACTTTTTTAACAACCCGCTCTAATTTAAATAAATGAAAAAAATAAAAGTATAATTGTTAAAATGATAATACCTATCACTGTTAACCAGGTAATAATATTGCCAGTTCGTTTATTGGCAAATTCCCCCATAATTTTTTTGTCATTAATAATAATCATAACAAAAATTAAAATTATAGGCAGTAAGATGCCATTGATATCTTGGGAGAACAACATTACTTTAATTAAGGGCAGACCAGGCAAAAGAACAATGATTACCGCAAGAATCAAACTTAATAAGATAATACTATAAAAACCCTTAGCTTCTTTCCAGGTAGAGTTGAAACCATTTTCCCAACCAAATGCTTCACTAATTGCATAAGCAGTGGTTGTCGGCAAAATAAACGCGCCTAGCATGGAAGAACTAAAAAGACCGAAGGCAAAAAGTATTTCCGCAAAATGGCCAGCTAAAGGCCTTAGAGCTAAAGCTGCATCTTTAGCGTCGTTAATTCTAAAACCATATTTGTGTAAAGTTGCTGCTGTACTAATAATAATGAAAAAACTAACAATATTAGTTAAAAACGCCCCAACAAACACTTCGATTTTTTCTACCTTATAATGTTTAACATCTAAACCCTTATCAACCACATATGATTGAATAAAAAATTGGCCCCAAGGTGTAATAGTGGTTCCAATCATAGCAATCAGGGTTAAGATAAAAGGAGCAGACCATTCCAAATGAGGCAAAAACAAAGAACTAACAGCCTCACCAAAATTGGGATGAATCAAAAAACCGTTGATAATATAAACTAAATAAAAAAGGGAAAAGATTAAAAATATTCTCTCGGCGATTTTAAAAGAACCGCGTGACAACACCAACCAAACTATTAAAGCACCAATAGGTACAGCAATATATTTACTAATGCCAAAAATACTTAAAGAAGAAGCAATGCCAGCAAATTCGGCTACAATTGTTCCTAGATTAGCCACCAACAAAGTCAACATAGCAAAAACAGTCCAACGCATGCCAAAACGTTCACGAATCACCCCACCTAAACCTTGACGAGTAGTTAACCCGATTCTCACACCCATTTCTTGAGTAATTGCCAAAGAAAAAGTAATTAAAAATAAAGCCCAAAGCATGGTTGTGCCAAAATGAGCTCCAACTATTGAATAAGTACTAATACCTCCGGCATCATTATCAGCATTAGCCGCAATAATTCCCGGACCGATCACGCTGAAAAAAAACAAGATACGGGGCCAAATTTTTTTTGTCTTTTTCCACATATAAATATCCTAAAAAACTAAGCTTGAGGTAAAAAATAACGCATTAAATCATCTACCGTCACCACACCCAACATTTTTTCATCTTTATCAACTACAGCAATAGACATTAAATTGTATTTAGTTATGATAGAAGAAACTTCTTTAATATCTTGGTCAACTCTTACCACTGGCAACTTCACTAAATTCTTCATAATCTCTTGCATGGTTTGTTTTTTTTCAGCAATCAACAAATGCCGCAATGACACCACGCCTAAAAATTTTCCATCTTTATCAATAATATAAATAAAATGAAGCGTATTAAACTCGGAAAAATGTTTCTTAATATTTTCAATCACTTCCTCAACTGTAGAATTATTAAAAGCAGTCAAATATTCTGTACTCATCAAACCACCAGCAGTATCTTCCGAATAAACCAACATTTTTTTAACTCGTTGAGTCTTAATATCTTCAGGTAGTTTTTTTAAAATGGCCGCTGCTTCTTCCGAAGAAAGAGATTGAATCAAGTCGACCAACTCATCAACTGACATTTTTTGAACCACCTGAGCCGATTCTTCGGTACCTAAACGTTGAACTAAAATTTTCTGAATTTCCGGCTGAATTTCTTCCATAACTCGACCAGCGGTATTTTCATCCAAAGTTTTTAATAATAAAATACCCTCGTTTAAATTTAACTTTTCTACAATATTGGCTAAATCAGCTGGATGTAATTTAACTAAACCCTCAGCCAAAGCATCTACTTTTAAATGACCGTGAATTGGTTGGGCCTTACGCCAATCAATTAAAAAGACCTTAAAAACATTTAAAAAATCCAACTTGTCTAAATTTAAGCGACGCAAAATCCCTTTAAAACTAACATCAATACCTAAAACACAGATCTTTTCTTGAAATAAACCTAATTGTAAATCATTAACTCTTACAATTCTTACCCCGCCAGTATCAACTATCTGCTGGTCTAAAATTTCATTATAAAGAAACAAACAATCTTTTTTAGGCTGAACTTTAGATATCTTAGATAAAACTGTGGCTAACGTTATAGAACCTTTTCCTAAATTTTCAACGTATTTAAAAGGCACCCAAATTGTTTCTTTGCTTTTTTTTTCTTTAATTAAAATATAATCTAAAGATGAGTAAGCGCCAGCCTTTTGGGCTATTACAAAATCAACCAATTTACCCACTATAGTATCGGCACTATCCCTAACTGAGGCATTAATTACTTCGCTTAAATAAAACATAAAATAAAAGGTTAAATCAAAAATATTATATCATTTTAAGTTTACTTAAGCAATAAAAACCCCCTTTTAAAAGGGGGTTTATTTTTAAGCTTTATTTTAACTTATCTTTAACCTTTTTTATAACATCTTCTAGTTTCCAATCGGCTTTAACCAAATAATCAAAAACTTCTTTTTCTGAGGCTTCACTAATTTTCTCCGCTTCGCTTAAATTAGACAAAATAATTACCGGTACATCCATTCCCCAAGAATCCTGGCGCAGTTCCCTTAAAACACTCATCCCGTCCTTTTTGGGTAAAATTAAATCTAATAAAATTAAATCGGGGTGCTTAGTTAGGGCTAAACTTAAACCAGTAACACCATCATTTCTGCTGAGCCGCCATTAACTGCCTGCTCTCTTTGTTTTCTTACTGTAATATCACGACCAATAACTAAAATAGCTGGCTTATCAAGATAATCAATCAATGAAACGTTCAATTCTACCAGTAAAATTTTACCTGCTTTTTGAATGACCGGTACCTCATACTGTTCTTCGTTAACAATTTTACCCTTTATTCTTAATTGATATTTTTCTTCAATTAAAGACCTAAACGCCGGTTCCACAAAATCCGAAAATCTCTTATCTAAAATTTCCTGTTCAGGATAACCTAGTAAATTAATAGCTCGAGGATTAACAAATTTGATTTTGCCATCCTGAATAATTACTATGCCATCCGAACTCCCCCTTAAAATAGTTAAATATTTTTTTTGACTAACATCTAAATCTTCGATAATTTTTTGATAATGTAAAAAAATTGGTTTAATTTTAATTAAACCAATAAAAAATAAGACGGAAATGACTAAACCAAATATTTCTTCGGCTAATTGAGTATTAGAAACACCACCTTGAAAATAATCTGACAAAAATAAAATATTGCGAATAGCTCGAAATAAAAAAGCTAAGGCAAAAATTGCCCAAGCTATTCGGTAACCGGTTGTCTGAACAAAAAAACCTACATAAATCACGCTAACAATTTGTATAATAACCGAAATTATTAAAATTATGACTGCTAGGCATAAAATAAATAAAGAAAAGATATCCACATTATACCATTTTATTTAAAAAGGTCACAATATTTGGCTCTACTAAGAGTTTTTTAATAAAAAACCGAAGCTGTTAAACTTCGGTATTAAATTCAAATTCTACCCTCCCAAGGAACAAACGGTCCCTGATCGATTATTAAACGTCTCCCACCATCCTTAATCACCTCCTGACAAACCAGAACGGAGGCATTGGCAAAAGTTTCCTTATTATCATACTCTTCCACAATCTCCCAAGGAGAAATATTAAGAAGAATTTTCTTCAACAGATAAAGCCAGTTACTATGAGTGAAAACCAAAATTCTTTCTTCAGAATATTGCTGGTAGAGCATGTCCAAAAAAAGACGAACTCTGACTTCTACATCTGGCCAGTTTTCGCCACCAAGAGGCCGATGATGATATTTACCCTCTTTCTTCTTCCGATCCAGTTCTCCCGGATAAAGCCGAGCAACTTCTTCATAAGGAAAAGAATGATAAATTCCTCGGTTAGCTTCAGCTAGAAGGGCGTCTTCAATAATATTCGGCACTAAAATTCCCACCTGGGAAAAAATTCCACCAACTTCTTGGGCTGTTTGAGTAGCTCTAAGATAATATGACGAGTAAAAAGACTTGAAACTACCGTGTGCGCCTTGCCACTTGACAAGCCACTCTCCGGTTATTCTAGCCTGTTCCCTACCCCTGGCAGTTAAATCGGAAAAAACATTATGTTTATCAAACTGCCGAACAATATTACAGTCAGCCTCGCCATGACGAACGAACACGATCGTCGAATTCATGGGTCTTCTCCTGCTTAGACCATTAAAAAGAACATTTATGCTCTGATATTAACCATGTTTTTTAAAAAAGTCAAGCCTAAAAGATCTCCCTCAAAAATCAACGATTTTCATGGCTGATATTTTAAATTTTTGCTATAATTTTAATAGACTTATGAAATCAACATTTCAATTCAAAAACCAACCGCTTTTACTTTTATTTTGCTTAGGTCTGTTTATTTTTTGGTCCTGCACTGCCGCAGCTTCTACCATTACTGCCACGCAAAATGAATTAGAAGAAGAACTGAAAAAAGTAGAGCAACAGATTATTCGATACGAACAAGAATTAAAAAGTACCAGTCAAACTAAAAATACTTTGGCTAACAAAATTAAGCAGCTTAAAAATCAACAAACCACTCTTAATTTACAAATCAAGGCCACAACCTTAACGATTGATTCTTTGGGCTACAAAATTACTGAAACAGAACAAACGATCAAAAAAAATGAAATCCAACAAGAAAAATTAAAGGATGAGATTGCTATCACCCTTCGTCTCCTACATAAAGATGAAACCAATCTATTTCTTAATATTTTATCAAAACCGACCTTGTCCGAGGCTTATTTAGAAGCCTCCGCTTATTTAACCTTGGTGGAAAAAATAAATTCCTTAGTCCAGCAAACCCAGGTACTTAAAGAACAGCTTCAAAAAAATAAAGATATCTTTTTCGAACAGCAAACCGAGGCCTCTAACTTATTAAGTATTAAAGCCATCCAACAAAATTCTCTCAAGTCGGTTATTGGTGAACAATCGCAATTATTAGAAAGCACTAAGGGTTTAGAAAAAAACTACCAGACAATTTTAGCCGATTCCAAAAAAAAGGCAACTGAAATTAAAAATAGAATTTATGAATTATTCAATACTGGCAAGCAGATTAATTTTTCCCAGGCTTTAGAAATTGCTCAATGGATTTCTAAGGCTACGGGTTTACGCCCAGCTTTTCTATTAGCTATCTTAACTCAAGAATCTAATTTGGGTAAAAATGTGGGCACTTGCAATCGTTCTGGAGACCCTCCAGAAAAAAGTTGGCAGGTTATTATGAAACCCACCAGAGACCAGGAACCATTTAAAACGATTACTAAGGAACTCGGCCTAGACATAGACACTACCCCTGTCTCCTGTCCCATGAAAGATAAAAATGGCAACCAATCAGGATGGGGTGGTGCAATGGGCCCAGCTCAATTTATCCCATCAACCTGGATGTCTTATAAAGACAAAGTTTCAGCTCTCACTGGTAATAAACCGGCTAACCCTTGGGATATTCGAGATGCTTTTGCGGCGGCAGCAATCAAACTCAAAGCCGATGGAGCTAAAAATACCGAAGAGAGCGAATGGCAGGCAGCTATGAAATATTTTGCCGGATCAGTCAATTTAAAATATCGTTTTTATGGTGATAATGTCGCAATTTTAACAAAAAATTATCAAGAAGATATTGATGCTTTAGACAAATAAAAAAACAATAAGGAATTGTTTAAAAAAATTATAAAAAATACCTGCTCAGCAGGTATTTTTTATTCAGGGGGTGAAGGAATCGGACCCTCGCTAATGGTTTTGGAGACCATTGTACTACCATTATACGAACCCCCCAGACTAATTAAGACAGAATTTTTTCTGTCTTAATTATTTATTTGGTTTCTTTATGCGTTTCATGCTTTTTGCAAAAACGGCAATATTTTTTCATCTCCAAGCGATTCTTTAAAGTCTTTTTATTTTTATGGCTTTGATGAGTAACGCGCTTGCAGCTAGTGCATTCCAGCTTAATAAGATTATCTTGAGACATAATTTTCTTGTATAATTTATTTTTATAAATAATGGAGCCGACTCAGGGATTCGGACCCTGGACCTACGGTTTACAAAACCGTTGCTCTACCAACTGAGCTAAGTCGGCAAATGGTTCTTTGCCAGATGCTTTCCATCGCGAAGTTGGAAATTAACATGTGTGAAAATTCAACCAAAAAGGCTCATTTGGGCAGGGTAGGATTCGAACCTACGTAGCCGTAAGGCGACAGATTTACAGTCTGTTGCGATTGACCGCTCCGCCACCTGCCCTGGAGCCGATGCGCGGATTTGAACCGCGGACCTACTCCTTACCATGGAGTTGCTCTACCAACTGAGCTACATCGGCAAAAAATTAACTTAACAAAGTGATAAAGAACATTCTACCCTATTTCCTCAATTCTTTCAAGCATTTCTTCTAATTTTTGATTTTCGGGATTAACCTCTTTTAATCTGGCTAAAGCGGCTTTAGCCATATCTGGGTCTCTACATATTATACTGATTTCTACCAATTGGTCAAGATATTTAGGGTTGGCTGGCTCAATATCCGCTGCTTTAGCAAAATTTCTTAAGGCTAAAGCTGGTTTATTGAGCTTAATATAAAGGCGGCCTAAGTCAAAATAACGGACCGCCAAATCAGGGTTTAAAGCTACCGCCTTTTCAAAATAAAAAGCAGCTTTATCTAGATTACCCTGTCTTTCCATAACCATTCCTAGACGATTAAAGACTCGATCATCGTTAGGTAAAAACTTTAATAAAAATATAAAGGTCTCTTCTGCTTCTTTATATTTTTCCATATCTAAATAAACCTTGCCCAAACCGCGATAAGCCTCAAAATTACGCTGATCTTTTTTTAGAACTTCAATGTATTTTCTTTCCGCAAATAATAAATCACCTCTAGCCAAAGCCTCATCGGCTTTTTGCATTAAAGTATTAATGGTTTCCACTTCTCCTTGTTCAGGCACTTCTTTTTCCGGATTTTTTTTAGCTTCTTCTTTTAGAATTTTTTTATATTTTCTTTCTGCTGTGGCCACTTTTTTTCTAAATGATTCCTGAGCTTTTAACCAAGCCGTGTTAAAAAAAGACAAAAATTTTAAATTGTTTCTAGCCTTTTGCCCCACCTGACTTAAAGATCTTTGAAAACGCTGCATTTTTAAATCTTCTTTAATCTTAGCTTGTTTCACTTCTTCAATTTTTTCCACCTCTAAAACTGATAATTGAGGAAATTTTCTTACCACGATAAAACCTATGCCAAGAAAACTTAAAATTATAATTATTAAAGGAATAATATAAAAAACCATACTAAATGGAATTGGCTAAAAGTTTAGAAAAAGCTTCTACTTTTGTACTGGCGCCACCCACCAACACCCCATCAATTACAGATTGTCTTAAAAAATCAGCCACATTTTTTTCATCAACACTTCCGCCGTACAAAACAGCAATATTATCAATCCCCACTGCTGTCTTAACTTCTTGTTTAATTAGAGAATGAACCTCGAAAGCGATTTCTGGACTACAAGAATCACCTGTGCCAATTGCCCAAACTGGTTCATACGCAATAATTATTTGCCCCGCCTTAACTGTCACACCGATTAAATCTTTTTTTACTTGTTCAGCAACTCTGCCTAAAGTTTGACCTGCATCTTTTTCTGCTTTCGTTTCACCAACACACAAAATTGGCACCAAACCACTAGCCAAAGCTGCTAATAATTTTTTATTAATAATTTCATCAGTTTCAGCAAAATAACGACGGCGTTCACTGTGCCCAATCAAAACATACTGACAGCCTTCGTTTTTCAAATCCCAGGCAGAAATTTCTCCGGTGTAGGCCCCTTTTTCTTCCCAAAAACAATCCTGGGCACCCAAACTAATCTTTTGATTTTTAATTAAAGCGGCAGTTTCAGATAAATGAGTAAACGAGGGACAAATTATCATCTCTACTTTTGTTAAATCAGCCTTTTTAACCACCTCTACTAATGGAGTTAGATTATCTTTTTTTAAGGTCATTTTCCAATTAGCCGCAATGATTTTTTTCATAATTCAAAAAATTTAAATCGGTTTAACTGCGAATTAAATTATATCAAAAAATTTCATCTTTGCCTACTTTAATAATCTTTTTATTTCAGTTTCATCGACAAAGGGTCCGATGACAGCCAGACACATTTTTTTCATCTTAATTATAGTTTGAGCAACCCTTTTAACATCAGCTATTTTTACCTGACGATAACGTTTCATTTCTTCTTCGGGAGTGCGAACTTGTTTGGTTAATAAGGCTTGTTTAGCATACCATTCAGCTTGCTCACTACTGTCCTCCAAACCCAAAACTAAACGACCAGCTAAATTATCTTGCGCCATTTTTAACTCCTCGGCTGTAACCCCGTCTTTAGCTATTTTATTTAATTCTCTAATTATGATATCCAGAGCTTCTTTTAGGCGATTTTTGTCTAAGCCGGCACGTACAAATAAATTTCCAGTATCTTGATAACGATTAATACCGGAATGAATCATATAAGCCAAGCCTCTTTTTTCTCTAACCTCTACAAACAAACGAGAACTCATCGTACCACCCAAAATAATATTTAAAATATTTAAAGCTGGAATCTGTGAATCATCATAAGGTAAGGCTGGAAAACCTAAAACTAAATGAGCTTGATCGGTTTTTTTATAAAAAACTTTAATAGCCATTCCTTTAATTGAAGAAGTGGCAAATTTTTTAAAAGCTTGTTTTTTAATCGTATTCCCCTTTTGCCCAAAATACTTTTTAATTTTTTTAATCATGACGTCGTCAATTTTACCCGCTAAAGCCAAAATCATATTTTGCGGTTCGTAAAAATTGTGATAATATTTCAACATTTTTTCCCTTGTAGTATTCCGAACGGTTTCTTCTTGTCCTCCCACATCTCGACCCAAAGGATGGTTGGCGTATAAAGTTTCTTCAAAAAGTTGCTCAGAATACATAGTTGGGTTGTCTTTATACATATTCAACTCTTCGACAATTACTCCTTTTTCTTTTTCCAATTCTTCAGCATTAAATTGAGAATTTCGTAACATATCAGACAATAAATCCATTGCCAGATCTACATGTTTACGACTAACTTTAATATAATAGCCAGTGTAATCACGACTGGTGTAAGCATTATACTCGGCCCCAACTTTATCTAACTCTTTAGAGATATCCATAGTAGTGGGTCGCAACAAAGTTCCTTTAAACATCATGTGTTCAATAAAATGCGACAAACCATTTATATCTTTAGTTTCATATCTGGAACCCACTGGAAACAGGGCTAGAATTGTTACAGCCTCCGTCCCTTTCATTGGTATGGTTAAAAATTTTATGCCGTTGTTTAATTTAGTTTGATGATACATAAATAAAAAATAAAAATTACCAACCTCCACTTGAACCCCCTCCGCCTGACCGGCCACCCCCAAAACCGCCAAAACCTCCGCCTCCGAATCCCCCCCCGTGGCCTCCGCCAAAACCTCCCCAAAATCCTCCTGGCCAATTTTTATTGGGACCATTTTTAGAAACAATATAATCAACCAATAAACCTAAAAGACCAAAAGGAATAATCCAAAATAAAATTTTAATTGCCAATCCTGTGATCAAAAAACCCACAACCAAACCAAAAAACCCACCCCATAACCCACCTGGCCACCATTTTTTAGTTTGACTAAGATTATGAGTCAAAAGTCTAAAAAAAATGAAAACAGCAATTAATAACGGATAACCAAAATTTTCCAAAATATTTCCTAAACTGTTTTGATTTGTAGTTGTTTTAATCAAGGCATCAACATTCTCTCCTTTTATTACTTCTTCAATAGCCTTAACCCCATCAACAATACCCTGACTATAATTTTGGTTTTGAAAACTTGGTTTAATTACTTGGTTAATTATCTTATAAGCCGTAGCATCTGGTAAAGCTCCTTCCAAGCCATAACCCACCTCAATTCTAATTTTTCTTTCTTGAAGGGCAACCAATAATAAAACCCCATTATCTGCTCCTTTTTTACCTATCTGCCAGTCTTCAAACAATTTAACTACAAAATTTTCTATTGTATCATCTTGCAAACTATCAATTGTAACTACAGCAATTTCATGTTGAGTATTTTGAGTAAACTGTTGCAAATTATTTTCTAACTCAACTCTGGTTTGGCCATCAATAATATTAGCAAAATCATTTACAAAACCACTTGGCTGACCAGGATTATAATAAGCCAAGACAACATGAGGCAAAAACAAAAGTGATAAAATAATGGCAATAATTCTCTTCATAAACATGATAAGTGGCCCTGCCAAAACAGAGCCACTTTATCAATTTAGTTTTATTTAACTTGCAAATTTACAATGGGAGCGACAGCTGCTTCTTGGGTTGACTCAAACATAGTACGAGCAGAAAAACCAAACCAGTTGGCTAAAAAATTGCGAGGAAAGGTCTTAACTGAAATATTATAATTTTTAACCACTTCATTGTAGCGGCTGCGTTCAACACCGATTCTATTTTCTGTGCCTTCCAGTTGAACCATTAAAGTTTGAGTGGTCTCAGCTGATTTTAACTGGGGATAATTTTCCATAACAACCAACAGTCTAGCTAAAGATCCCTCTACTTGATTAACAGCAGAAACTTTTTGTTCAGCAGTAGCCGCTCCGGCATAATTTGCTCTGGCTTCGGCCAAATCACCAAACACTTTTTGTTCTTGGACCATTACTCCTTTTACCGATTCCACTAAATTAGGAATCAAATCAAAACGTCTTTGATATTGGGTTTCCACTTGAGCCCAAGCTGCGTCCACGTTTTCTCTATTTTTAACCAAACTATTATAGACACTGACTAAAGATACAGCAATTAAAACTACAGCGAGAGCAATCACTCCTAAAACTATTTTAGTTGTTTTAGACATAAAAAATAAATTTAATAAATTAATTTTTCTTTAAAATAAGAAACTAACTCCTTCTTTTCTACCCTTTCCTGTTCCATTGTATCGCGATCTCTCACTGTCACTTTGCCATCGTTAGGTGTGTCAAAATCTACTGTTACACAATAAGGAGT
>DAOMZV010000004.1:0-38808 GCA_035400705.1 Candidatus Magasanikiibacteriota bacterium
ACTTTGCCTCAAGAATGTGGTACTTATTGGCGTGGTTGGTTTAATATTTTTACTAAAACACAACCAACTTATAATGAAAATGATTATCCTTGTGTTAATAGCGAAGATCCCGGTTATATAGTATATAAATTCACCGCTAAATAATTAATGAAAAATTTACAATTAATTAATTAAATTATGTTTGACGATGTTTCTCCTAAAAATCCTAATGAACCAGAAGACATTTTTGCTGGTTCTGCAGAGATTCCTGCGGCTGGGCCACTTGAAGTTAAGTCTGCTTTAGCCAATAATAAGTTAAAACCAGTTGATTTTTCTGCTAATCAACCCAACCCTGTCGCCGGTCCTAAAATAGAGATCAGTCAACCCTTGTTAAGTAAAAAAGGTCTTTTTGTGGCCATTGGGATCATTTTAATTGTTGGTTTGGGGGGATTAACTGCTTGGGGTGTGTGGCGTACTTCTAAAAAAGCAACACCACAAAACACTTCTCCGATAGTTAATTCTGTTAATGAAGAAAGTAAACAACAGCCCGCTTCTGCGGAAAATATAATTCCACCAGAAAATGTTCCTGTTGTGGAAAGTACTACTACTCCTGCGGTTGTTGAAGAAACACCCGCTCCTGCAATTGTTGTTGCTGACACTGATGGTGATGGTTTAAATGACGACGATGAGACCAAGTATGGAACTGATGCTCAAAAAATTGACACTGATGGTGATACCTTAACAGATTATGAAGAATTAATGATCTGGAAGACAGATCCTTTAGTAATCGATACTGATGGCGATAGCTATGATGATGGAACAGAAGTTAAAAATGGCTTTAATCCTTTAGGTTCAGGCAAATTATTAGAATTGCCTATTGAATAAAATAAATTTATGGCTGAGGAAAGTTTCAATAAAAATTCAGAAGCGGAAATTTTTACCATTCCCGAAGAGTTTTATGGTGCTCAAAGAAAAATTTCAATTCCGATTGCAGCCGGTTCCACAGCTGGTTTATCAGGGGAACGAATCGCTAAAAAAGTTACTGCCACACCAACGCAGCCAACTGTTTTGACAGCAAACAAATTTTTTTCTCCCAAAGCAGTGATTGGCTTGGTGGGAATAATTTTAATTTTAACTATTGCTGGTTTTTCTTATTATTATATTCATCAAGCTCAGTTGGCGCGTCAAAAATTAGCAGCTCAACAAAAAAATAAAGAAACTACAGCCGGAGTAATCACTCCTGCGCCAGTCCAGCCAGAAGAAAAGATGGTTACTACCACAGAAGAAAATATTCCACCAGAAGTCACACCAACTTCTACAGCACCACAAATTGTTAGTTATGCTATTTTTCCTTTTAAAAATTATTCTAAGGCAGAAGATATTGACAATGATGGTCTGACCACGCTAGAAGAAGCAATTTATACAACTGATAGTAATAAACCAGACACTGATGATGATGGTTATGCAGATGGTTTGGAGGTGGAAAATCTTTATAATCCTTTAGGTTTTAAACCTGTAAAATTAGTTGATTCTGGCAAAGTTAAAGAATATATCAACCCAACTTATCAATATAGCGTTTTTAGTCCTTTAGTTTGGCCAGTTCAATCTTTAGATAATAATAACGAACAAGTAATTTTTTCCTCTGATACCGGAGAGTTTATAGAAATAATTGTTGAAGATAATCCTTTAAAACTTTCTGTTCAAGATTGGTATTTAGGTCAATCTCCTGGTGTTACATCTGATCAATTAAAAACCATTACCACTAAAGACAAAATAACTGGAATTTTAAGCCCAGATGGTTTGGCAGCCTATTTACCTTTTGAGGATAGAATTTTTGTTATTTATTATAACATTGGCTTAAAGACCGAGGTTAATTTTGGAATGACTTTTAAAATGTTGATTAATAGTTTTAAGACTGGTGTGGTCGCCATATCATTTCCAGAAGAAATTTTTAATTTCGCTACTAGTACAGGGGAAAAGGCAGAAGAAGTCGCTACTACCACTATTATTACGGGAGAATAATTTATGGTGGTAGAAATTAATTATTTAACCAAAGAAAAAATTTTAAAGTCGTGGTTGAGTGGAGTTGCGGAAACTGTTGGAAAAAAATTAAAGATTAAAAAAGAGCTATCAGTGGTAATAGTTGGAACAAAAAAGATGCAAAGTCTAAATAATTTTTATCGGCATCGAGATCGCCCAACCGACGTCTTGTCTTTTGAGGGAGAGGGGGGTTTTTTAGGAGAGATTGTTTTGTGCTTACCGGTAGCTAAACGGCAGGCCAAAGAGCATGATTTTTCTCTAAAGGAAGAACTGGCTTTTTTATTGATTCACGGAATATTACATTTACAGGGCTATGATCATGAAAAAAATCAAAAAGAAGAAAAGTTGATGTTTGCCTTGCAAGAACAGTTGTTAAAATCAATTATTTAAAAATATGTTTAGTTTTCGTCGCATGGTGAGAAGTTTTTTCTACGCTTTTAAGGGTTTAACCATAATTATTAAAGAAGAACAAAGTTTTCGTTTACAACTTTTAGCTTCAGCGGCAGTTGTGTTTTTAATGTTCTACTTTCCTTTACGTAATTGGGAAAAAGTCGCTTTAATACTTGTGATAGCCTTTGTTTTAGTGTTAGAATTAATAAATAGCATTTTTGAAAGATTTGTTGACATGTTAAAACCCCGGTTGAGTTATTATGTTGAATCAATAAAAGATGTTATGGCCGCTACGGTTTTTTTGGCTTCTTTTGTTGCTTTAATTATTGGATTAATAATTTTTATCCCTTATCTAGTGAATTAGACTATGGTTTTTAAAAGAAATAACAAACAAGAAGAAATAATTGTTGGTCTAGACATTGGTTCTACAGCTGTCCGTTTAGCTGTTGGTCAGTTGGTGCCAGTGGGCGACAAAAAAGAACTGCATATTATTGGGGCGGCTGAGGCGCCTGCGGAGGGGGTTCATCGAGGAGTGGTTACAAGTATCGAAGATACAGTTTCTTCAATCTCTGCTTGTATTGAAAAAGCCGAACACATGACTGGTATTCCTATGGAAAGAACTTGGGTGGGTATTTCTGGTAGTCATATTATTTCTGAAGAAAGTAAGGGTGTGGTAGCTGTGGCAAAAGCAGATGGAGAAATTTCCGAGGAAGAAGTAGAAAGAGCTTTAGAAGCGGCCAGAACTGTAGCCACGCCATTAAATTATGAAATTTTGCATGTTATTCCTAAAAGTTATACTGTAGACGGTCAAGTAGGTATTAAAGATCCTATTGGTATGACGGGGGTGCGGTTAGAAGTGGACACACAAATTATCCAGGGCCTATCTTCGCAAATTAAAAATTTAACTAAATCAGTCTATCGTACTGGTTTAGAAATCAATGATTTAGTTTTATCAATTTTGGCTACGGCAGAGGCAGTGGCGACTGATCGCCAGAAGGATTTAGGCGTGGCCGTGGTTAATTTAGGCGGCGCTACTACTAATGTTATAATTTTTGAAGAAGGGGATATTTTAGATACAGCGGTTTTGCCAATTGGTTCCGAACATATTAGTGCTGATTTAGCTATTGGCTTAAGGACCTCAATTGATGTGGCGGAAAAATTAAAATTAGAAAATGGGTCAGCTGTTTCTAAGGATATTTCTAAAAAAGATGAAATTGATTTATATGATTTGGGGGCTACTGAACACGAAATTGTCTCATTAAAATTTGCTAGTGAAATTATTGAGGCTAGAGTTGAAGAAATAATGGACAAGGTAGAAGCCATTCTTAAGAAAAATGGTCGCAGCGGTACTTTGCCAGCCGGTGTGATTTTTACTGGCGGCGGATCAAAGTTGGTTGGTTTAATAGAAGTAGCTAAAAGAAAATTACGTTTGCCAGCTACTCTAGGTTATCCTTTAAATATTACCAGTGTAACGGATAAAGTTAATGATTTGTCATTCACCACGGCCATCGGTTTGGTTAAATGGGGGATGATGTCGCAGTTAAATCAACAAAGAAATGATTTGGGTAAATTGATCACTCGTTTTGGGGTGGTTAATCCAGTTAAAAAACTTTTTGGTTTTTTTAAATTTTAAAGCTAAATTATCCACATTTAAATTGACAGCTCAGAAGCTAAATTATATAATAGAAGATGAAATTATTACTCATCTTCTTTTTTGAACAAAAAAAGTGTTCAACTAAAATATTAAATTTATGCCAGAAGTAAAACCTGCAATTGAAACACTCGCTAAAATAAAAGTGGTTGGGGTGGGTGGTAGTGGAGGAGCTGCTATCAATCGCATGATGCAAAGTAAAATTAAAGGGGTAGAATTTATTGCTATTAACACAGATTTACAAGCTCTCCATTGTTTACAGGCTCCAGTTAAAATTCATATTGGTAAAAATTTAACTCGTGGGTTGGGTGCGGGCATGAATCCAGAAGTCGGCTATAAGGCCGCAGAAGAAAATCAAGAAGAAATCAGGGAAGCTCTTAAAGGCGCTGATATGGTTTTTATTACTTGTGGTTTAGGTGGTGGCACTGGTTCTGGTGCAGGTCCTTTGGTGGCAGATATTGCCAAAAGTAGCGGTGCCTTAACTATTTCTGTTGTCACTAAACCGTTTTCATTCGAAGGCAAACAAAGAAAAGAAATTGGTGAAAAAGCACACCAAGATTTTTTAGATCGAGTTGATACTATTATCACTATTCCTAACGATCGCGTGATGCAGATAATTGATAAAAAAACTCCCTTAGTGGATGCCTTTAAGATTATTGATGATGTTTTACGCCAGGGCGTTCAAGGTATCTCCGAAATTATTACTGTCCCCGGTTTAATTAATGTTGATTTTGCTGATGTGCGGGCAGTAATGCAAGATACTGGTTCAGCTTTGATGGGTATTGGCTATGGCAGTGGAGAAAATAGGGTAGTAGATGCTGCTAAGGCTGCGATTGCCAGTCCATTATTGGATTTATCAATTGATGGCGCTAAGGGAATTTTATTTATTGTGACTGCTGGTTCTGACGTGGGCATGCATGAAATCGCCGAAGCCGCTAAAATAGTTACTGGCAGTGCTGATGAAAATGCTAAGGTAATTTGGGGTACTGTGATTGACGATAGTTTAAAAGATGAAGTTAAAATAACCGTAATTGCTACAGGTTTTGATAAAAAATCTGATAATAGTAGTTTGATCAATCGTTTAGGAAAATCAGCTTTTTCTTCTTCATTTAATACCTTAACTGTACCAGAACCAACTTCTAGAGTAGAGAAAAAAAATATTTCCAGTTCCGCTCCATCTGCGCCAGTAGAAGAGGAAAAATCTAAGATGGAGTTTAGTCGGACCGAATTTTCAAGCACTCCTTTACAGAAAAAACCGGCTAAAAGAGTTGATTTGGAACCAGAAGATATTGCGCCAGTGGCTAATAAAAAAGAAGAAGAAGATATGGAAATTCCAGCCTTTCTTCGTCGCAAGATGAATTAAATTAGGATTATGTATTGTCCGGTTTGTAATTATAAAGATACTAAGGTGGTCGATTCTCGTTTGAGTCAAGATGGTTCCACCATCAGACGCAGACGGGAGTGTTTTAAATGTCGTTATCGTTTTTCTACTTTGGAAGAAACGGAAATTTTAGATTTAACTGTAGTTAAAAGAGATGGCCACCGCGAACCGTACAGTCGGGAAAAAATTATTAAAGGATTAACTAAAGCTTTGGAAAAAAGATCTTATACTAATGACTCTTTGGCTAATTTGATCCATTCTATAGAACGCGATATTCAGAAAAAAAGAAAGCGAGAAATAAAAAGCCAAGAAATAGGAGAAATTTTAATGAATCGGTTGAAGAGTTTTGATAAAGTTGCCTATATTCGTTTTGCTTCGGTTTATCGTGCTTTTGAAGATGTGGAAACTTTTAAAAAAGAATTAGAAAATCTATTTCATAAGAAAAAAAGTTTAAAAAAGAAAAATAAAAAATAAGGTCAGTTATTTATATGACCAAAATCAGATCTTTTTTAGTAGTTTCTATTGTAGTCAGTTTTTTGATTGGAGGGGTGTCAGGATTTTTATCAGGCCTGTTTGTTTTAAACTGGTCTTTTTCTTTTAATAATAATCAAAATTTTTTCCGATCATTTATTAAACAAGTCGCTCCAGCTGTAACTAGCACTGTTTTTATCAATCAAGCTGACCAAAAACTAACTTCTCAAGGTGTGGCGGCTTCGATCGATAGCGAAAAAATCATGACGGTTGTTAAAAAGGCTGCTCCCGCTGTCGTATCTATTGTTGTATCAAAAGAGAGCTATTTATTGGACAATGGGATTAAAGAGTTTGTTTATCCGGAAGAATTAAAAAAGAATGGAGAGGAAATAAAAAATAATCAAGAAGAACTGGTTGGTAGCGGTACTGGGTTTATTATTCGATCTAATGGCCTAATTGTCACTAATCGGCATGTCGTGACAGAAAAAGAGGCAACTTTGACCGTGGTCTTAAATGATGGTCAAAGGTACCCAGCGATTGTTTTAGCTAAGGATCAGTTTTTAGACATCGCCTTAATTAAGATTGAGGCCAATAATTTACCAACCTTAACTTTAGGCAATTCTGAAAAAATACAACTTGGTCAAACAGTGGTGGCTATTGGCAATACTTTGGGTCAATTCCAAAATACTATAACTAGTGGTATTATTTCAGGCATTAATCGACGAGTGGCTGCTAGTGATGGTTCTGGTTCTATGACAGTAATTGATTCGGCCATTCAAACCGATGCGGCTGTAAATTTGGGTAACTCCGGCGGGCCCTTGTTAAATTTACAAGGTGTTGTAATTGGTATTAATACTGCCGTTAATTTAAATGGTCAGGCCATTAGTTTTGCTTTGCCGGTTAATAGTATTAAGATCATTGTTGATTCAGTAGAGAAGTATGGGCATATTGTTCGACCTTGGTTGGGTGTTCGTTATAATTTGTTGAATAAAGAAATTGCCGAAAAAAATAATTTGATTTTAGATTATGGCGCCTTAGTTACTCGAGGAGAAGATCCGTCTGAGGCGGCGATAGTAGAAGGTTCTCCAGCTGCTAAAGCTGGTTTAGAAGAAAACGATGTAATTTTGGAAATTAATGATCAGAAAGTTACAGAAGGCAATTCTTTAAGCAGTTTAATTATGAATTATCAAGTTGGTGAAACCATTAATTTAAAAGTTTGGCGAACCGGAGAAATCAAGGAAATTCCGCTAATTTTAGAAGAAGCTCTTAATAAATAGAAAATTTATCTAAAACAGAAAGAGATCTTGATTCTTTTCTGTTTTTTTATTATAATTGTTGCATAATTATTTTATCTTGTTTATGAATAAAAGAACTAAAATTGTCTGTACTCTTGGGCCGGCCTCCGCTAATTCGGAAATTTTAACCGGTTTAATTAAGGCGGGGATGAATGTAGCTCGTATTAATTTTTCCCATGGCACTCATGAAAGTAATGGCAAAATGGTTGATTTAGTTAGACAGGTGGCAGAGAAATTAAAATCACCAACTGCGGTTATTGCCGATCTGCAAGGACCAAGAATTAGAGTGGGGGAAATGCCTAAAGAAGGATTGGTTTTAAAAAAAGGGTCATTAGTTAAACTAAATGTATCTATAATTAAATCGGTTAATGGTCAAATTCCGGTAACTTATAAAAAATTAGTTAAAGATTTATCAATTAATCAAAGAATTTTGTTAGATGACGGTAAGATAGAATTATTGGCCAAAAAAATTCAAGGTAATGTTGTTGAAGCAGAAGTGAAAGTGGGTGGAACCCTAACTTCTCACAAAGGGATTAATTTACCAGATTCAGTTGTTTCTATTAATGCTTTAACTGCTAAGGATAAGGAAGATTTAAAATTTATTATTAAAAAGGAGGTAGATTTTGTTGCCCTGTCTTTTGTTAAAGATGCCAGTGATATTTTAGATTTGCGTTTTCTAATTAAAAAATTAGTTGGTCGTAAATCAACCAAAAAAAATAAATCAGAAATTAAGATTGTTTGTAAAATAGAAAAACACGAAGCCATTAAAAATTTAGATGAAATTATTGAGGCGACTGACGCCGTGATGGTAGCCCGAGGTGATTTAGGGATCGAAATACCTGCCGAAGAGGTGCCTTTGTTACAGAAAAAAATAATCAGCAAATGTTTAGAGGCAGCCAAACCAGTAATTGTCGCCACCCAAATGTTAGAATCCATGACCCACAATCCGCGTCCTACTCGCGCCGAAGTTAGCGATGTGGCCAACGCGGTAATTGACCATACCGACGCTGTGATGTTGTCAGGGGAAACGGCTAATGGCGAATATCCGGTGGAGGCAGTTTCTATTATGTCTAAAGTTATTATGAGGACAGAAGCATCTATTTTTGATGAACTGCCTTATAACAAAATTTTTGCTTCCGAACAAAAAACTGATACCGTAATGAGCGGTTTGTCCCGATTATTGGCAGAAAAAATTAGAGCAAGAGCCGTTTTGGCTGCTTCTTTATCTGGAGAAACCGGCCGTCAAATTTCTCGCTTTCGCCCAGAATTGCCGGTTTTTGTAACTACTGACAAAGAGCAGGTTTGTCGGCAATTAAATTTATCTTGGGGGGTTATTCCTTTTATTTTACCAACTTGTAAAACCGTAGAAGAGTTGATTGAAAGATCTTTAGTTTATTTACGTAAAGAAAAGATGATCAAGAAAAATGATAAGTTGATTATTATTGCTGGCGAACCCGTCGGTTCACCCGGTGGAGTTAATTGGGTGGAAGTTAAAGAAGTTAATTAAAAAAACCCCGCGTAAAAGCGGGGTTTTAATTTTATCTAAAAAAAGTTATAATTGAATTATCAAATGTAACTTTTTTAGCTCTAAATTTATGAAAAATATTCTTTGGTTTAAAGAAATTTCTATTAAAGATGTGCCAATTGTGGGCGGTAAAAATGCTTCTTTGGGCGAAATGTATTCTCAATTAGTACCACAGGGAATTAAAGTGCCTAATGGTTTTGCTATTACAGCTGAAGCCTTTAGGTATTTTTTAAAGTTTAATCATTTGGAAGATAAAATTAAAGAAATTTTGAAAGATAAAAATTTATCTAAAGATGTTAAAAAATTAGCTGCGGCTGGTAAAAAAATTCGAGCTTTGGTTTTAGCCGCTACCTTGCCTAAAAATTTAATTGAGGATATTTTAGCTGCCTATAAGGAACTTGGTAAAAATGTCGGAGTAGCAGTTCGTTCTTCGGCAACTGCCGAGGATTTGCCTCAAGCTTCTTTTGCTGGTCAGCAGGAATCTTATCTGAATGTTTCCGGAGAAAAAGGCTTATTACAAGCGATTCAAAAATGTTATTCTTCTCTTTATACTGATCGAGCTATTTCTTATCGTATAGAGCAAGGTTTTGAACATGAAAATGTAGCTTTGTCAGTGGGGGTACAAAAAATGGTCAGATCAGATTTGGCTTGTTCGGGTGTTTTATTCACTTTGGATACTGAGTCGGGTTTTAGAGATGTGGTGTTAATTAATGGTTCTTGGGGTTTGGGCGAAAATATTGTTAAAGGAAGAGTTAATCCTGATCAGTTTATTGTTTTTAAGAAAACTTTAGCTGAAGGTTATGAAGCGATTATTAGCTGCAATCTTGGTTCCAAAGAAATGAAACTGGTTTATGCTGGTCCCAACAGAACTTTGCAAAAAAAAGTCGCAGCTAAAGAACAACATTCATATGTTTTAAACAATGCGGAAATTTTACAATTAGCTAAATGGAGTTTATTAATTGAAAAACATTATAATCGTCCTCAAGATATTGAGTGGGCTAAAGATGGACAAACTAATGAGTTATTTATTGTTCAAGCTAGACCAGAAACTATTCACGCACGTAAGGTCGTTAATGTTATAGAAGAATATATTTTGGAAAAGAAAAGTCCAGTGATTGCAGAAGGTTTGGCGATTGGTGAAAAAATTGGCGCTGGCCGAGCCCATATTGTAGAAACACCAAAAGAATTAAAGAATTTTAAGAAAGGAGAAGTTTTGGTTACACGAATCACTGATCCGGATTGGGAACCGATTATGCGTTTGGCTAGCGCGATTGTGACAGAGCAAGGAGGAAAGACTTCCCATGCGGCGATTGTTTCCCGCGAATTAGGTGTAACTTGTGTCGTAGGAACTGGCAACGCGAGAAAAGCCATTAGAAATGGGCAAAATATTACGGTTTCTTGTGCTGAGGGGGAAAAAGGGTTTATTTATCAGGGGTTGTTGCCGTTTAAAATAAAACGAGAAGAAATTGCCGATGTGGGTGCCCCACAAACTAAAATTATGATGAATGTTGGGGCCCCTGACGAAGCCTTTAAATTTTCTTTTTTACCTAATAGTGGGGTGGGCTTAGCGCGCGAAGAATTTATTTTTACTAATTTTGTTAAAATACATCCCGCGGCTTTAATTAATTATTCCAAACAATCTCGGTCGGTTAAACAAAAGATTGATCATCTGACTTTAGGTTATAAAGATAAAAAACAATATTTAATTGATAAGTTAGGTGAGGGTATGGCTTTGTTAGCTGCTGCTTTTTATCCTAAAGATGTGATTGTTCGTTTTTCTGATTTTAAAACTAACGAATATGCTTCTTTAATCGGTGGGAAGAATTATGAACCCAAAGAAGAAAATCCAATGATTGGTTGGCGCGGCGCGTCTAGATATTATGATAAGAATTTTGAAGAAGCTTTTGGTTTGGAATGTGCGGCAATTAAAAAAGCCCGGGAAGTTTGGGGATTAAAAAACATTATTGTGATGATTCCTTTTTGTCGTACAGTGGAAGAGGGAAAAAAAGTTTTGGCAACTATGGAAAAATTTGGTTTAAAAAGAGGGGAGAGTGGTCTAAAAGTTTATATGATGGTAGAAATTCCTTCCAACGTAATTTTAGCTGATCAGTTTGCTAAAATTTTTGATGGTTTTTCTATTGGTTCTAATGATTTAACCCAACTAACTCTTGGTGTGGATAGAGATTCTCAATTGGTCAGTCATATTTATAATGAAAAAAATGAAGCCGTGACTACTTTAATTAAACAAGTGATTAAAGTAGCTAAAGCCAATGGTATTAAGATTGGTATTTGTGGCCAAGCTCCAAGTGATTATCCCGAATTTGCCGAGTTTTTAGTGGAAGCGGGGATAGATAGTATTTCTTTGAATCCGGACACAGTAGTTTCTACAACTAAAAGAATTGTGGAGTTGGAGAAAAAGTTAAAGAAACAGAACTAAGTTTGTAGATAAAGTAATTTACTAATTTGTAATTAAAAAAAGACTACTTAAAAGTAGTCTTTTTTGCGGATCGTACGGGATTTGAACCCGTGGTCTCCTCCGTGACAGGGAGGCGTGTTAACCGGGCTACACCAACGATCCATTAAAACCCCCAGAAATTAGTTTGGACAAAGGCTATCCGCATAAAGGAGGGTTCATGTGGGAGCTCTTATCCAAACGCGTTCCCGGGGGTTATTGGATTTATTTGATTATCGCTTTGAAAACTTCCGGATATTTAACAGCAATTTCTGCTAGAACTTTTCTGTCTAATTTTACTCCTTTTTTATTCAACTTGTCAATTATCTTGCTGTAAGTAGTGCCATTTAATCTGGCAGCAGCATTAATTTTGACTTGCCATAACGCGCGCGCGGTTCTCTTTTTGTTGCGGCGATCGCGATAGGCATTAACACCAGCTTTCAAAATGGCAGTTTTGGCTAAAGTAATTTTGCTTTTTCTGCCCCAGCGATAGCCCTTGGTTTGTTTCAAGATTTTTTTTCTGTGCTTGAGATGGGAAGCGCCTCTTTTAACTCTACTCATATATGTATTTAAGAATTAGGTAACGCAACATTGAAAGTTTTTTCAAAAGCCTTAGAAAAAGAAATATCACGTCGTTTGTTGCGAGTGGTCTTTCCAGATTCTCGGGAATTAAAATGATCTTGTCCGGCTTTGCGTTTCAAGAATTTCCCTGTTTTGGTTTTGGTAAACCTTTTGGCTGTTGCCTTATGGGTTTTTAATTTAGACATATTATTCTTTCTTTTCTCCTGCAAGGATGGCGCTGATCCTGCCGCCTTGATTTTGCGGTGGTTGTTCAACTTTAATAGTAAATCCTTGTTTTAAAAAATTAATAAAATTATTGATTAGATTAAAAGCGATATCCATGTGCTGTCTTTCTCTGCCGCGTAAAATAATTTCTACCTTAACTTTGTTGCCATCTTTTAAAAATTGATTCGCTTGATTTTGACGCATTTCCAAATCGTGTTGACCGATTCTTGGCGTTAAACGAATACCTTTAATTTCTACTTGTTTTAAAGCCTGTTTTTGCTTTTTTAATTCTTTTTCTTTTTCGTATTTATATTGCCCCATGTTTAACAGCTTGGCAACTGGGGGATCGGCTACAGGATTAACTATTACTAAATCATAACCTCTTTCCTCAGCAATTTTTAAAGCTTCTTTGGTAGAAATAATGTCTAAAGAATCGCCGGTTTCATCTATCACACGCAATTTAGGCGCCTTAATTGTTTCATTAGCCTGAAGATTTAAAGAAGGATGCAAAGGTTGCTGGTATCTTTTTTGATGGTATCTTGAAATGCGCATTGTTTTATTTTGAAAAAATTATTTTTGGTGGAGGTGATGGGAGTTAAACCCATGTCCAAGAAGTTTCCTTAAAATCATATACACTTATAGCTTATTTTAGAATGATTTGAAAGTGTAAAATAAGCAAAACCTTTCAAATTTGTTCCTAATCTTTCATTAGAATAGCAGGAACAAACTATTCTAACTACTCTCAATAATATAACACTCCTGAGGTTTTATTGAGTATCAAACCGGGAATGTGATTGCGTGCAATTATGCAGCGACCATAGCGAATGAAGGCATGCGGAAAGCATTAGCAACCGCGGTCTTCACTCTATTGTAGATGTTGGCATCTATAATTTGATTGCTTAAAGTGATTAACGAGGATATAAGCAGCCTCGAAGTGTAGATTAAAAAGGTACACAACTTGTCGAAATCCGACACCCCCATTTAGAATTCTTCTCTTCTGATTTCTCTTTCTAGATCTCTTTTTTTGATTAAATCTTTTTTTTCAAATTTCTTTTTTCCCTTGCCTAAGCCAATTTCTAGCTTAATCCAGTGATGTTTAGTATATACCTTTAAGGGGACTACTGTCAAGCCTTGAGTGGTTTTAAGGCCAATAATTCTGTTTATTTCTGATTTTTTTAGCAAAAGTCGTCGGCTTTTAGTCGGTTCATACCCTCTAATATCGCGGCTTTTTTTGTAGGGAGCAATGTTAGCATTAATCAAAAAAAGCTCGTTTTTTTTAACGGTTACATAAGATTCTTTAAGGCTAATTTGGCCATCTTTAACAGATTTAACTTCATCCCCGGTTAATTCAATGCCAGCTTCCCAATTTTCCAGAATGTTATAGTCAAAAAGCGCTTGTTTGTTTGTAGCTAAAATTGACATATTTAATTTAATTATATCTTGGTTGACCTTATCTTTCAAGATGGGTATAATAGAGATAAGTTTAATTTAAAAAAGCTCTAAGTTTTATGGAAAAAAAAGTTACGATAATTAGTTTTTCTTCGTTCTTAAAGGCTCTAGCTATTGTTTTGTTTCTTGGGCTGGTCTATTTAATTTGGGATATTTTATTATTGTTTTTGATTGCTTTATTAGTAGCGGCTTTAATTTTACCCTTAGTTGACTGGGCAAGCAAGAAAAAAATTCCTCGCAGCTTAACTGTTTTGTTGCTTTATGTTGTGTTTTTCGGGGTTTTTATCGGGGTTATCGCTTTGTTAATTCCACCGATTGTTTCTCAATTTTCCCAGCTATCCGCTAATTATGGAGCTTATAAAGATAAATTAATCAACCTTTTTTCTTGGTTTAAAGACATCGGGCTTCATTACGGTTTTTGGGAACCCTTATCTAAATTTATTCCGGAAACTTTTGGCACTGGAATTTATACTGCTCAAAAATTCATGGGTTCGATTTTTGGTATTTTTGCTGGAGTTGGCTCGCTCTTTTTAGTTTTAGTAATGACTTTTTATATTGTAGCCGAAGAAGATAATTTTAAAAAATTGATTAAATATTTTACTCCCTCAGAATATCAGCCCTATTTCAGTAAGTTATGGGCCAAAATTAAGGAGAAACTTTCTCTCTGGATTAGAGGTCAATTGCTCTTGGATTTAATTGTTGGTCTTTTATCTTATTTTGGTTTGTTGGCAATTGGCGTGCCCTATGCTTTATTGTTAGGTGTTTTATCTGGTCTTTTTGAATCAATCCCTTATGCCGGACCAATTTTTTCCTCGATTGTCGCTGTCATTTTAACTATTTTGCAAACAGGTGATTGGTTCAAAGGACTTTTGGTTTTAGGGTTGTTTGTAATTATTCAACAGTTAGAAAATAATTTGTTGGTTCCTAAGATTATGCAAAAAGCGGCAGGAGTTAATCCGATTGTCAGTATCTTGTCTTTACTAGTTGGTTATCGATTGTTGGGTGTAGTGGGGGCTATTTTAGCTATTCCTTTAATGACTATTGTTAGTGTGATTTGGGTTGAAATAATTGCTTGGAGAACTAAGTCTCAGAAAGTTTAAATTTCAGGTTAGTTTTATGTTTTTAAAGAAATTTTTACCATTGTCGTCAACATTTTTGTTTTTTGTTTTTTGGGAAATTGCTAATAAATTGCCAAACCAAATGTTGTATTGGGGGTTAGGCGGTTTAATAGTGGCTTTAATCTCAGTCTTTTTTTTGCGTCGAGTTTGGTTAAAAGAAAAAATAGAATTTAAAATATTTTGGTCCAGTCTGTTTTTATTTTTAGTTGGTTCTTTTTTGATTTTTATTTTTTTAGATCGACCACTTTACCGACAAATGATCATTGGTTTGACTTGTTTTAGCTTTTTTTTGGAAATGTATTATGCCGCTCTTTATTTGCGTCAAAAAAAAGAATTTTATTTGAGCAATCTGGCAGTCTTAAATGAGTTTTTCCCTGTTTTGTCTTTTGGTTTTTTAGTAGCTGGTTTTTTTGGTTGGTTAGTTTTTTTAAAGCCAGTCTTGTGGCTTTTTGTTGTTTTGGTTTGTTTGATCTCCGTTCAAACTGGTTATAACCTTTTTTATAATTCTTTAGGTAAAAAGTTTCTTTTTTCTCCTTTGTGGGTAGTTTCTTTAATAGCAGCAGAAATGTTTTGGGCGATTAATTTTTTACCAGTTGGTTTTTTAGTGAAAGGTTTTATTTTAACTTTAGTTTGGTGGGTTTTTTCTAAAATTTTAATTGAATATGGAAAAAAAGAAAATAAACAAAAAGTCAGAATTCATGTTTATTTTTTATTAGCAATAATTTTAATTGTTATAATTTTGTTTAGCGCCCGTTGGCTATAATTTATATGTTGTTTAAAAAGAAAAAAGAAATTGTTAAAGTTGCCCCTCATTTACCTAAAGAAGTTCGCTTACGAGGCGGCGAAGCGATTGAGAGAGAAAATTGGTTTTTAAAATTATTTTTGTTGGCGGTAATTTTTGGTTTTGTTTCGGGTTTTGTTGGGGGGATGGTAGTTAATTCCAGTTTTTTTGATAATTGGCTGTGGGGTGAAGGAGGAGCCTGGAAGTCATCGGTAACTACCAACCGCACTGAGTCTAAAATTTTAAGTCACGATAATTTAAATCGCAAAGCCCTATCAGTTGTTTTTGATATTTATCCAACTTCTGCTTTAGGCAAAGATAATTTAATTGATGTTGACGCTAAAATTGGCACAGGGTTCTTTTTAACTTCTAATGGTTATGCGGCGACTACGGCTAGTTTGTTGGAAAAATATAATAAAAAAGATTTGATAGCAATTAATAATGAAAAAAAGATTTTTTATTTTGGCAAAGTTTTTAAAGATTCTATTTCTGACTTAGCGATTGTTAAAATGGAAGGGGATGGTGGAGGAAATTTACCGTTTGCTTATGAAGATGAAATTTATGCTGATTTAGATGTCTGGATGCCTTTGACCAATGTGGGCAGTATTTTAGATTCTAAAGTTTTAGCTTCCGATTTTTGGTCACCCAAAACTCGATCTGATTATTACTTTAGTTCGGAAAAGGTCTATCGTTTTGGTTTGTTAAAAAATTTATTTAGCAAAGTAGAAGCTGGCTCTCCGTTAGTTAGTTTGCGGGGCGAAGTGGTGGGTATGGTTCTAAACTCCACTGATTCCGAAAACAACTTCAGTTTATTCTTAAAATCTTCGGTTATTAACACCGCTCTTAAACAGGTTTTAGACAAGGGGTCTCTTTCTCGATCCTACTTGGGTGTGCATTTTCAAGAGACTAACGGCCCAGCTATTTTAAAGGAAGAAAAAAAATTAAAATACGGGGTAACCTTGGTTAATAATCCGATTAACGGAGAAAATTTTGTGGATAAAAAAAGTCCTTTATTTGGTTTAGATCTAAAAGCTGGAGATGTTTTGGTTAGTCTTAATAATGAAGTTATTTCTACTCTACGTTCTGTTCCGGAGATTCTTTTAGATTATTTACCCGGAGATAAATTGAATCTTAAATATGAACGTAACGGAGAGGAAAAAAATTTAGAAATTATTTTAGGAAAAATTAATTAATTATTTTTATGTCATATTCAGCTTTGTTTCTTTTTCATCGTAAAAAAATTATTTTGGGTGCTGCTATTGGTTTAGTGGTTTTTTTAATTGGCAGTATCTTTTTTACTTGGGAATATAGCTCGACAACTCGTCTGTTGGTTATTCCATCATCTTCTTTGGGTGTTGATCCTTACACCACAATTAAATCAGCCGAAAGAATTAGCGAAAATTTAGCCCAAGTTATTCATACCTCATCTTTTTTTGATCGAGTAGCAAAAACTCAACAGCAGTTTAATTTTGATCCGTCTAATTTTGTTAATTTATCCGAAGTTAAACGCCGCACTGCCTGGGAAAAGGCTGTAGTTACTGAAGTTGTTCCTGGGACAGGTTTTTTAGATCTTAAAGTTTATAACAAGGATAAAGATCAAGCTGTTAATTGGGCCAATGCTATTTCTTATACCTTGTCCACTCAAGGTTTTGAATATACTTCTTCTAATGTACAAATTAAAATTGTGGACACTCCTTTAGCCTCTCGTTTTATTACTCGCCCTAATTTTTTAATGTTAGGTTTTATCGGTTTGTTGGTAGGGGCAATAGTTAGCGCTACTTACATTTTATTTAAATACGAATAAATATAAAAAATATGACAGATAAAGAAATTTTAGAAGCTAATTTAGTTAAATTATTGGGGATTGAATTATTACCTTTAGAAAAAAAAATTAAGATTTTACAGCGAACTTCGGAATTAGTTCAAAAACGTTTATTTGTGCGCTTGCTTCAACAGCTATCAGAAGAAGAACAGGCTAAATTTTTAGATTTGATGAATGATAAAAAATTAGAAAAAGAAAGAGAGGAATTTATAGCTGTTCATTTTCCCAAAATGTCCGAAATGATGGAAGAGGAAATTATCAAAATTAAGCAAGAATTGCAGTCGGCAATTAAATAATTAAGCCTTTTTTGAATTAAAATTAAAGCGTCAGTACTCTTGACAAAAGTCAATTTTTGTGCTATATTTAAATGTTTAAAATAACTTTTTATATTTATGGCTAAAGCTTCCCCTAAGGAGTCTCAAGGACCAAAAACTCCTCCTGAAAATAGTGAAATTGAAGCTTTAAAACAGATGTTGCGAGACACCGAGACTTTTATTCAACTTAAAAATATTTTTAATAATCTCACCACCCCCCAAGGTCGGAAAGAGCAGGGTTATTCCAGTCAGGTGGATTTTATTGAAACTTTAAAAAAAGAAACAGCTGGATGGAAAGAAAGTGACGATAAAGAAGCGGCTAAATTGTTTATTGAAGAATACGGACCTCAGGCTAAAGAAGTTAAAAAACCAAAGCCAAAAAATAAAGTAGAAGCTGCCGTTGAAGATTTAGTTAGTAGTGGTGAGTTAGATCCTCGGGCTGAAGCGCCCACAGTTGAGGTTGTTAGTAAAGCTACAGATGACGTCATTGATCAATCTAAAGAAACCGGACAGCCAATTACCTTAGAAAAATATCGTCAGTTAATTATGGATTGGTTTCCTCGTTTAGCTGTACGAAAGGGTTTTGAAGATAGAAATACTGGAAAACAATATAGTAATTTAGATGGTAACGCTTGTTTGTTTTTGTTTAGAGAAATTTTTGGTTTTGCCAAAGGTACTCCCGCAGAACAAAAATATGTTGGGGAAGAAGTGGAATATGTTAACCCCGGTTCTTATAAAAAGGGTGCTCTAAATTTAGACACCTCCCCTGGTTTACATGATATTCAATTTCAAGACGCGACTTTTTTTGTGGATCATCATGGTACTGAATCAGAACGACAAACCAGCGCGTTTAATATTTTGTTTGAAGAGTTTAAACGGGTGGGTTTAGATGAACAAATTTCTCCAGAAAATCGTACGGCTTTAGAACGGCTAGCTCAATTTGTAACCTATATTGATAGTTATAGTTTACCTCAAGACAAACACTGGGATTCGGCTTGGCGTGATAGCCATCGCACTTTGTATGGTGTATCTTTAGCCTATCAAAATAATATCTCTGTTGAAGATTTGTTTGAATTTTTTAAACATTACGATTTAGATCAGGCTTGGAGTTTAGATATTAGTCAATCCAATGAACCTTATTTACAAAAGATTAAAGAATTAGCTGCCGAATGGTGGACGGAAAAACAAAGAACCGACCAATTTGTTAAAAATATAGATTCTATTCCTAATGCTGGTTTTGCCATAGAAACAGCCAAGTTAGGTAAAATTTTAGTCCAAACTCAAAGAACTGCTCAAGAAAAGAAACGCTCGTTGCAATTTGCCGCTTTGGCTCATGGCTACGATGGTATTTTAGTTTGGGAGCCTAATTCCAAAGTCTTCTTTTTAGCTTCTGGTTCTGACAAAGAAATCACTCCAGAGATTGCTGGGGTAGTTGGTGAAGGGGTTTTAATTAGAAAAAGCATGGTAAAACATTCTGGTCCGGAAAGAAAAAATACTTTAGAATCTTTACTTATAGCTTTGGGAGCTAGTCCAGAAAGTATTCCCTCGGCTTTGCGTCAAAAAAATAATCAAGATGCTCCAACTATGGAAACAACTCCTTTTAATCCAAATACAGGTGACGAAATAAATAATCCGGAAACTTCTTCACCGGTAAGTGGCCAAGAAACCACTCAAATAGATTCAAGAACTTGGGAGGAAATTCGCGATTCATATAATGGTTTTGATTTTGGTGATTTAGATAAAGGATTTGAACAAATTCTTCAAGATAGTGAAAATCCAGAAGATGATTTACAATCAGAAGGTGCGGAAACATCCCTTCCTGTATTAGATGATGCAGGAAAAGATAGATTAAAACAAGATCTAGAGATAGCTAAAGAAAAATTTGAAATAAAAAAAGCCGAATGGGAAAAATATCAAGGTCTTGTGGGTATGTTTAGAGGTAGAAAATTATCTCAAGAAGAAAGATCTAGTATTTATAATGAGTATCAAGCGGCTTTACAAGAATACGCCCAAAAAAGGGCCGAATATTTAGCAGACAAGTCAGCTGCTTATTTAGAAGACAACATTGCTTTAGCTGAGGGGTTCCAAAAAGCGATTGCTAAAAATTTGGAAAGAAAATTTGGCGGAGAAGCGCGAAAGTGGTTGGAAAAAATTTATGCCGGTTATAAAAAATTAGGTGAATGGAATTTAGCTAAGTTGTTTAAGATTGAAGAAAAAATGGCTGCTTGGCAGCCCGAGACTAAATCCGGTAAAGTGGGAAAGGTGTTAGCGAATATTGGCACACGCTATTTATCAGTTAGAACTGCTCTTTCTTTTGGTTTATTGGGCGGGGCTTTTTTTGCTGGTGGTGGTCTTGCTGCTGGCGGTTTATTGATTGGAAGAAGATTATTTAGTGGTGTCGGCGGTTTTGTTGGTACTAATGAACTTTGGAAGGGTCTTGAACAAGTTGCGACATTAAAAGAAATTTCTCAAGCTAAATTAGCTAAATTAAGCAATTACGAATTAATAAATCAAATTCACCGGATAGAAGCTTATTGTTTGTTTAATGGTCAGAAAGAGTTTTCCGGTCCTGGTTATGAGCAATTACGAGCGGAATATCAAAGGAGAGAAGAAAGAGAAAGATCTGCTCAATCAGAAGAAAGTTTTTTAGAAGAAGGATCAGAACCAACAGAAGCTGAAAGACAAGCTGAAGATAATGCTCAAAAAATTGAAGAACGATTATCTGATTTAGCAGAATGGATTGATTCCTCTGCTACAATTAAATCTTTTCTAGACAGTCAAAAAGAAATGGAGGCCATAAGGTTAATAGGTTCTAGTATTATGGCGGGCCTTTTAGGCTCAGGTGCCTTGCAAATAGCCTTTCGTGAATTATTTGGTGGAACAAGTCCTAGTGATAGCGCTGCTACTAAAGAAGCTTTGGCTGCTGTAACTAAATTAACGGCTGAACAACCAGTTGGTGGTTCAAATGGCGCGATGTCCGAAGCCGCTCAAGCTGATTGGCAAGCCGCTATAGCCAAAGCCGATCAAGCAATAGCTGAATCAAAAGCTAATGTGGCGGAAATTGAAGGTAGGATTAGTGTTTTACAGGAGCAGAATACTATAAATTCCCATCTTCAAGAATTAGCCACCTTGCATAAAGGCGAGGGTCTGATTAGAGTTTTACAGCGTCAATTAGAAGATATGCCGGAAAGATTTGGGTTCACTGGTGATACTACAGACAGCGATGCTGTTCATCAGTGGGCGCAAAAAACCGCGGCTGGGCTTAGCATTAAAGAAGGTTACTGGGATCCTAAAACCGGTGATCAAGTTTGGGTTAAATGGACTGATAAGGAACCTATTAGTTTTAAAGTAATTAATACTGATGGTAATTTGAGCATAGAAGAACAGGGAACGACTGGTAGAACGTTTGTACATCATCGGACTGATACTGAACAAATGTTATACAATGAAAAACACGCTCAGTTAGATTGGAATGAAGGTTTGGATAGAGAATATCCTACGCGTTCGGTCGGAGTAGTTGACGAAAGAACTGGACTTAGAATAACTCCTAAGGTTGGACGGGGAATTGATGAAGACACTCTGCGTCAAGCAGCTGCCGACCGCGGTGATATACAAGGCAAAGGAGTTATGGAAAGTCGTTCAGCTAGTTCAGCTCGATTTGGCGATAGGGGTTTTATTGAACCAACCCTAGCTGAACCAGACACAACCGAGTCTATTAGAGTTCCTTCGGGTGCTGCGGAAGTTGGGGGCGCCGAGCCAGGGGCTATTGAAGAACCACAAGTACCAGAGGTGGTTTCTGGGTCTGGAGATCAATTGGTTGGCGCTGTAAGTCCAGCTGGAGCAGAACAAGCTGCTGCGGCTGTAGAATCTTCAGTAACCGGTCCGGAGGATTTTCCCGAAGCCGTTCGCCCCTATGCCCATTATTTAGAAGTTAAATTACAAGCTGCTCAAGAATTGGTTAATAAATATGGTGATGATTCTGAAACAGGCCAAGCTGTTCGTGATGCCTTAGATAGGGTTAAAGACGAAACTTTAAAATTTGTAGAAAGTGTTGATAGGGGCAACCTAACTCAATACGAAAATTTTAATCTAAATGAGCATAGTAATATTGCTGGTGAATTACAAACAGAAATTACTGAGAAGTCTAATGTGAGGTTACCTGAAGTTGAAACGGGGGCAGATCAATTATTAAACACGAAAATAAAAGTTACCGATAGCTATAGTTTGAAATTCATTTCTCAAAATGGTAGGATAATTCCTAGAATTGAAACTCCTGACTCCGAATTCAGAAGAATTTTTGAGTCCCACAATAATATGAAAACAGATGGTTGGTTAAGAGAAGATGTTGTAGCAAGAATGAACGAGAGTGTTGGCGGCGAAAATTTTGAGGCGACTTATGAACGATATCAACAAAATTATCGACAAATAAGATTAACTCAAATAGATTTTTTAGTTAGAGCATTAGATACATTAAGATCAAATAATCAGGGCGCAAGTGAAGCGGCTCAAAATATAAGACAAGTTATTAAGAATATGGCGGAAGGAATATCTGAAACAGTAACTAATCAAGGCAGTCCTCTTAATACAGACAGTGTTTTTACAAGAGATTTTTTAGATAGGGTTGAAAAATAATTGAAAATTGATAAAGATTAAGAATCTTTCGTTTTTAAGGCGGAAGATTTTTAATTTTAGCTTAAATAAGGGAAAAAAATATAAAAAAGATAATTTAGGGGTGCTAACCTCTTGACAAAAAACTGGAAATGTGCTATACTATTTTGTTAGAGTGAAAGAGTAAAAAAACAATTTAAGCATTTTAACCTTAGTTTTGATTAGGAGGGAATCAAAGCTAAGTCTTGAGAGCCAAAGCGGTTTGATGAGATGTTCCTTTTGTCCTCCTCCTTCAACTGGACACATTTTATCAAACCACTTTGGCTTTTAAATTGAAAGCCTTGATCTTTACAAAAAACTCCGAATTTCCCAAGTGAATTTGTTTAGTGATAATTTTTAGAAGATTTACAGATTTTACTGATTGAAGTAACAACTAATTGAACAGTAATAAAGAAATTGACGATATTATTTATAATGAGTTCACTTGGGGAGTTCGGAGTTCTAGGAGCAATTGTAGGCATCGCCTTGGATGGCGGGCCGAAACTTTTTGATGAGCCCCTGAAGAGAAGGGGCGGGAGGGTGCGATGGAAGTGAAGGATGATGTGTTCGTAGTTTTCCAGTTCACGCCGGAAACGGTTGAGGAACTCCGCGCGGCCTTCAAAGCCGGCGGGGAAGTGAAGGTCCGCGAAGTGCTGACCCGGGTTCGCCCGGGGATGACGGAAGAAGAAATCGTCGCGGTGGTTCGCGGGCTTGAGGAGGAGGCCAACGCGGCTCAGGCTGCGGCGGCCCCTGCGCCGGCGACGGAAGAATCGGCGGCCGTTGGGCCACTTCAGTTCGACCCGTTCTTCGGAGGTCCGGATCCGTTCCGGATCACACAGGAAATGGCCCCCGTGAGGGAGCCGGAACCTGCGCCGAAGCCGACCACCGAACCGACGACGGAACCGAAGCCGACGACCCCGGCCGACGACGAAGAGGAGCCGGAGGATATTCCTCCGGAAGACGTGCGGGTCGAGCCTGACCCGCCTCCGCACCCCGAGGAGGGGCGGGGAAAGAAGGTGCTCCCGCTGGTGCTGATTGTTTTGCTGGCCCTGGCGATCGTCATCGTCCTGGCCGTCCGCTTCTGCGGCGGGCAGGAAGAACCGGCGGCAACTGCGCCGGAGGAACCGACCCCGACGGAAACCGTACTGGTCATCGACCAGGAGCAGGCCATCGCGGCCTGCGAAGCGAGGTTCCAGGGTTACCTCACGCACGATGAGTGCGTGAAGGCAGTCCAGCGGTGAGGCCAAACGGTACCCAGAACTGAAAACACTCGATGTTTGATGGTGAGTTTTGATGCTCCCCGTCAAGGAGGCTGAAATGAAGAAGTTTCTTATGGCCGCGGTTGCGGCCCTGTCCCTGTTCGGTTCGGAATTCGCGGTCGCCCAGACCGGCGAGGTTACGGCCTCGACGGTCTACGGCGAAGAGGCCGGGGCAAGCGCCCTGGCAATGAAGAATTCGGAAGAGGTCGCCGCGCTGAAGGCACAGGCGGCCGAATGGAAGAAGGCCGCTGAGGACCTGCGGGTGACGGTCACGTCCCTGCAGCAGTCGAACGCCAGTCTGCTCAGGCAGGTGGCAGAAATCAGGAAATGGGAAAGGACGCTTCCGGATGGCGTCAAAACCCAGATCAAGACCATGGTGGACGAGGTAGTGACGGCGGCGATTGCTGCCAAGGCCGAAGAATTCACCAATGCCTTGGCGGAACTGGCTCGGACCCTCGACGACCGTATTAAGGCCCTCGAGGGGAGGGTGACTACTCTCGAAGGCCAGATGGCCACGGTCCAGGCTGATGTCGTCCAGCTGAAGAAGCAGGTCGGAATCAACTTTGCACCAGAACTGGCCGTCGTCGGCAACCACAAAACGGTGGCCTTCGAAGCCGGGTTCCGTCTGGTCATTCCGACCAAGGACCCCAAGTGGTCCGTGAATCTGGAAGGTCTGGTCGGGATCACTCCGTGGCAGGAATTGGCCTGGGGCATCGGGATAGATGTGACCAAGGAAATCAAGCCTTGGCTGTCTCTCGGCCCGTCCCTGATCTTCGACGCCATGGACAACCCCAACCAGCCCGGTTTGACCGATTACTCGGTTACCGCCGGTGTCCGGGCAGACTTCCATGTCCATCGCCACGTGGACGTGTTCCTCGGCGGCGGCATCGGGATGGGAATGGAATCCACCGGGGATCCCAGCTTCGGCTGGAACTTCCGTGCCGGTCTGTCGTTCCCGTGCTTCTAGTTTGCTCTTTGTTCGTAACCCTCGCCTAACAGCGAGGCGGTGCTCAGACTTGGTTAACCCCAAGCTCTGAGCACCTTTTTTCAGTCATCATTTCTACAAAGAAGTGGTGAGCGAAGAAAGGAAAAAGTTTATTGTTCTAAAAAAGGAGAAATCTTTTTTTAGGACAAGAAGCTGGTCCCCACTATCAAGTGAGGGAAAAGTCCTAATCCCAATTCTGCCGGGTGGCAGGGTGGGGATCAGCAAAGGTCTTTAAAGCTCAAAGGTTTTGATGCGCGGCTTGAAAGATTAGCTGCGCGCGGAGGAAGGAAAATGAGGAAGATTCTCGTGGTGTGTTGTTTCGCTCTGGTTGCCGTGGCCCTCGCGGGTTGCGGTCTTGAGGGCTTCGGCCTGGCCGACGAAGGTACCGGGAGTGATGTCCTGGTGGCTGACGAAGGTATGGACACGACGGTTCCCGAAGAGGACGTCGTGGTGGGTACCGACGAAGGTCAGGATCTGTCCGAACCCGACGAGGGGACGGACACGATGGTGCCCGAAGTCTGCGTGCCGGATTGCGCCGGCAAGGCCTGCGGGGACGACGGTTGTGGCGGGGAATGCGGGGCTTGCCCCGTGATACCCTGCACGACTGAAACCTGCGATGCAGGACGCTGCCTCTATAAGGTGGTGTACTGCGACGACAGTAACCCCTGCACTACTGAATACTGTAACGCCGAGCTGGCCCAGTGTATCTACACCGGTGTCTCTTGCGACGACGGTAATCCCTGCACCGTGGACACCTGCAACAGCGATGTGGGCGGGTGCGTGCATGAGACGATCGCTTGCAGCGACAGCAACAGCTGCACGACCGATTCCTGCGACCCGGCAACCGGGGAATGTGTTTTCGATGCCGTCATCTGCGACGACGGCAAGGATTACACAGTGGATTCCTGCAACCCGGAAACGGGCGGGTGCGAATTTGCGAAAATTGAGGGCGCATGCCTCAAGGATTCCGATTGCGCCGACGGCAACTCCTGCACCGAAGACGTCTGTGATTCGATCACCCACCAGTGCAAACTGGTGGAAATCATTTGCGATTTCGGAAACCCCTGCGTTGTGGAAAAGTGCATCCCGTCGGTGGTCGAAGTTATTGGGTACATCTGTGTACCCGAAGCTTACATCGACTGCGACGACGGCAACACCTGTACCACCGACTCCTGCGACCCGGACACCGGTGCTTGTATCCACGAAGATGTTCCGGAATGTTGTGTCACGGATGCGCAGTGCAGCGGGAATGAATACTGCAACGATGGCTGGTGCGAAGATCTGGATTGTGACTCCGCACCTCAGTGCTGGACGATGGAGGTGGTTGATCACGAATGCGTGTACAACCCCGCCACCGAAGGCATTCCCTGCGCCGGCGGTTACTGCGACGGCTTGGGTGTTTGTCAGCCGCCGCTCACAGATTGTGACGACGGTGACAAGTACACCACTGATTCCGAAGACCCAGTGACTGGAGAATGTCTCCACACTGAACTGATCTTTACGGCAAGCTGTACCGTTCCGACCTCGTTGATCGCGGATGGTCGGTACTGCGAAGTTTGGATCGGTTTTGGTGAAGGCGATTTCGGAGTCTTTCTGCTGAAAGAAAATGAGCAGAAGGTCTCTGCAAGATCCATTTGTGGATCATCATGGACACCGTCCAATTCCGAACTCACTGTAAGGATTAGTGGGCCGGGGATGGAACCCAAACCGTGGGTTGGTGGTGCTTACGCGCATCTCACCGACCCCGACGGCAACGCTGTCACGCTGGCCGAGGTGGATCATTCTTGGTCCAAGCCCAACAACTGGGCCACGCCGGAAACCGGAATTCCCTGGTGTCAGAAGTGACACCTTAACCCCCTGAGCGAGGGGCAAACAAAACGCTAGTGCAACAGCACGGCCCGGATAGTAAGCTAACGCTGAACTCCGGGCCTTTTTTATTTGTTTAAATTTTTCAAAATGTTGATTTTTGGCTAAATTTAGCCAAAGGCCATTGACAAAAATCAAAAATTATGCTATTATAATTTAAGAATTAACTTAAAATAAAAATATGCTAGAAGCTGAAAATAGAATACCTCAAGAAGAAATTTCTAAAGAATTACCCAAGTCAACTTCACTAGAAACAACAGGAAGAGAAATTCCTACTGGTAACTCAGCAGAAAATTTAGATAAACAAGGGAGTGGTACTTCAGTTGAAGCTCTTAATCAAGCTATTGATCAAGCTAGAGCAGCTGGATATTTTGAAAAAAAATATCAATCAGGAGGAGAAAAAAGACCGATTAAGCCAGGTGAAATTGAAGCTTTTCAAGAAATAAGATTACTTGCTCAAAAAGCCGGTAAGCCAAAAATATTTAAAGAATTTGATACTGCTTTATTTTTAGAAGATGCCGGTTTAAATGATGATGAGGTTATAAAAGCTAGATATGAAGCTATTGGTAATGCTATTGTTAACGGAGATGATCAGGATGCTTTTGATTGTTTGTTCACTGAAAAATATGATGGTCATGAAATTAAAACTTTTGATGATTTATTAAATCAAATAGAATCGACTGGCAGTATAAAATATTTGATTGGCGAAGGCGATGATGATTTAGCTTATGCCAAGCAATTGGAAGGTCCGGCTAGAAATAGCGCTTTGAGAAATTCTATAAAATTAGAATTAACTGATGAAGACAGTCAGTTTTCTAAATTTTCATCAAAATCTACTGGTATGGTGAGAAGTGGGGTTTTGGCTAGAATGTTAGCTATGGAAGATTCTAAATTAGCTGAATTAGTTAAAGGAGAGATAAGAAAAAAAATTGATTCTAGGGTCAGAGAGTTGGATCGGAAAGAGTATGACCTTATTTCGTCTAAGTTGGAGGCTGAGCGTGTGATGACACCTAGAGAAGATTGGGCAATTGATTCATATGAAAGAGCTGCCAGAAAAAAATATCGTGAAATTAAGCAAGAACTTCCAGATGTCAGAAAACGTAAAGAAAATCTTTTAAAAGCCGTTTTATAAAATTAAAACACCCGTCATTTCTGGCGGGTGTTTTGGTATTATTTTAAGCTTGAGCTACCCTTGACAAAACCTCAAAATTATGCTATAATAATTTGTTGTAGAATAAGATTTTTTCTTCTTATTTTAGCCTAAATATTTATGAAAATCGCTTTTATTGGACAAAAAGGCATACCGTTTACTTTTGGCGGCGTGGAAAACCACGTGGAATCTTTGGCTACTCGTTTAGTTAAAGAAGGCCAAGAAGTGACAGTTTATTGCCGTCAGTGGTATACCCAAACCACTCCTTCTAATTATCAGGGAGTTAGTTTGCGTTACACTAAAAGTCTTCATTCTAAAAATTTAGATGCTATTTCCGGATCGTTAACAGCTACTCTTGATGCGATGCGTCGCGGTTTTGATATTATTCATTATCAAGGTGTTGGTCCAGCTTTGTTGTCTTGGATCCCAAGAATTTTTGCCCCTCAAATTAAAGTGGTAGTAACTTTTCATTGTCAGGACAGATTGCATGGCAAATGGGGTTTATTGGCGCGTCTCGCGTTAGCTTTGGGTGAACGTGCGGCTTGTTATTTTCCTCATGAAACAGTTGTCGTGTCTAAAACTTTGAAAGATTATGTGGCCAAGAAATATCATTGTCAGGCTACTTATATTCCTAACGGTGTTACTTTGCCGGAAAATTTTTCTCCCACCGATATTTTAAATCGCTTGGGTTTACAGAAAAAAAATTATATTTTAGCTGTTACTCGTTTGATTTCTCATAAGTCAGTTCATAATTTGATTGAAGCCTTTAATGCTTTAAAACAGGATAATACCCAAGCTTTAACTCAGGGATTAAAATTGGTGATTGTGGGTGAAGGTTTTTATACCGATAAATACGTGCAACAATTAAAACAATTAGCCCAAGATAATCCCGAGGTGATTTTTGCCGGTTGGCAAGGCGGAGTGGATTTACAGACTCTTTATCAAGAGGCTAAATTATTTGTTCATCCTTCTGTTTCCGAGGGGTTGCCCTTAGTAGTTTTGGAAGCAATGAGTTATGGTTTGCCAGTAGTTGTTTCTAATATTCCCGAACATCAAGAATTAATTAGTGATAAAAGATTTTCTTTTGCTGTGGGACAAAGTGCTGATTTACAAAGAGTTTTATTTTGGTGTTTACAAAACCCTGAAATTTTACAGGCAACTGGTCAGGCTAATTTCCGATTAGTCAAACAAGACTATAATTGGGATCAATCAGCTAGACAGTTGAATGAAGTTTATCAAAAATTAAAATTAACGGCCGATCCCATTACTATTCGGCCCTCAGTAAAAAAAGTTGGCTTCAAAGTTTATTAAAAAAACAGTCCTGCTAAGGGCTGTTTTTTGTTTTTTAATTATTTACTTTTTATTTATTTGAGGGCGGTGGTAAAAACATTTTCTGATAAAGAGATTATTTCATCTAGCCCGTCACCGTCAATATCGGCCGCAGAAACTTTTACACCCGCTTTAACTTTGGCGGAAGCACCTAAGAAAGATTTTACTATTTGTTTGCCCTTGTCATTAAAAATTCTGATTTGGGGTTGGCCAGTTCCGGCTCCAGCAATAATTTCGTCTTTATTGTCACCATTAACATCACCGGAAGCCAAATTAACTCCGCCTTTAAAAGTACTGCCAAAAGCATAAAAAGTTGAACCCAATTGTTTACCGACTAAAGAAAAGATTTTAACTTGAGAACGAGTTTTGTTTTGACCGACAATTATTTCCGTGGCGCCGTCGCCGTTAACATCGCCTAAAGCTAATTTAACTCCACCGATAGTTCGAGGAAAAGGAAAGAAAGTTTTTTTCAAATTAAGATCTAAGTCGTAAATTTTTACTTCGGAATTTTCATCTTGTCTGGCTACAGCAATTAAACCAGTTTCTTTATTGTAAGCTAACGATAACTCTCCTTTGAGGTTTTTGCCAAAAGGATAAAGTTCAGCCATTTGTCCATCTCTAATAATTTGAATTTTATTTTTATTTGTACCCAGGCTTAAAGAGTCGCTAACAAAAATTTTTTCGCCACCCTTAAAATTGGCGTCGTAGCTAAAGAAACCGTTACGTAGGCTCTGGCCGGCACTGTTGTAAATTCTGGCAAAAGAACCATTATAGAATAGGGCTGAATCAAGTTTGTCCACAGGTTTTAAAAGGATCAAACCATCTTGAGGGGGTATGGTAATGGAAGAGACAATAGTCCCATCATTAATAGAAGTATCTTGAGAGCCTTTAATTTTTTCAAATTCTGCACCTAGATCAATAGTTTCGTCGCTGTTGCCAGAATTAACCAAGACTACGCCGTTTTGATAATCGCGACGCCACAAACCTAAGGCAGAAAAATTATTAGTTTGGTTAGTTCTAATGAACAGAGGTTGGCTGGTAGGCTCACCTAGTTTAATATTATATTCGTCATACCACCAAGTTTGTCCGTGGTCGGTATCGCCAAAGTCAAAAGAATAATAGCCGTTGCCTAAGAGAGAGGAAGTTAAACCATAACGCATTTCTTGGAAGAAATTTTGATTGCCGGCATTACTGGTGTTGGCATTAAATAAACCAAAAGCAGGCATAGTTCCGTTTTGTCCAAAAGCAGTGTATTCTTGGAGCATTCGTGACCAACCGCGGGCGTAAGGAAAATTTTCAAACATCATGCCATTGAGAGAGGTAAACACATCGCCGTCGTTGCCCATTAAAATATATTTATTTTCCGTGCGGCTGCGTAAATTATTAAACAGATTATTTAATCCATTTTTATAGGCCGTTTCTATGGTAGCACGGGATTCCGCAACACCATCATTGTTAATATCTAAATTTGCTCCGACTTTTTCAGTTAAGGAATCCCAAGTGTTATCAAAGAAGATTCCATCCCATAAACCACTAGCTAAAACTTTCTCGGCTAAAAATTGAGATAAATAATCATTCCAATTTTGGCCATCAACTTTAGGGGCTTGGTCGGTAATGTTTAATAAATGAGTTCCTGGCCACCAAGAAATTTTTCCACCAGTAGGAGTTTTTAACCACCAACCGTCTTTGGCATTAGTAGCAATTTGGGCTCGCAACGGAGTATATTGCCTTAAACCAATAGCATCATCACGCAATTCTTGGGAAGTGATATAGGCTAAAATAATAATATCTGGGTTGAGTTCTCGAATTTTTTGGAGTTGAGCCTTGCTTTTTACTTGATGCTCCATATCCAAAATAATTAAATCCCATTTAGCTAATTCTTGAGCGGTAGCATCGGATAAATTCCAAGATAAAAAATAATTAGCCCGCTTGGGGAAAGTGGTTTTTAGGTTTTTGGCCGAATCTTTGGCAAAAGGAGTAAAGAGGGTGGCTATCAAAAGCAGGATTGTCAGAATTTTAAATTGTCGTAAAAAAAAGTGTTTCATTACTTTTATTTTATGCCTTAATTAAGCTCTTGTAAATGTTTAAAAAATTTCGTTCAAGGATAATAGTTTGGATTGATTTTTTTACGTCATTCTGAACGCAGTGAAGAATCTTATTCCATTGACAAATCTTTCCATTGTGGATTTAATGATTCAATTAAATTTATTTTTTTTGTTCTAATCCAGCCTTTAATTTGTTTTTCTCTTTGTATGGCTTCGTTTATACTTGAGTAATTTTCAAAATAGATTAATTTTTTTATATTGTATTTTTTTGTGAAGCCAGGTATTAAGCCTTGTTTGTGTTCCCGAACTCTTCTAAATAAATTATTTGTTACGCCAGTATATAAAGTTTTTGATGTGTTAGTCATTATGTAAACAAAGAATTCTTTCATAAAATTCAAGAGATCCTTCGCTACGCTCAGGATGACGTACAAGTTTTAATTAAGCTCTTGTAAATCCCCATTATTTTTTGGTAATAATTTTCCGGATTATTTTGTGTCAGTACTCTTTGTTGGGCAGCTTGGCCCATTTGTTTCAGCCGAGCTTCATCAGACCAAAAACTTTTTATTTTACTTGCCAATTCTTCGGCTTGGCCCATTTCAAAAAGCACGCCATCTACACCATCGTTGATCATTTCTGGCAAACCGCCAACTCGAGAAGCAAAGGTAATTTTGCCTCGAACCGAAGCTTCTAAAAGAGATATAGGATAATTTTCATACCAGATTGATGGCAAAACGTAAGCTCTCGCACCATCCAATTCTTTTTGCCAATCGTCGCCGGTTTTATAGCCCAATAACTTAACATTATTGATTTGTTCTAACATTATTCTGTTGAATAAATCATTGTGTAAGGGGCCTGTTCCCATTATTCGAATAGGAATTTCCGGTATAAGTTTGGCAGCGTCCAAAAGAGTCATCAGGCCTTTTTCTTCAACTAATCGACCGGTGTATAAAAGATAGTTACCTAAGGTTGCATGACTGGCGGGCAAAGTTAAATTAATAAAGTTAGGTAAGACCACAATTTTGTCCGGGTTTTGTCCAAATTCTACCATTTTATTTTTTAAAAATTGACTTGGGGCAATAAACAGATCAATATTTTTTTCATAAATTTTAAGACACTTATGAAAAGACATTTCTAAAGCCGCGGCTAAAGAAGCGCTAGTATTGTTAAAAACACATTTATGTTTGACACAATTAAAATAATGGCCGCCTTTAACGCATTCACAAATTTGACCCCGATCAAACAAACGATAATTGGGTGAAATTAGTTTATAGTCATGTAAAGTCATGACTGTGGGGATGTGATGTTTTTTTAAAACCGGCAAAATAGAAGGGGAGAGGTGGTGATAGATATTATGCAAATGAGCTACTTCTGGTTGAAAGTCTTTTAATAATAAATCCAATTTTTTAGCGACTTCTAAGGAATACAAAATATGGCCAAAAGTTTTTATTTTGCCTAGCCAGTTTTTTTGGTCGCGCATTTCCACGTAGGGGGTAAAGTAGCGATTAAAGGGTGTGGGGCGATTTTTTTCACTTTGGGTGCTGAAAAAACCGACTTCCTGACCGTGGGCAGTTAACAAATCGGCCAAATCCAGCAAGTGCGTTTCGGCGCCACCACGGTTGTATAAGAATTTATTAATTTGCAGGATTTTCATAATTTTATTTTTTGTTGTAGTAAACCTCAGTAAATAATTTTTGGTATCTTTCTATGATTACTTTAACTTCAAAATTATTTTTAACATAATTATAGGCTTGTTCGGCCATAGCTTTGGCCTGTTCGGGGTGTTCTAGCATAGTTTCTATGGCTTGAGCTAGAGCCGCGGGATTTTTAGGTTCGACTAATAAACCACTTTGGCCATCTTGAATAATATCTAGAAGTCCATCAATTTTAGAGGCGACAATTGGCAGCCGAGCAACCGCGGCTTCTAAAACGGCAATTCCCAACCCTTCAAAAATAGAAGAAAAAACAAAAAGGTCAGCTTGAGCTAGTAATTCCGGTACATCATGTCGGGTGCCTAAAAATTTAACTTTATTTTCTAAACCCAATTTTTGAGCTTGATTTTCTAAGTCTGTTTTTAACGGGCCACCGCCGACAATCCATAATTCGTAGTTATATTTTGATGGTAACAGAGCCAAGGCTGACAAGAGATAAGTTTGGCCTTTTTGCGGCACGAGCCGACCGGTGGTAATCAAGATTTTTTTGTCTGTTTTTTTTGTTGGAGCGGCAGCTATTCTTTGTTCCCAGTTTTCTAAATCTACATCATTAGGAATAATCTCAATTTTTTCTAAAGGCACAGTGTATCTTTGGTGGGCGTAATTTTTAACTGCCGTAGAAATTGCCACAACTTTGACGGTTAGACAGTAAGTCCATTTTTTTAATGTTTCTCTAAGCCAACTTTGGTCAAGATTAACATTTTGCTCGGTGGTGACAATTAGTTTGACTCCCGCTAGAGCAGCGGCAAGTCGTCCCCATAAATCAGCAGCAAATAATTGCGTGTGAACAATATCCGGTTGAATCTTTTTTATCAATTTATATAATTGCCAAAATTGTTTTAAGCCACCTAAATAACGCAAGCGTTGGCGTCCGTGAATATAAATTGGCAGATTAAGGGCTTGAAAATCTGGTTCTAAAGAACCGCCACCAATGACCGTAGCCAGACTGGGGTTAAATTTAGTGCGGTCCAAGTGCTTAATCAAATCTAATAAAAATTTTTCCGCGCCACCCACCTCTAGAGCATTGGTAATAAAAAGGATGTTTATTTTTTTTTCTGTCATAGATAATGATTGGGCCAAACTTTTTTAATAGCCAACCCCACCCCAGCCATCAACCATAAATGCTGGTTGTAATAAGAAGTATTAAATAATTGAAAAACCAAACAACCTAAGAAAGAAACCAGTACTAAGGTTTTTAATTCTTTTTCTTCGGTGGCTAATTTAGCGCTTTGGTAGAGTTGAGAAATTATCCAACTAACAAAAATGAAAAAAGAAATTAGACCTAAAGCTCCGGTTTCGGCTAAAAGTTTTTGAATGACCCCATGGGAATCTAGAGGGTCGCCGTATTCTACAGTAAACAGACGCGTGTCGCCAATTAGTTGAGTAAAGGTGCCTGTACCATTGCCGATTAAAGGATGAGCATGAAAATAAGTCCAAGCGATTTCGGTCATGTCCAATCTAGTGCTAGTGGAAGATTTTACAACATAACTTAAAGAGAAAACCCCCATATAAATAATCACTGGTAAAAGAAAGGCCACAATAATTCCGGCTTTTTTCCAGCGTAGTTGAGTTGGGGGTGTAGAAGAACGGGGGAATTTTTGTTTTTGGCAGAACCAATAAACAATAATTTCAAAAACTAAAGCGATCCAAGCAGCGCGGGAAAAAGTTAGAAGGGCGACCAAGGTTAAAAAAAGAAAAGATAAAAATAAAATTTTTTCTGTTTGGTGGTTGGGTTTTTTTTGGTTTTTTAAAAAGAAATAAAAGGCGAGAGGAACAGCTAAAACTAAAACTTCAGCCAAGATATTATGATTGTAGGTTAGGGGAGACAAGCCACCGATTTTTCCCGGAGTAATTCTTTTCCAAAGACTATTATTACCAGAAAGTAAAACGGAAATGATACCCCAAAACGCAGCTGCTAAACCAGAGCCAACAATAACCTGAATAGTTTTTTGAGCAATGGTTTTAGTGGTAATAACAAAATAAGGCAAGACTATCCACATTAAATAAAAGAAAACTATGGGACGCAAAAAATATTTAAAAGAGTTGCCTAATTGATCGCTGCCTAAATTAAATAACGAAACCAAATTAATTATTAAGAACGGCAAGAAAAATTCCAACCCGGTTTCTTTTAGATTGGTTAGCCATAATTGCCAAGGATGATTTTTATTCGCTCGGCGATTTTTTAAAATTAAAGCCAAGAAAAGAACGATGGCTAATAAATCCGCTATTGGCGCCTGAATACTGGATAGCCCGGGTATTTTTTGAGCAAAAGAATATTGAGAGAAATCAACCACCAAACCTAAAAAGGGCGCTAGAAAAATTAAGATATAAAAACTAAAAGAGGTATAGCGCCAACAGATGGCTAATAAAATTATCAAGCCGATGAAAAATAAAAGTGCTTCCATAAAATTATTTACTGGATTTTATGTTTTCCTTTGGCGTAAGTATCGGTAATTAGGTTAGTGGTTAAATTGGCTGCGCTGGTTTGAATAAATTCGTTAGTATAAATATCCGTGCCAGTAAGAGAGAGTTGATCTAAAAGATTAAGAGTTTGTCCGACATTTTCGGCAATGGGGGTAAGAGCAACTTCAAAACCACCACCCACACATGGGCAGGTATCTCCTAAGGTAGCTTCTACTAAATCATTTTTCCAAGTAACCGTGCGGGTTAAAGAATCGTATTTAAGAGATTCGCCAGCCGTTACAGTAGTTTTGCCTGTCCAAGTAATGCCTTCTGGTAGGTGAGCTTTGAAAGTAACTTCTTTAACGGAGTTGGGGGAGGAAGTTAGAAAGAAATTGATCCAATATTTGGTCGTCTGGCCAACTTTAGGAGGTAAGGGACCTCGTCCTAATTGATCGCCCTCTTCTGTAAAATAACGACTTTCCGCGTGAAGTTTTAAGAAGGTGGAAATTTTAAATTGTTCAGCTTGACTGAACGATCTATATAATATGGTAGGTTGATCGGCAAAAAAGAAACTGGCACTGGGGCGGAGAGTGAGAGAGAAGTTTTTAGATAAATCTTCACCCGGTTCCAAATCTTTAGCAATAGTAAAATTTAAGTTAGCAGAACCTTCAGCTTTAGCCCCAAGAGTAACTTTATTTGTAGTGATTGGAGTTTTTTTATCAGCCATTAAAAAGGCCGGTAGATCTAAAGAAAAAGACAAATCTTTTATTTCTTGGGCAGTGTTGTTTTGGTAGTGAAGGTTTAAAGTAACTTCGTCGCCGGGTTTGAAAAAGGTTTTTTTGTCAGCTACGGTAAATTGTAAGGCTAAGCCATTATCTTGAATTTCTAAATTTTTAATTAAAGAACCTTGAGTATAGTTTTTTTCTTTATAATTTAAAAAGTTTTCTAGAGTCAAAGTTTGAATATTAGAATTAGCAGGTAAAGAATTCACATAACCGCTAAGAATTATTTTGCCTTGATATTTAGCAGGGATGTTTTTTAAAATCCAGCGGTCGCCATTTAAATCTAAGGTACTGGAGAGAATAGTAAAGTCAGCTGGCAAAGTCGGGACAATTATAGCTTCGGCTAGTGGCTCGGAAGAAGTATTTTTATAATTGATGGTAAAATCAAATTTTTGACCGACTTTAACAGCAGCAGGTAAATTCCAATTAACTGTAAAAATACTTTGAGTAAGAGGAATTTCTAAAACATCGATTTGTTCTTTAACTTGTTTGTCCGGATCAGTAAAACTAGTTTCCATGATTATCTTTTGGGTTTCATTGATGTCGCCCCAAACTTGTCCTTTAAATAAAATATCAGTACTAGCTTTTTCTTTTAAAGAACCGAGAGAGAGGGAATTGGTTTGTTGGTTGTAATTAGTGGGATATTCTTTAAGAGAAATGGTTGCAGGAAAATCTAAAGTAATTTTAGTATCTGACAAAGTATAATCAGTGTTATTTTTGACGGTAATTTTAAAATCCCGAATTTGTCCAATGGTGGTATCTTTATCTAATAAAGAAACGGTTAAATAGTTTTTTTGAGGGAAGTAGAAAAACCAAAAAGCAGCTAGAGCGGCCAAGGCAATTAGCAGACCAACCAAAATCATGTCAAAAACAAAAATTTTTTTGGCGTGTTTATAACGGCCGCGATATTTTTTATGATATAGAGGACGAGCAATAGTTTTGACTGGCGCCGCGGCAATGTTAAGTGTGCCAATAAAAAAGTTGGGTCGGTTTTTATTGTCGCCACTAATAGCGGGGGCTAAAACGTTTTTTTTCTCATCTGGTGATTGAAGAGATTCTGTTTTATCCACTACCTCTCCTTGGAGAGTTGGGACCGAGGGATTTTTTTTAGGCGACATATTATTTTATTTTATTAATAGGGATGGTGAGCAGGTAGATTTTTTTAAAAAATCTAAACCATACAAGCACCAATTGACAAGATAGTTTCTGCTTTTATTTTATCAAAAAAACAACAAACCGACAATTGATTATTTGTCGGTTTGTTTTGGCATGTCGTTAATATTGAGAGGAGTGTTTTCTAATGTTTTTTTAACCTCAGTTTTTTTGATTGTTCCTGGGTTGGGGGAGTATAAAGGATTCTTAATTTTCCATCTATCAACAAATTGCCCAATGCCCTTTTTTTCAAACTTATTTTTGACTGTAGCTTTTTTTTGTGACCATTTTAAAAGGCTTTCAAAATTTAATTGATAGCGCCCTCTGACTACAGCATAAGTAACTTCTTGGTCTTTGATAGCACGTCTAATTGTCTGTGGATTAATGCCAAAAATTCTGGCGGCTTCGGAGATAGACAGTCTAATAATTTCTGTCATAAATTAAGATAATTTTGTTCTATTTGTATAGACTAGTGTATACAAATAGGATAACACAAATCAATAAAATTGTCAAGGGTTGATGGACTTTTAAAATAAGCTTAATTACTTAAAAGATAATTTACTAATAGGGTAAAAAAGACTCTGTTTGTATACACTAGTGTATACAAACAGGCTTGATTTTGGATCAAAATAGATTTTATTAAACTTATTTTTTTATCATAATCCCTATTGTTTTTTCTAGAGGTTTTTGTTATAATTTGTTTCAAGCAATTGTATTATATGGAAGCTAGGCTAAAGAGAAAGAAAATGGTGTAACATTTTCTTTTTAATTTCGTCTTATTAAATGTCGATCCAATCAGAACTACAAGAGAAGTGGCTATTGTATCAGTTGAAAGTAAAAAAAGACCCACAAGCGTTCGGTCGTCTTTATGATTTATACGCATCCAAAATTTACCGATTTATTTATTTTAAAGTTTCTTCGGTGGCGGATGCAGAAGATTTAACTGCGGAAGTTTTTTTGAAAACTTGGGAACACATTAGCACCGGTAAAGAAGTAAAGAAATTTGCTGCTCTATTATATCGCATTGCCAGAAATAAAGTGATTGATTTTTATCGCCACCGCCAAGTGGCCGGAGAAACACCAATTGATGAATTGATGCTCAAGAAACTTTCTGATGAAGGGAACATGGCAAAAAATTTAGAAACCTTGAACGAAGCAGAATCGATCATTAAAAGTTTAAGAAATTTGAAAGACGAATATCGTGAAGCTCTCACCCTGCGTTTCGTGGATGAATTGTCAGTGGGTGAGATCGCCGAAATTTTAGGAAAGACCCCAGTCAACACCAGAGTGCTTTTACATCGTGCTCTCAATACTTTGAAAAAAGTGGTAGACGAAAAAAATAAAAATTAAAATGTCCGAATTAAAAAATAAAATTCAAACTCTCAAGAATTTGCGTAGCCACGTATCCCCCTCACCCGAATGGTTAAAGTCCAATCGGGAGATTTTGTTGATGCAAATTTCTAACACTTTAGAAAATACTGCCCAGAGAGAAGAAAAATTTTCTTGGTGGAAATTCAAGAGGGTTTGGAATTTTTTAGACATTTTCTTGCCCAAGCAAATGGTGGGTTACGTTTTGCGACCAGCAATAGGTGTGGCAGCAATTTTTGGTTTAATGTTTGGCGGTTGGATTACTACTGTCAGTGCTTCTTTTAATAGTTTGCCAGGTGATGTTTTATACTCTGTAAAATTAGCTACCGAAAATGTTCAAACTAGTTTAGCTTCTAAACCAGAAGAAATAAAATTGCGGATGGAGTTTGCTGGACGTCGCGCCGAAGAAGTGAAAAAAATTATCAATAGTGATGTTTCCAAAGTTAAGAAAGAACAAAAAGTTGAAGAAGCTGTTAAACATTTAAAAAATGACCTGGAAACTGTCAAAGTAAATTTGGATAATATTAAAAACGAACCAGCTAATAATTCTTCTCAGGTGGTAGTTGATGTGGCCAAAGTGGTAGATCAAAAATCCACAGAAGTAATAGCAGCCACTGCTGATTTATCGGCCCCCACGACATCAGTATTAGTTTGTTCCA
>DAOMZV010000005.1:0-37831 GCA_035400705.1 Candidatus Magasanikiibacteriota bacterium
ACTGGATGTAGTTATAATCGAGAAATAGTTTGGTTTAACCTATCGGCCCCATTCCAATATAGTGAAGAAAAACGACGGCGGTTAGTAAAGTGTAAATAATACTCAATCATGTCGGCGTTATCTAGCAAAATATAATCAATGTTTTCCGGCAAGGAAAAATCTTCAGTTGATAAATGTTTTTTACCTAAAAAAGTTAAACGATTAACTATCGCTGTTTGGCGGTTAGATAAATTAGGTAGCAAACGGTAGGGAGCAGAAACAGAGGCCTGAAGGGGAATTAAAGAAAGCATTTCTTGGTTAGAAGACCAGCTTTCTAAATTTTTTAAGTAATTTTGGTGGTTGGTTAAAAAATTTAAGGGACCTAAATAACTACTAACAAAAAATTGAGCTCCAATTAAGGTTATCAAAATTAGCCAAACATTTTTTCCTTTCTTAAAATTATACTGAGAGAAAAAAAGAATTAAAGATAAAAAAAGTGAAACGAGAAAAAAAGTTTGATAATGAGTGGCCAAAGTAACAGAGGTGGCCTCAGCATCTAAAAGAGCAATTTGTAAAAAAGTTGGCAGGGCCAAAAAAAGATACTTGGGTTTTAGTAGGGGCAAAAATAAGAAAGGTAAAAAAAGTCCAATCAGTAAAAAAATAATTTTAGAGCTAAAAATTTTAATTAACCAATTAAGAGGAGAAAAAATATTGCCGTATAGTAATAAATATTTATAATTATCGCCTGGACTAAAGTGCCGGATTATTAATAATGCCAAGACAAACCAGATTGCGGAAACCAACATAGGATAAAGCCACCATTTTTTGTTAGTCCAAAGATGGCGGCGATTTTCCCAAGCGCTAATTAAGGCTAAGGCACCTAAGGTTAAACTAGCATCTTCTCGGCTAATCAAGGTTAAAATAAAAAACATCCAAAATAATTTGTAATTTTTTTGAAGATAAAAATAAAAGGTCCAGAGAAAAAAGAAAATTAAAAAAGGCGCTAGATGAAATTCTTCCAAATTGATATTTTGCAGATAAGGATTGGTTAACCACAAGCCAGCTATTATTAGAGGAATCCATTTTTGTAAAAGAGGTGAAAGATGAGACGCGGAAGAAAAAAGTTTTTTAGCAATCAGATATAGTGGCCAAGCGCTTAGTCCTAATAGTAAGGTTTGAAAAAACAACAAAGTTAAGACGGAAGGGAAAAGACGGTAGAAGGGAACTAAGAAAATCAAGATTAATTCTAAATGGTCACCCAAATAGCAGTAACCACCATGAGTGGAAAACCACAACCAGTGGCCGTGAGCCGTGTTAAATAAAGTATTAGCAAAGATGGAAAGGTCTTCCAGGTTATATAAAAAATGTTGGTATTTATAATAAGAAAGGTAAAAAAAGACAACTACATAAATAATAATGCCAAAAACAAGATAAAAAGTTGGTTGTTTGTAAATTTTGTTCATATAGGCATTTTATCAGGAAAAAAGAAAAATAAAAAAAGCCCCTTCGTGCTCGTTAGCTGGCGGTTAAACCAACTAAGAAAGCGCGAAGGGGCAAAGTTGCTCAGTTGCTGAGCTTCGTTACCAGGATGATCGGCAGGGCGATGGCCACTGCCTCAACCAGGCAGATCGTGAAGAATACTCCCCGGTCCTGGGAATATTCTTTGGCGAATTCTGACAGGATGATGGTCCCGCCAATCATGAATCCGCCCAACACTATAAACAGTATGGCTGCGGCGAAGGGCAATCGGATCTGGTAGTTGACCACCATGGCCGAAAAAACAAGGGCGAAAAAAATCATCAGCCCGATCCCTACCACGTCCACCGGCTTAAATTTTTTGATGTTCAGGCCAACCGGGACAACCGTCCCGATGGCGAAGAATCCGCCGAAAAATATCGACTGGTTCACCGTCATCCCCAGAACCATCCTGGAGATGAAAAAGACCCCCACCGCGAGAATCGCGGCTACAGCCGCGGCCACAGAATTCGCAACCACATGGACTGCCTCTTCGTTCTTGTACATCTTCTTTTCCTTTCAAAAATGCCGCGAAATTGCGGCTATGATAGCACCAATCAGGATTTCTCCCTATTTCTACCCTTATATTTAAGGCAGAAATAGGGAGAAATCTTTAAGCTCATTTAAGTTTAAAAGAACTTCATCTTAACAAGATAGTATAGCACATTTTAGGATTTTTGTCAAGGTCAACTAAAAGACTAAAACACCCCTGAAGGGGTGTTTTTAATCAGTTATCTTCACAATGCCGCGGGAGGGACTTGAACCCTCATGACCTTGCGATCGCTAGCACCTGAAGCTAGTGCGTCTGCCATTTCGCCACCGCGGCGACCATTACCATCGCCACTTATTTTTCGTTCGCAAAAACCAATCAGTCACTCCATTAAATCTGTCGGCCGGTTCATTAATTCGATATTGGTTGTAACCTTGTAAACTGCTCTCCTGAGGATAAAGATAACTGGAAGAATAAAGAAAAATGGCTGGAGTTTCTTGAGCAACTAATTTTTGGAAATTATAATAAGCTTTTTGTCTGGCTGCTAGATCATTAGTTTCTCGGCCTTTTTCCAAATTGTCATCAGCTTGGCGATTAACAAAACCAGATAAATTTAATCCTGGATAAGAAGTTTGAGAAGAATGCCAAAAAGCGTAAGGGTCGGTATCGGCACCAGAATAAACACCATAGAGCAAAGCTTCGTAGCGTCGATTTTTAATTGCATCTTTAATTTTTTCATTATCTAAGATTTCAATTTCTACTTGAACTCCTAAATCCTGCCAATTTTCTTTAATCAAATTGGCGCTTTGGACAAATTCTGGTTGGTCAACTGTGGTTAATTTAATAGTTAAACCATAATTGTTTTTTTGGCGGTAAGTATCTTGCAGGGAATCTATTTTTTCTAATTCCTCGGTGATTTTAGCCAAATATTCTTCGCCTTCTTTGGTTTGTTGAGCTTCCTCATCTGTGGTTAATTTTTTAGCCACGCCACCATTAGCCGCAGTTTGTTTAGCTTTGCGCTCATCTAACCAAGCTTGGTAGAGTTCTTTTTTCCTCTTTTCAATAAATTCTTGACGGGTAATTTTTTTCCATCCATCATCATCTAGTTTTTTATTGGCCAAGTCTTGATTATAAGTAATTTTAAAATCTTGAGTAAAACCAACTTGATTTGGTAAAAGGGGGCCGTGAATTACCAGACCTTCGTTTTTTAAACTTATTGAAATTAATTCGTTTTTATCCACTCCCGTTTCCAAAGATTCTCTTAAGATTTGACTGCGTAAGAGTAAGTTGGTTTTTTGATTAAAAAAAATGGCGGTGTAATAAGGAAGACGCAAGGAATGAATATTTAGACTTTTTCGGCTCAGTTTCTCTTTTTCATCTTTATCTAAAAAACTTAAACCATTAATTTGATGATTTTTAAAAGCCTCCAAAGCGCTTGCTTGATCATTAAAAAATTTTAAAGTAAAGATTTTAAGATAAGGCTTGTGATTGTGGTAAAAGGGGTTGGGCTTGAGAGTGTAAGATTTAATATTGCCCTTAGAATCTTTGGCAAAAGAGTCAAACATAAAAGGTCCCGCGCCAACAGGTTTTAGATTGAGAGAGCTAAGGCGTAGATTTTTTTGAGGAATTTCTTGCCAAATATGTTCGGGGATAATACCGGTAGTTAATAAATTAGCAAAAGGCGCAAAAGATTGAGGTATTTCTAGAGTAAAAATTGTGTCATCAACTTTATTAAAAATAACACCTTGCCAACTGACCCATAAAGGGGATTGGGTTTCGGTATTTTGGATAGAATTGATGGTGAAGGCAACATCTTCTATTGTAAGTGGTTCGTTGTCTTGCCACTTTAGATTTGGTTTTAATTTAATGGTATAAATTTTTTCTGTTTTATCCAAGCTATAACTTTCAGCTAAATCAGGTACCAGATTCATGGCGTTATCATATTTAAATAAGCCGGCATAAATTAAACGGCTTAAATCAGCGTCAGCTTGATTAAGAGAACTAAAAAGAGGGTTGATGGCGTTGGGATAGCCAACAATGCCTTCGACGTACTCTCCACCAGTGGCTGGTTCAATAATTCTGTGTTTTAAATATGTTTCTATCACCATTACTCCTAAGGAACAGATAATTAGAATCACCAACAAACCGATCGTTTTCTTTTCTTGGGGGACAAGGAATTTATTTAAATAACGCAATTGCTTAGGAGAGGGAAGCTTTTTTTTATTACCTAAACCTAAAACCAGCCTTTGGTCCAATTTTTTTTGGGAAAGGCTGTTGTTTTTTTGCCAAGTTCTGATCTCTCCGTATTTCTTTTTAATCCAATTTTTTAAGCGAGAAATAAAAGTCACATGGATAAAATAAAACGCCCGTGGGAGTTTAATTATTATTTGGAGAAATAAACGTTGGCTACGGCTACAGCAAAAAAGAGAATGGCTAAAACAATAGTAGAGTAGAAAAGTATTTTTTCAAAACCACGTTTGGTTCTAAAGATGTTTCCTTCTCCTCCAAAAACACCAGATAAACCAGTTCCTTTGGCTTGAAGTAAAATGGCGGTTACTAACAAAACCGCTAAAACAATTTGGGCAATATTTAAGTATAACATAGTTAATTTAAAGTATAACAAGGAGGGGGTTTTTTGTCAATTGGCAGGCATTGCTTGACAGGTTTAAAAAGTGTATAATAACTGAAAGACGCAGAGCCTTTTAAAAGCGTATTGTTCTACCATATTTAAAAGTATGAGTAAAAAACTTTTTTGTCTATTAGTCCCTTTAATAATATTTTTAGGTTTACTTTATTTTGGATGGCTAGTTTGGGGTTATTATAAACAAATTAAAAGTGGCGATTTAATTGTGGCAGAGAATGGGCAATTTACTCTGTTGGTTAATAGACCAACAGAAAGTGCCAAAAAATTTGATCAAACTTTAATCAAAGGAGAAGATAGTCAGCAAATTGGCAATCCAGCGGCAAAAATTCAAATTGTAGAATTTATTGATTTTACCTGTTCATTTTCTAAACAGGCTTTTTTAGTTATGAGAGAACTGGTGGCCAAATACCCAGAAAGGGTTGGTTTGACTATTAGACATTTTCCTTTACAAGACGATAGTCATCAGGGTGGTTTAGAGGCGGCTATAGCTTCTGTTTGCGCCGCTGAACAAGGTAAATTTTGGGCCTATCATGATAGGTTGTTTCAAAACCAAAAAAAATTCACTCAGGTTGATTTGCAGTCTTATGCTGGACAAATTGGTTTAAATGTGCCATCATTTATTAAATGCTTAGGTAGTGAAGAGGTCAGAAAAAAAGTAGAAAATGATTGGGCTGATGGTTATTCTTTAGGCGTTGTCGGAACTCCCACTTTTTTTGTTAATAATCAAAAGATTGAAGGGTCTGTACCGCTTAGTGCTTGGGAACAAGCTATCAATAAATAATAAAATTTAATTTTAAAAACATGTTTAAAAAACTATTTAGTATTCTAAGCCTTAGTTTTTTATCGTTTTTGTTTTTTGTTCCCCCAATTTCGGCAGCAAAACAAACACCCGCCACTAATCCCGTGTGTTGGACTAAAGAAGATTGTCAAGCAATTTTTCAAAAAAATGGTTGGTCCTGGAGTGAAAAAAATTTTTTTCAAGGTGGGCATGATGATATTTGTGGTTCTAAGTTTGGTTTTTGTATTCCTGTTGGCCAGACTGATACAGAAATCAGTATTGGTGGCAAAACCCAATTTAAGGATTTAGGCGACTATTTTAAAACTATTTACATTTGGGCTTTAAGTATTGGGGGGGTTGTCGCTTTAGCCTTGGTCATTGTGGGTGGTTTTATGTATATGACTTCGGCCGGTTCTCCAGACAGAGTAAAGAATGCCAAACAAAGAATTTCTCATGCTCTATTGGGCTTATTTTTTTTATTAATTTCTTATACTTTGTTATACACAATCAATCCGGACTTAGTAAGATTGCAGTTGCCGAAGACTTATATGATCAGACAGGTTTCCTTGGGGACAAATTTATGTAAAGATTTACCAGAGTCAACTAAAGTCGCTCCAGTTTCCGGGAGGTCTAGTTCTGTAGAAGTTCCTAAAGCTGGTTTTAACATACCCGTTAATCAACAATTTGCAAATAGAAATGAATTAGATAAAAAAATTAACGCTTCCCAAGCCGTTAGCTGTGGTTTTAAGTTTTTTTGGCCTGATAGTAATGATCAATTTTGTTGGGGTCATTTGTGTTCTAATGTAACAGCGTCAGGGAAAAGCGGCGCGCCCCGAACGTGTGTCAATTCTGGCACCCCTGATTCTCCTAAATATGAATGTGTCGAGGGTGTTTTGTCGGGAACAATTACAGCAGAGGGGATAGACTATCCATTTATAGATGATGAAATTAGATTGATTGCATTTTGTACAGATGACATTTTTAAAAGAACTCTTGTTTATGGTGAAACTACCGCGGAAAATGAAATTGAGGGAAAAAGTCAAACATATCTTTTTAACCTAGCTAGCATGATAGGAGGAAAAAATCCTCCCTGCCCGCCAGAAAAACAAAAATTTTATTTGCTGGTTGAAGTTAATGAAAAAGGAGGTATTGATGATTGGCAACCTGTTGGGATAGAAAATGGTAAATGCAATGTTAATTTGTGGAAAAAAGCTGGGCTTCAACCACAAGTGTTTAATAGTCTTTCGCAAAAAACAATCATAGAAAAATATAGTGTTATGGAATCTAATTTTATTACTCGAAATGATTTAACGATGGGTTTAGTTTGCAATATAAATTTAAAATTAGTAGATTTCCCTCCTTTGACGGGAATATGGAATTGAAATTTGAAGATTCTTCAACTGTAAAAATATGGATAAAATTATTATTCGTGGCGCTCGCGTTAACAATCTTAAAAATGTTAATCTAGAAATTCCCAAAAATAAGCTGGTGGTAATCACCGGCTTATCTGGTTCGGGCAAATCTTCTTTGGCTTTTGATACTATCTATGCGGAAGGACAACGTCGTTACGCCGAGTCTTTATCAGCTTACGCGCGGCAATTTATGGAGATGCAAGATAAGCCGGACGTTGATGAAATAAAAGGTTTATCACCGACCATTGCGATTGATCAACGTACCACGACCCAAAATCCTCGTTCGACAGTTGGTACAGTAACCGAAATTTATGATCATTTGCGTTTGCTTTTCGCCCGTGTGGGAGTAGTAACTTGTCCTGATTGTAATATAGAAACTCGCAAGAACACTCCAGGCCAAATTGTAGAAAAAATTAGACAATTGGTTAGTGATGAAAAAACAGTTAAGATAATGGCTCCTTTTGCTGGGGTAGAGAAGAAAAATTTAAAAGAGATTTATTCTATTATTGAAACTAAGGAAATAAAACATTTACGTTTTGAGGGTAAATATTATCAAACCGATGATTTTTTATCTAAGATAAAAGACCAATCAATTAGCAATCTGGATATTATTTTAGGCGAAGTTAATCTGGCTAATTCTTATGATATTCTCCGTTTTACGGAAACAGCTTTGGAATTGGGTAATGGTTTGATGATTATTGCTTGGAGTAAAAATTCTAAAGATGAGGAATTGTTATCTACTCATTGGCGTTGTCCTAAATGTGGTCGTCAATTTGTTGATTTAGAACCCAATCATTTTTCTTTTAATAGTCCGCAAGGCGCCTGCCCCAGATGTACTGGTTTGGGTATTACCTTAGAAGCTGATCCAGATTTAATTATGCCTAACCCTCGACTGACTTTAGCCGAAGGAGCTGTAAAACCCTGGGTGAGAATTACCGGTAATCAAAATTGGTATTTAAAATTGTTAAAAGTTGTAGCGGAAAAACACGGTTTTTCCATGGATCAACCAGTGGGGGAGTTAAACAAAAAGTTTGTTAATTTAATTTTAAAAGGAACTGGAAAGGAAAAATATAAAGTTGATAATAAGGAAGTAGAGTTTGAGGGTGTAGTTAACGACTTGGAACGCCGTCATCGGGAAACTGATTCCGATTATGTGCGAAAAGAAATTGAAGAATACATGCGGGAACAAACTTGTTCCTTATGCCAAGGTCGTCGTTTAAAAGAAGAGTCACTCGCCGTTAAGTTGTTTGATAAAAATATTAGTGAAATTACCATCTTGCCTTTGGGCGAAGTTCAGACATATTTTAAAGAAATAGAGCAGCTCATTGGGGATAAGGGAAAATTAAAAATTGATAGTAGCCCAGTTGAACCGCAAATTATCATCCCAGTTTTAAAAGAAATGAGCAAACGATTGAATGATTTAATTCAGGTTGGCTTAAGTTATTTATCTTTGGACCGGTCGATGGTTTCTTTGTCTGGTGGCGAAGGCCAGCGAGTCCGTTTATCTACTCAGTTGGCCACCGGCTTAACTGGGGTTATTTATATTTTAGATGAACCCTCAATTGGTTTACATCCTCGTGATTTAGAAAAATTAATTGCCACGCTCATTTCTTTGCGCGATTTAGGCAACACTGTCATTGTGGTAGAACACGACGCAACGATGATGGAACGAGCTGATTATGTTATTGATGTTGGTCCGGGGGCTGGGGCGTTTGGTGGTCAAATTGTGGCAGAAGGTACTCCTTCACAAATTAAGAAAAATAAAAAATCTTTAACCGGGGCCTATCTATCGGGCAGTCAAAAGATCAGTCATTTAACCAAGGCTCATAAGGGTAACGGCAAATTTGTAGCTATTCAAAAAGCCAGTGGTTTTAATCTTAAAAATGTTGATGTAAAAATTCCTTTAGGTCAGCTGGTTTGTGTGACCGGTGTTTCTGGTTCTGGTAAATCTACTTTAGTAATTGATACTTTGGGTAAGGCCCTGTCCAGTCATTTTTATCGTTCTAAAGATTTGCCAGCGCCGCATAAAACAATTACCGGCTTGGAAAATATTGATAAAGTGATCATGATTGATCAGTCGCCAATTGGTCGCACTCCGCGCAGTAACCCAGCTACCTATACCAATGTTTTTACTTTTATTAGAGATTTATTTACCGAAATTCCCGAAGCCAAGTTACGAGGTTATGATGCTGGTAAGTTTAGTTTTAATGTAAAAGGTGGGGGGCGCTGCGAAGCGTGTGCTGGAGAAGGTTATGTAAGAATTCCTATGCAATTTTTAACTGATGTCTTTGTGTTATGTCCGGAATGTCAGGGCAAACGTTATACCGCCGATGTATTGGAAATTCATTATCAAGGGAAAAATATTGTCGATGTTTTAAATATGCCTGTTTTGGAAGCGCGGCAATTTTTTAGAAATATTCCAGCAATTGCCGACAAGTTGCAGATTTTGGTTGATGTGGGTTTGGGTTATTTGCAATTAGGTCAACCAGCTACTAAATTATCCGGTGGTGAGGCTCAGAGAGTTAAATTGGCCACAGAATTATCACGTCGGGCCACAGGACGGACTTTCTATATTTTAGATGAACCGACTACAGGCTTGCACTTTGAGGATATTAAACAATTATTAAATGTTTTAAATCAGTTAGTGGATAAAGGTAACACGGTTTTAATTATTGAACATAATTTAGATGTAATTAATAATGCTGACTGGGTAATTGATTTGGGTCCGGAAGGCGGTCGCTCGGGCGGTCAGGTTATTGCTCAAGGAACACCCAAAGAAGTGATGAAAATAAAAAAGAGTTTTACTGGTCAATATTTGAAGAAGAATTAACTAAATTAAAAACCCGCTTTTTAGCGGGTTTTTAATTTAGTTAGTTTTTAACTTTCTTTACTTCCTTTAATTTACGGTGTGGTTTACGCAAGAAATTTAATTTTGCGCGATTAGTTTTGATTTCTTTAACGATTTCAATTTTGGAAATAACTGGTGCGTGAACCGGAAAGATTTTTTCCACGCCGATACCTTCAGAAATTTTTCTTACGGTGATAGTTGCGCCAACTTCATTACCGTGGTTGCGTTTGAGAATAATACCCTCAAACATCTGTAGACGTTCCTTAGGTTCACCTTTTGAGGTTACTTCTTTAATTTTGTGGTAGACTTTGACAGTTTGGCCTGGTTTTAATTGTTTAATTACCTCGGACAAATTTTCTGCCTGTTTAAGATTAGTTGCCATAGTTCAATTTTAAGATAGGTTTAAGTAGTTAAATTCTATCTCAAAGCTTTAATTTTGTCAAGAATTATATCCACTACTTGAGAAATAGAGAGGCGAGTAGTATCTAAAAATAAGTCAAAATTGTGGGGGTCATCATAACTAACCCCATAGTATTTTTGGTAGCGCTTCTTGTCACTTTCTAGGCGTTGCGACAACTGGGCGGCGGTTTCTTCAATATTATCTGGTAGCTTTTCATCTGTTCTTTCTTGGCGATTTTCTAAAGCCCGTCTAGCTGATTCATTAATTTCAACATTAAGGAAAATTTTGAAAGATTGGGGTATAAAATAGAAACTGAGCCGACCCTCCACTATTAAATTATCTTCAGCCGCCCCAAGATTTTTTTGATAGGTATCGATTTCTTTATCTGTCCAATCTTCAGTCTCACCGATTTTATTTAATTCATCAATCGTTAAATTGTGACGCCGGGCAATTTCTCCACGCAAATCACCCATAGAAAAATAGCGGTAACCTAATTTTTCCGCAATAATTTTTCCAATAGTGCTTTTGCCAGAACCGGGAAAACCGGAGATGGTAATAATCATAATAGTTAAATCGGGGAGAATTTTTTGGGAATTGGAGCGGTAAAAGTTTGTTCTTCTCCTTCTAAATTTTTAAAAGTTAATTTATGGGCATGAAGTAGTAATCGTTCAGAAGGAATGGTTTTAAAACTTTTTGATTGATAAAGAGGGTCGCCAATTAAGGGGTGGTTGAGGGCAAAAAAATGAACACGAATTTGGTGGGTGCGGCCAGTTTTGGGCATAACCTTAACTAAGGTCTTGTGAGGTTCTGTTTGTAAAACTTCATATTCGGTGACCGCTTCTTTGCCTGGCTGAATTTCTTCTTTGGTAGTGGAAATGGGGCGGGCAGCCATCCGTCCTTCTTCTCTAGAACGGCCAATAGGAAAAGAAATTGTGTCCCAATTTTTAGATAATTGTCCATAAACCCAGACCAGGTATTCTTTTTTTACTTCTCGATTTTTAAATTGATTTTTTAAAAAATCAAAAGCGGCAGAGGTTTTAGCAACGACCATTACTCCAGAGGCTTCTTTATCTAGACGGTGAACAATACCCGGGCGCAAGATTGGGTTGTCGCCAATTTTTTTTATGGTTGGGTATTTTTTAAGTAGCCAATGGACGATGGTTGGTTCTTGATCTAAAAGTTGCTCGTCACGAGCGTGAACTAAAATTCCCACTGGTTTATTTATAACTAGTAAGTTTTTATCTTCAAAAATAATTTTTGGTTCTAAAGTTTTGGGGGAAGTTAAGGTTTTTTTTGTTTTTTTAATAGTGGTCGCTGAAATTTTTTTTGAACCAGAAGATAAATTTTCCGATAATTCTATCACATCATTTTCTTTTAAAAAATGATGGGGAGTGGGCTTTTTGAGGTTAACTAAAACTCCGCCCTCCTTAACCATTTTTTGGATTTGGGATCGAGTTTGGGTAGATAATTTGCCAACTAAAAATTTATCTAAACGCATTCCTTTTTCTTCCGCGGTGATTTGATATTTCATGTTTTTACTGTAATTTAAGTTAAACTTATCTTGATTATAGGGGTAAATTCACTTTTAGGCAAGGTATCTTGACTAAATTTAAAATGCTGGTTAGGATAAAAAAGTGTTTTAAAAAGATCTTTAACAATCGTAACGAGGCTGGAAAATGGGAAAGGAAGGATTTGATAACAGCCCTGCTGTTTTCGATGACGTGGAAAGAGATGAGGATTGCGGAGTTTTTGATCTCCCAAAAATAGAAACTGGTCAGGAAACAGATGGTTTGGACGAGAGTACTTTGAGTTTTGAGGAAGTTGTGGAAGAGATGGAACAACTGGAAGATGAGACGACTGATCAGCAGGAACTGGATTATGAAAAATCTCCAGTAGATCGTTTAGTTAAAATGATTTTAACTGATGCTTTAAAAAGAGATGCTTCAAGTATCTTGGTAGAAGGCCGTCAAAATGATTTTGTGGTTCGTTATCGTTTGGATGGTGTTTTGTATGAAATCATGCGTCCACCACTGCGGTTCAAGGAAGCAATCTTGGCCAGAATTAAGATTTTGGCTGGAATCGATTTGCTGAGGAAAAAAATGCCGCAACGCGGGACAGTTGATTATTCGGCCCGTCGTCGTTTTCAAGCAAAGCTGGCTGTAACAATTATTCCAACTACTTATGGGGAAAATGCAGTTCTGCAGATCCATAAGGTTCCTAATAATTACCTTCAGAGAAAGTGGCAGTTGCCAGATAATCAAGTGCGGCAATTGCAGGAAGTGGTCGAAAAGAAAAATGGGCTGATTTTGGTAGTTGGCTCTTCCAATGAGGAAAGACAACGACTGCTTGGAAATATTGCTACCTTTATTAGTAGTCCTAATTTGAGCATTTATTCTTTTTGTAACCAGCCGCTTGTTTTTCCGATTCCGGGAGTGAATGAGATTTTGATAAAACCCGAAATGGATTTTGGCTTAACAAAGGCGGTTAAGGATGTTGCCGATCAAGATTCGGATGCGGTTATCTCTTTTGTCACTCCTTGGCAAAAAGAAGAAATGACTGCTTTGTTGGAGACGGCTTTGTCTGGTAAGTTAGTTGTCGCTCCTTTTCCTACCGACAGCGCTGCGGCTACTCTTGGTCGGTTGGTGGGTTTGGGAATTTCTCCGCTGCTGATTTCTTCTGCTCTAACTTTAATTTGCACTTCTCGAACAGTGCGACAACTTTGTGATCACTGTAAAATACAGGAAAATCAGTCATTGGACGAATTAATAAAGTCTGGCTGTTCTCCTGAACAAGCACAGCAACCGCAGCCGCAAAAAGGACTGGGGTGTGGTTTTTGTTTTGGCCTGGGCTATCATGGCCGGCTGCGGTTTTATGAATTTTTTTCCGTTTTTGAAGAGATTAAACAGGCTATCTTGGAAGGAGAAAATTCTGCCTGGATTACTGAACTGGCTTTGAAACAGGGTTTATACTCTTTGCGACAAGCTGGTTTAGCTAAGGTTAGTCAACAACTGACTACCTTGGAAGAGATTTTGCGCGTAACCTAAAACAATAAGACCTGGAGTCGACAGTCAGTCTGTTACTTCAGGTCTTTTTTATTTTTTAAATTATTTTTTTAAAAATTTTTCTGCTTGTTTTTTTGTTTTGATTTTACCAGACAATTGTTCTTCGCGCAGACGTTCAATTATTTCACCAATTTGAGGACCTGGCGGGAGGTTTAACTTAGCCATTATTTCATTTCCATTAAGCAATGGTGGCGGTAGAGTTTTTTTCTGTTTGAGATTTTTTAATAATAGTTTGATTCTTTTAACTAGTAAGGGTAAGCTGCCTAGTTGGGGCACACCGCCAACAAAAGAGGCCATTTGATCACAATAAATTAATTTTAATAAGTCCGCCCCAGGAAAAAGTGGATTAAAGAAATATTTTTCAATCGTGCGATTGGTAAATTTTAATGGATCGCCATGAACGGTTATCAGGTGACGTTGGATTAACCAAGCAATTTTATCAACATCGCAGGGATATTCTTCCACGGCTGAAAATTTTAACCGAGAGCCAATTTTTTTAATTAAATCCGCGCCTACGCTGTCATGTTCGTCAGTTCTGATGCGGTCGGTGCCATCTTTTTCTGGAGTTTTTATGGTGTAGGGTTTACCAAGGTCGTGAAATAACACACCCAAAACTAGTTCTGGCGCAACAGCTGGAGAAGTTTGTAAATGTAGTGGTAGAGTTTTTAAAAATTTTTTAAAACCAGATGATTGGATAGCTGCTAAAGCCAATTTAGTGTGGTTCCAAACATCACCTTCAGCATGAAATTCTGGCGGTTGAGGGCAGTTTTTCATTTTAAGTAATTCTGGAATCAAAAATTTAAAAGCACCAGATTCTTCAAATAAATCCAGGGTTTTAGCGGGATTTTTCATCAAAGATTTAATTAGTTCGCGAGCAACAATTTCATAAGGGACTAAGCGTTTGATCTCTCCGGCAATAGTCGTGGTAGCATTGATATTTTTCATTTTGTTACACAAGGCTTGCCAAGTTTTTTCCTCAATCTGAAAATTTAGTTGTGAACTAAAACGTAAACAACGCAGTAAACGGGAATAATCTTCTTGAAATCGGTCCTGGCTTTTTCCTACTGTACGAATTGTTTTATTTTTTAAATCAGTTAAACCACCAAAAATATCAATTAGTTCCGTTGCTGTAATTTTTTTATTTTTTAGAGAAAGTGGCTCCAATCGTAAGGCTAAGGCGTTGATGGTGAAATCGCGTCGAGACAAATCTTCTGTGATTGGTAAATTAGGATCAGATTGAGTTTCTACATCACGATAACCACCAGTGCCCAAAGCATGTTCAGTCCGGGGTAGGGCGATGTCAAAGGTGGCAGAAGAATTTTTAGGAGTAAACTTGAACACACCAAAATGCTCCCCAACTAAATTAACTGTTCCTTGGGTTTTTAAAAAACTGGCTAATTTTTTGGCTGATAAACCACGTATGACAAAATCCCAGTCTTTACTAGGTTTTTTTAATAACCAATCACGGATGATACCACCAACTAAAAAAAGTTCTGCCTGAGGATTTTTTTGGAAAAGTTCGGAAATAAATACAAGCCCTTTTTCTTTGATTTGGGCTTCAGTGAAAGATTTTTGTAAAACAGTGGGAATTTTCATAAGATACCGCTATTTTAGCAAGCATCTTGACAAAAGTCCAAAAATTTAGTATAAATAGCTATTGTATTTTGGTTCTTTGTAAAATAAAATAAATAGGATTTCTTTCCATTTTTGTTCTAAAAACTAGACTAAAAATGGGGAGAAATCCCAATTTTAAAAACCCGCCAACAAAAATGTTGGCTAACTGAGAGGTGTTAAAATGAACAACTTTGGAAAATTGGCTGGGATCGGTTTTTTGGTGATTTTCACCTTTGCTGTAATAGCTGGCATCTTGTGGGATAAACCAAAGGCGCCGGTTGTTGATTCAGGTACTTCGGTTCAGGCCGCCTTGTCTTCCGCCGGTTGGCCCATTTGGACAGAATACCAGGGCATTATGCCCGAGGGGACGAACGTTAGTATTTCCGAAGTCCGTTATCAGGACAACAGGCCATGGCTTCTGGTTCAGCTGGAAGAGCTGGATGGAGAAATCCTGTTAGGCCATGTTACCCTCCTTGAGGAAGGGGCCTTGAATTGGACTTTAGTGGAAATATTTGGCGGGGACGCTTATACCCCGACGCTGCCACCACAGACTGGGTGGGAGCTGATTCCCTCGCGGGCCGAAGAAAACGGCAGCGATGATGAAGAAGTTGAAGAACCTGTTTCGGTTCTGGCTTCTTCCTTGGAAAACGAGCAAATCCAGCTTTGGATCGCCGAGATGGAAACGGCTGTTAAGGCCATCTACAATCCGGCGCATTTGAAGCCGACTTTGAACTGATTTTAACCCCGTAATGAGTAGTTATAACAACTGCTGTTGCGGGGTTTTTTATTCTTGTTTATCTTAAAAAAAATTGTTATGATAATTTTATACTTTTTACGATATGTCAAATTACTTAAATAAACCAGTTAGACTATCCTTTGGTGACACAATTGGTATTGTTAGTCCGTCTTCTAATTTAGCTGCCTTAGCTCCGCATCGAATTCGACAAGCAGTTGTTAATTTGGAAAAAATGGGCTTTAAAGTGAAGTTAGGTAAGCACGTTTATGATAATTCCGGATATACTGCTGGTACTGCCCAAAATAGAGCAGAAGATCTAAATCAGATGTTTGCCGACCCAGAAGTGAAGGCGATTATTTGTGCTATTGGAGGTTTTCACTCCAATCAAATTTTATCTTTTTTGGATTGGAATTTAATTAAAAAAAATCCCAAGATTTTTTTAGGGTTTTCTGATATCTCTGTTTTACATTTTGCCTTGCAGACAAAAACTAATCTGGTTACTTTCTATGGTCCGGCAGTAATGACCCAATTTGGTGAATCTTTTGGAGTTGATCAATATACATTAGAATTTTGGCAAAAAGCTTTAATGCAAGCAGAACCAGTTGGTTTTATTAAACCTTCAGATAAATGGACTGATGAGTTTTTGAATTGGTTTAATCAGGAAGATATCAAAAGAAATAGATCTTATAAAACAAATAATGGTTGGTTATGGTTAAAAGAAGGACAGGTGGAAGGTGAAATTATGGGCGGCTGCCTTACTTCCATAATGCACTTGAGGGGCACCGATTTTTGGCCGGATTTTTCTGGTAAAATTTTATTTTGGGAAATTTCCGAAAGTTCCAGTAATCCCGCTGTTGGTGAGATGGTTGAAAAAATCGATTCTTATTTGACGGATTTAAAATTATCCGGAGTCTTGCAAAAAATTAAGGGAATGATTGTCGGCCGTCCTAAAGGTTACACCGAAGAACAAAACAAAAAATTACAAGAAATCATTAAAGAACAGACTAAAGAATTTAATTATCCAATTTTATTTAATGTTGATATTGGACATACCGATCCCATTATTACAGTGCCACTCGGAGTAAGGATTAAATTAGATAGTGAAAAAAATGTTTTTTCTTTTGAAGAACCGGGGGTAATTTGAGATAAATAAAAAAGGGGACGACGTTAGTCGTCCCCTTTGTGTTAGGTTATGGTGTTAAACGGTTAGGCCCGCGGTAAAGATAGGTTACTTCTCGCACATTTTTGATATTGAGAAGAATCATCAAAAGCCGTGTCAGTCCCAAGCCAAAGCCACCATGAGGCGGCATGCCATAATGGAAAAAGTCCAGGTAGAATTTAATAGACTCGGGGTTGAGTCCTTTTTCTTTAGCCTGTTTTTCCAATTTTTCGTAACGATGTTCACGCATTGCGCCAGTGGTAATTTCCAAGCCTTTCCACAAAAGGTCAAAACTTTTGGTTAGAGTCGGGTTGTCTTCATGGCGCATGTGATAAAAGGGGCGAACAGAAATCGGATAATCGGTTACAAAAACAAATTCGTGCCCGTATTTATCCTTTATATAATCAGTAATCTTTTTTTCACCTTCTGGATCAAGATCCCCGTTGTATTCTTTGGGGATTTGGTGATTTTTTTCCGCCAAAATTGTATAGGCTTCAGTCATGGTCAGTTTAGGGAAGGGAATGGTCGGGACAGCAATTTCCACCCCAAACACTTGAAGGATTTCTTCTCCCAATTTTTCTTTGACTGCTGTTAAGCAGTGTTTAAGGAGAAGCTCCTCCATTTCCATAACTTGCAGATGTGAATTTACCGGAGAAAATTCCACATCGATACTGGTGAACTCCGTGTCGTGTCTTGAAGTGAATGAGGGGTTGGCACGGAATACTGGTCCGATTTCAAAAATTCTTTCGAAACCGGCTGCCATTGCCATTTGTTTGTAGAACTGGGGTGACTGAGCAAGATAAGCCTTGCCTTCAAAATATTTAACTTCAAAGAGTTCAGCGCCGGATTCGCTGGCACTGCCCATAAGTTTGGGTGAGTGAATTTCAATAAAATTCCTCTCTGCCCAGAATTCGCGCATCGCTTGTTCCAGAACAGTTTGAATTTTGAAAATCAGAAAGTTTTGGGGATGACGCAGATCCAAAAATCTCCAGTCCAGCCTTTCTTTGAGTTGAGCTGAAGGCTGCAGAGGTAATGGGGTTTCAGCCAAACTCAAAATTTCAATTTCCTCTGGAATAATTTCTATCCCCCCCAACTTAACTTGGGGATTAAAATTTTTCCGGCCTACCACTCGGATAAAAGATTCTGGCGTTATTTTGGCAATCAGTTCTCCTAAGGTTCTCGCCGAATCATTTTCTAGAGGGTTGGTGATTTGGATTTTCCCAGTGGTATCACGCAGAACCAGAAATTGCACATTTTTAAGAAGACGAATCCGGTCAATCCAACCGTAAAGCTCTACATCAGACAAGTCCGGTTGGTTAGATGATTTCAGAACGTCATCGATTTTTAGTTTCATGGTTTTTCTCCTTAGGGCATAATGTGTCGGCGGACAACTCGAGGGAAGGGAATAGCATCACGCACGTGCGGGATGTTCAACAGCCAACGAATTAAACGTTCCAGTCCCATACCAAAAGCAATATGAGGCACACAGCCAGCCTGGTGGACGTCTTTGATGAATTGATAGTTCGGATTATCAAAGAGTCCTTTTTCTTTCATTCTTCCTTCTAACATTTTAGAATCAAAGATTTTTTCTGCTACACCCAGAAGCTCTCCATAGCCATTACTGGCAATTAAATCTGCTACCATTGTTACTCGTGAATCTTCTGGATTGATGACATAAGGAAAAGGTTCAACGCTTCTTGGAACATCAGTTATCCAAAATGGTCCGGAAAAAAGCGTGGACAAGGCTTCCTCTTCTGCCGTGCTAAGGCTTTCACCAAATTTTGCGTCGTTAAAAGAATTAGCTTTAAGCCATTCTATAGCTTTTTCATACGACAACCGCGGGTAAGGCGCTTTAAGACCATCTGTACAGAAATCTATTTCCAGTATTTCAAAAATATCTTGGCATCTTTTTTGACATTCAGTTGTCACAAACTGCAAAAGATTTTCTACTATACTGATGATATCCTCACGATTACCCCAAGCTAGTTCTGCTTTTATATGCCAATACTCCATCAGGTGCCTTTTACTGCGGGATTCCTCCCCTCGGAAACTCGGTCCCATGTTGTAAATTCGTTCAAAGGCATGGACTGCGGCCTCCAAGTAAAATCCGGCGCATTGAGACAGATAAACTTGTTCACCATGGACATTAATTGGCATAGCGATATTTCCAGGATAAAGTGGTACTGGAGTAAGAATTGGAGCATCAAACTCCAAAAATTCATTAAGTTCAAACCATTCCCTAATAATAGCCATCACTTGGCTGCGAAACCGCAAAATAGCCATTATTTTAGGATTGCGTAAATAAAGATGTCGATAATCAAGAAGTTGGGCTGAGATTTTAGGATCGAAAATGTCAAAGTCGCTTCTAGGTCGAGGAGAAATTTGTAGAGTAGCCTCGGTTATGACTTGAATTTTTTTTACCAAAATTTCGTTTTGCCCACGCGGGTTGGTCTGGAAAAGACCCTCAATTTCTACCGCTGATTCTAAGGGTATCCGCAACGCATCCCCAAAATTTTTTTCTCCAATCGTATCCTTTTCAATCACTAATTGGATAGAGCCGGTGGAATCTTGCAGGTCGATAAAAAGAAGCTTTCCGAAATGTCTTTTTTGGGCTATCCAACCAGGCATAATTACCGAAGAGTTTTGAGGTAAACCACTCAAATTTTTGATGAATAGCTTTTTCACTGTAGCCCTCCTTAAGGTGTAAATTGTCAAAGATAAAATAGGTTCTACCGCAATTTAATAACTAAATTTGATCTTTGTCAATATCAGTGTTTTTTTATCTTGAAAAAAAACTTTCATTTTGATAGTATAAAGACAGCCATTTAAAAAAAATAAATTAAGAATAAATTAAAAAAGGGGCCTGTAGCTCAGTTGGTTAGAGCACGGCTCTTAATAATTTTTAGTATAAGATAGATAAAAACGGGCCTGTAGCTCAGTTGGTTAGAGCACAGCTCTTATAAAGCTGGGGTCGATGGTTCGAATCCATCCAGGCCCATTTTTATCTGAACTATACGAACCAGTTTAAAATTATGAATATCTCAGAAATAATTTTAATTGTACTCGGGTTGTCTCTTTTTGAGGTTATTTCTAGCATTGATAATGCTGTAGTTAATGCCGATGTTTTGTCAACCATGTCTAAACGGGCGCGTCGCTGGTTTCTTTTGTATGGTATTATCATTGCTGTTTTTGTGGTGCGCGGTTTGATGCCCTTACTCATTGTCTATTTTTCTAGCCCAGGGTTGAATTTAATAGAAGCCTTTTCGGCAACTTTCAGTTCTGATCCCTCGGTTATGGCGATAATTAAAAAACAAACACCCATCTTATTAGCCGGAGGTGGTATGTATTTGGTTTACTTATTTTTTTACTGGCTGTTTATTGAAACTAAGGAGTACGCTTTTTTTATAGAGAAGTTTATTTATCATAAATTATCTTTTTGGTTTTATGCTGCTGCCTCCATTATTTTATTGTTGGTGGTTTGGGCAACTATTAAAATTAACCCATTAATATCTTTTGGCGCGGTTGTTGGATCCACGGCCTTTTTTATCACCAACGGTTTTAAAAAGAATGCGGAAGAAAAAGAAAAAGAATTAACGGCGGGGAACATGTCTGATATTAGTAAGATTCTTTATTTGGAAGTTATTGATACAACTTTTTCTATTGATGGAGTATTAGGCGCCTTTGCTTTTACCGTGTCCATTCCTTTAATTTTATTGGGCAATGGTTTAGGAGCCTTAATTGTTCGTTATTTTACCATTCACGGAATTAAAACAGTTAAAAAATATCGTTATTTAAAAAATGGTGCCATGTATTCTATTGGTGTTTTGGGTTTTATTATGATTGCGGAGAGTTTACAGGCACATATTCCGAGTTGGGTTTCCCCCATAATCACTTTTGTAGTTGTGGGAGTATTTTTATGGCTGTCTAAAAAAGAATTGGAAGTGAAAAAAAAATTAGTGAGTAATTAGCAAAGATAAAAGCCGGATAGTATCCGGCTTTTATCTTTTATCTAAACTATTTTTAATTATCTCAATTATTTTTTGTTCCGCTTCCAGAAGATTTATTTTGTCTAATTTTATTTTAATTTTATTTTTTATGCCCTCGGGATTAAATTCTTTTAAAGCACTTTTAAGATCAAAATTTAATTGATTGGCAATAATTATTTCAATCCCAACCTCTGTTTCATAAAAAATACTAATAATTTTAGCTTCGGGAGCATTAGAAATTAGTTCATCAATAATGCCGCTTAATTCTAAAGAAGATGCTCCTGTGTCTATAAAGTCATTTTTAGTTAAGGCAGTCCAAACTAAACTATTTTTGCTATCATTTTTTAGATTAGCTAAAGCCTTGCCCCAAAGTTTTAAAGTGGGTAGAGTGCGGCGACGATAAAGATGTTGAATTATTTTTTCTCGATCGGCTCCAAGATTAACCAACTGGCTGGCATTTTGTAAGGTTCGGCTATTAATATTAGCGGTGCGGAAACTTTGAGTTTTAACAATTAAGCCAGTTAAAAGTAAAGTGGCAATTTCTAAATCAATTAAATCAGGCCAAGTTTTTTGCAATAACTCAAAAATGATTTCTGTGTTGGCCAAGGCAGAAATATCAATCCAGTTGAGCGACCCAAAATTTTCATTAGCTGGTTCATGATCAAAATTAATCAGAGGAACTTTGGCAAAAAGAGAAGTGTTATTGTGGTAAAGAGAACCTAAGCTTGGCAAGTCGGAACAGCCGACAGTAATAATTAAATCAAACTTTAAATTTGTAGCTGCGGTTTTGATATTTTCATGAGTGATGGCGCCAGTTTTAGGAGTAATATAAATAAACAAATTGTCTTGTTTAACATCGTAGCTCAAAGAAGCTAGTTTGTTTTTGGTTAAATCAATTTTGATGATAAATTTTTGTAACGGAGAAAGTTCCGAGCGAATATCCTTAAAATTAGGTAAAAACTCAAAAAGATGAGATGGGGCAGCTTCGGGACTAATTATTTCTACATCCTTATTTAATTTATTAAGGATATTTTTTAAGGCTAGACCGGCTGCTAAGTCATCACCCGAGTCAGCGCGAAAAACCACCAAAATGTGGTGGCTGCGGTTTATTGCTTCCATTATTTGTTGTTCCTTGTTTAAGGCCATAATTTAATAGAATAGGTTATATTATAATAGAGAAGGTAAATTGTCAAATGGGGGGAGAGTCTTTTTGGCTGAGTTGCTTTATCTACCAATTTAAGTTAAAATTAAACATTATAAGTTAAATTAGTTTTATGGAATTACCTAAAGTTTTTAAACCGGAGGAATTTGAATTAGAAATTTATAAAAAATGGGAAGAGAGTGGTTATTTTTCTCCTTCCGCCGAATCTAAGGGCCAACCTTTTTGTGTGATCATGCCACCGCCCAATGCGAACGGTTCTCTACATATTGGCCATGCTGTTTTTGTGACTTTGGAAGATATTATGGTGCGTTATCATCGAATGAAAGGCGAATCAACTCTGTGGCTCCCTGGTGCTGATCATGCCGGTTTTGAAACTCAGGTGGTGTATCAAAAAAAATTAGAAAAAGAAGGACGTAATTGGTTTACTATTCCTCGCGATGAGTTATATAAAGAGATTTCCGATTTTACCTTGGCGAATAAAATAACCATGGAAAATCAAGTGCGTCGATTGGGTGCTTCTTGCGATTGGACTAGAGAAATTTTTACCCTAGATGAGCGTATTATTAAAATAGTTTTGCGGACTTTTAAAAAATTAGCTGATGATAATTTGGTTTATCGCGGCGAAAGGTTAATTAATTGGTGCGTTAAACATCAGACAACTTTATCTGATTTAGAAGTTAAACACGAAGATCAAGAAGGGCAATTGACTTATATTAAGTATCCTCTTAGAGATTCAAGAGAATTTGTAACTGTGGCCACAACTCGTCCAGAAACTATGTTGGGTGATACTGCTGTAGCAGTTAATCCTTCGGATGAACGTTACCAAAATTTAGTTGGTCAAACTTTAGTGGTCCCTTTGGTTAATCGAGAAATTACAATTATTGCTGACGAAGCGGTGGAAAAAGAATTTGGTACTGGGGCAGTTAAGGTAACTCCGGCTCATGATCCAGTTGATTTTGAAATAGGCGAACGCCATCAGTTAGCTAAAATTCAAGTGATTGGCCAAGATGGTAAGATTACTGATGCTGCACCAGAAAAATATCGCGCCTTAAAAGTGGAAGAAGCCAGAAAGCAAGTAGTAGAAGATTTACGTAGTTTGGGTTTAGTTTTAAAAGAAGAAAAATTTAATCACGCTGTGGCGGTTTGCTACAAATGTAACCGGGCGATTGAGCCTTTAATTTTGCCGCAGTGGTTTATTAAAATGAAACCGTTGGCTGAAAAGGTAATTAAAGCCGTCCAAGCTAAAGAAGTTAAATTTGTTACCGAACGTTTTGAAAAAATCCTTTTTCATTGGTTAAACAATATTCGTGATTGGAATGTTTCGCGTCAAATTGTTTGGGGAATTAGAATTCCTGTTTGGTATTGCCAGAATCAAGGATGTGCGCCGATTATTACAGCTGGGGAAACTCCCGAGAAGTGTCCGCAGTGTGGCAGCCAAGAGCTAAAACAAGAAACTGATGTTTTTGATACTTGGTTTTCATCTGGCCAGTGGCCTTTTGCTACCTTACAAGTAACAGGTGATTTTGCTAAGTTTTATCCAACCAGTGTTATGGAAACTGGTTGGGATATATTACCTTTTTGGATTATGAGAATGCTGGTTTTGGGTATTTATGTTACTGGTCAAGTTCCTTTTAAAGATATTTATTTACACGGTTTGGTACGTGATAAAGACAGGCAAAAAATGTCTAAATCTAAGGGCAATGTCGTTAACCCGTTGGGGGTAGTAGAAACTTACGGCGCCGATGCTTTACGTATGGCCTTGGTTTTTGGCGTTTCGGCTGGAAACGATATTGTGATTTCTGAAGATAAGATTCGGGCTCATCGTAATTTTGCCAATAAAATTTGGAATGCTTCAAGGTTTGTTATGATGAATTTAAGAGAAAATTTTACTGAAAAAGAAATTAATCCTTCTAAATTAAATGTGGCTGATAAAACAATTTTAGATCGTTTAGTTGAAGTTTCTAAAAAAGTTACTAAGAATTTAGATGACTTTAATTTTCATTTGGCCGCTGAAGAAATTTATCAGTTTTTTTGGCACGAATTTTGCGATCAATATTTGGAAGAAGTTAAGATTCGTTTGAGTGGCGATAATTTGGAAGAAAAAGAAAATATCCAGCAAGTTTTATTTAAGGTTTGGCTGCAGAGCATTAAATTATTACATCCTTTTGTCCCTTATGTAACCGAAGCGGTTTATCAAATGTCGCCAGTGAAAAATAAGGAATTTTTAATGATAGAAGTTTGGCCTCAAAATTAACTATGCCTTTAAAATTAAATCGTAATGATATAATTTTTGGTTTTGTTAGCATGCTCAATGAAATTTCCTCGGAGATGATTCTTCCTTTGCTGCCCTTTTTTTTGGTGACAGTTTTGGGTATGTCTAAGGGGAGGGTAGGTATAGTAGAAGGAGTGGCCGGAGCCACGGCCTCGTTCTTTTTAGGGTTTTCTGGTTATTTGTCAGACCGCCTAAATCGTCGAAAAGATTTTGTGGTTTTAGGTTATTCTTTGTCGGTTATCACTAAACCGTTATTTGCTCTGGCTTCTTCTGGTTATCAGGCGGTTTTTTTACGTTTTTTTGATCGAGTAGGTAAAGGTTTTAGGGAAGCACCACGCGATGCTTTAATTGCTGCTGGACAAAACCAACGTCATCGCGGCCGGGCTTTTGGATTTAATAGAACCCTGGATACTATTGGTGGTACTTTGGGTGCTTTATTTGTTTTTTGGTGGTTTTGGAATCACCCAGAAGGTTACCGAACAATTTTTTGGTTTTCTTTTTTTCCCGGCATCATCGCTATTTTTCTTTTAATTTTTTTCGTTAAAGAACATCGTCAGAAAAAATCTGTTAATGAGTCAGAGGAACCACGACGTCATTTTTCTTGGAAAAAATTAGGTAAACATTGCAAATTATTTTATATTGTTACAACTATTTTTGCCTTGGCTAATGTTTCTTATTCTTTTTTTCTGCTTAAAGCGGAAACTGTGGGAATCAGCCGTCAATTTTCCCCCTTGTTATATATGATCTATAACTTAGTTCAGGCTTTATTGTTTGTGCCTATCGGGCGCTGGACTGATCATAAAGGCAGAAAATTATCCTTGTTATTAGGTTATTTTTTGTTTTCCCTAACCGCCTTGAGTTTTTCCTTATCGGTTGATGGTATTACTTGGGTTTTGTTTGCTTTGTATGGAGCTAGTGTGGCTTTAACTGATGGTGTATCTCGCGCTTTTTTGTCCGATCTCGTTCACCCAGATGTTCGTGCCACTGCTTTAGGTATTTACTATGGTTTAAATGGAGCAGCTCTGTTTATTTCTAGTGTGACCTTTGGTTACTTATGGGATAAATTTGGTCAAAACTTGCCTTTTATTGTAAGCTCTATAATAGCGGCTCTGGCCGGGATGATTTTTATTATTTTTATTATTCGTCATCGAAAATGTCATCATTTTGGCGAGGCGGCGCCTCATGTTCCTGCCTGCCAATAAATCAATTAAAACTATAAAAAGTTATGAAAATTAATACTGATGCTAAAAAAATTGAGGAAGCAATTACCCGCTCTGTAGATACAATTTATCCGACAAAAAAAGATTTGAAAGATTTACTGTCTTCGGGTAGACAACTTAGGATTTATATGGGTATTGATCCAACAGCTACCTATGTTCATTTAGGTCATGCCACTAATTATATTATCTTGCGCCGTTTGCACGAATTAGGTCATAAAATAATTGTTTTGATTGGTGATTTTACAGCCATGATTGGTGATCCGAGCGATAAAACTGCCATGCGCAAACGTTTGACTAAAGAAGGTGTCAAAAATAATTTAAAAACTTTTCAAGCGCAAATTGGCAAAATTTTAAATTTTGAAGATAAGAATAATCCCATTGAAATTAGATTTAATTCCGATTGGTTATCCAAATTAACTTTTGAGGATGCAGTAAATTTGGCCTCGCATTTTACTGTTCAAAGAATGTTAGAACGAGATAATTTTGAAAAAAGAATTAAAGAAGAAAAACCGTTGTATGTGCATGAATTTTTTTATCCGTTGATGCAGGGCTATGACTCGGTAGCTTTGAATGCCGATTTGGAAATTGGCGGCACTGATCAAACTTTTAATATGTTGGCCGGGCGAACTCTAGTTAAGGCTTATCAGAATAGAGAAAAATTAGTTATGACCACCACGTTGCTGGAAAACCCAGTGACTGGCGAAAAATTAATGAGCAAAAGTTTGGGAACTGGGATTGGTTTAGATGAAAGTGCTAAAGAAATGTTTGGCAAGGTTATGGCTCTGCCTGACGAAGCCATTATCCAGGTTTTTATCGATTGCTCCTATTTATCAATGGAAGAAATTAAACAACTGGAAAAGGAATTAAAGGCCGGTGCTAATCCCCGAGATCTAAAAATGCGTTTGGCTAAAGAAATTGTTACAATGTATCATGATGAAAAGGCAGCTGAAGAAGCCAAAGACTATTTTGTAAAAACTTTTAGCAAAAAAGAAATACCAACTGAGATGACCGAGTTAGAAGTTGAAGATAAAAATATTTTAGCAGTTTTGATGACCGCGGGTTTTGTAAAGAGTAAGGGCGAAGCTAGACGCGTGGTTCAGCAAGATGGAGTGCAGGTGAATAACAAAAAAATTGATTCAATTGAAACTAAGGTAAAAACAGGCGATGTGATTCAAAAAGGCAGTCGATTTTTTGTGAAGATTAAATAAGCATCAACCTCATAAGGTTTATGTTGATAGAAATAAAAAAACAAATTATTGCGGCGATGCCAGGGGAGTGGGTGGTAAAGATTGAAGATTTGGTAGTCCCGCCCGAAAAAAAGATGGGCGACCTGTGTTTGGCTTGTTTTGGTTTGGCTAAAACTTTGAGTAAGAATCCAGCGGAAATGGCTAAGGATATTGCTTCTAAAATTACCTCTACCAAGTTGGTACAAAAAATCGAAGCAGTGGGGCCGTATGTAAATTTTTTTCTTAAGGTCGAAGTTTTGGCTTCGTTGGTGTTGCCGGAAATTAAAAAGCAAAAAGATAATTTTGGTAAGAGCCATCTTAAAAAAGGGCAAAAAATTTTGATTGAATATCCTTCTAATAACACTCATAAAGAGGTGCATGTTGGTCATCTGCGTATTATGTGTTTGGGTAATGCTTTAGCTAATTTGTACGAAGCCATGGGCGCGCAAGTGATTAGAGTTAATTATATTAATGATTTTGGTGCACACGTAGCCAAATGTTTATGGGGATTGGTAAATTTGCATCGCGGAGAAAATTCACCGGCTAACAAGCAAAAATGGTTGGGTCAGATTTATGCCGAAGCCAGTAATTATCTTAAGGACCACCCCGAGCACGCCGAAGAATCCAAAGCGATTTTAAAAATGCTAGAGACACAAGATAAAAAAATTTGGAAATTATTTTTGCAAACCCGGCAATGGAGTTTAGATGGTTTTGCTAAAATTTTTCAAGAACTGGAAGTAAAACATAAAACTGTTTTTTATGAAAAAGATGTTAAAGATCTGGGTCAAAAGATAGTCGATGATTTATTAGCTAAAAAAATCGCGGAAATTGGTGAAGGTGGCGCGATTATTATTAATTTAGAGAGTTACGGTCTGGATATTGGTTTGATTAGAAAGAGTGATGGTGCTGGTTTATATCTAACCTCTGATTTGGGTTTAGCTACTGTTAAGGCCAAAAAATTCCCCCAGGTAACCCAAAGTATTAATTTAACTGGATCAGAACAAAAGTTTTATTTTAAACAGTTATTCAAGATTTTAGAATTAAGTGGTTTTCATTATCAAATGTCCCATGTGGCTTGTGAAATGGTTACTTTGCCTGGAGGGGATAAAATGTCTTCACGAACTGGAAATGTTATTTTATATGAAGCAGTTAGAGACGAAGCGCAAGCTGCGGCTTTAGCAGAAACTAAACAACGCCATCCTGATTGGCCAGAAAAAAAATTACAAACTATAGCCAAAGCTTTAGCTTTTGGGGCGTTGAAATTCAGTATGGTTAAAGTTGGCAGCGAACAAAAAATTGCCTTTGATATTAAAGAAGCGGTTTCTTTTGAAGGTTTTACTGCGCCCTATCTACAATACAGTTTGGCGAGAATTAACAGTCTGCTTAAAAAAATTAATCTTACTTCAGGTGTGGATTATTCCTTATTAACGTCTGATTGGGAAAAAAGATTAGTTTTTAAAATGGCGGGTCTGTCTGATGCAATCCAAGAAGCAGGGGAGCGACAGGATCCTTCGCAGTTAGCTAAATATCTTTACGAACTATCTCAACAATTTAGTGATTTTTACGAAAATTGTTCAATTTTAAAAGCGGAAAATAGACAACTGACCGCCACTCGTTTATTTTTAGTTAAGATGGTGCGTCAGGTTTTAGAAAGTGGCCTCACTATTTTAGGCGTGCCCTTAATTAAGGAAATGTAGAAGTGTGGATAACTATCTTGACGTAATTTGAGGTTATGTTAGTATGTGTATAGAATACACTAACAAAATATGACTACTGCCATTCAAAAAAAATATCAGTTTGCTGTAATTGCCGTTGATCCAGTTATCTTTACTTTAATTAATAATCAACTTCATGTCTTGTTAATTAAAATGAAGAAAGAGCCGTATCAAGATGCTTGGGCTGCCCCTGGTGGCTTGGTTGGTGGGGACGAATCTTTAGATGAAGCCGCTTGGCGTTTAACTCAAGAAAAGACTGGAATTAAGGACGCTCATTTTGAGCAGTTATATACTTTTGGAGAGGTAAATCGCGATCCGTTTGGTCGGGTGGTTTCTGTGGCTTATTTAACTTTAATCAGTGCCGATAAAATAGAAATTAAAACTACTTCAGAATATAGTGATATTAAATGGTTCCCAGTTAAAAAATTACCGGCGTTAGCTTATGATCATCGGGAAATGATTCAGATAGGAGTGACTAAATTACAGCAGAGAATTTTGGAAAGTAATATTGTGGCTAGTTTATTGCCAGAAGAATTTACTTTGACGGCCCTACAAAAAGTTTATGAAACAATTTTAGAGAAAAAAATAGATAAGAGAAATTTTAGAAAAAAAATCTTATCTTTAAAGATTTTGAAAAAAACCAGTCGTCGGGAATTATTTAGGGCTAATCGGCCAGCTTGGTTATACAAATTTGTTTCTAAAAAAGTTGAAGCAGTGGATATTTTAGGGTAGGGCAGCCAGAGGTCTTATAAGGGTGAGCTGTTATGGCTCGCCCTTTTTTATTTTAGTGATATAATAAAGGAAGCAATAATTTTATGACAATCAATAAAAAAATCCAAAATAAAATACAGTGTTTACCAATTTTAAATAAACAGCAAACTGAGTTTTTGTCTATTGTGGCCCACCAGTTTCGTACCCCATTGTCCGTTATCAGTGGTTATGTGGCAATGTTAACAGAAGGTGATTATGGCAAATTAAATAAAAAGACCGCACCAATTTTAAATAATATTTCTTACAGCATAGAAAGACTAACTCGCTTGGTTGATCAGTTATTGGATTTAGGACAGATTGAAAGTGGTAAGATGATTTTTAATTTTTGTCGTCACGATGTTAATTGTTTGATTAGTGAGGTGATAAACGAATTGCAACCCAAATTATCTCATAAGGTAAAGATGGAGTTTGTTGGTAAAAAATCTGGTCCATTTTGGGCAGATATAGACGCTGATAAAATCAGTAATGTAATTTTTAATTTAATTGATAATGCTATTAAATATACTGACAAAGGAAAAATTTCTGTCAGATTGCAAGCAAATAAAAAGCAATTGATAATTAAAATAAAAGATACAGGGATTGGTTTAAGTCAATCAGATAAGGCTAAGGTTTTTTCTAAATTTTTTAGAAGCCGTTATTTGTCTTCGGCTATAGATAAAAAAGGAACGGGGTTAGGTTTGTTTATTGTGTCTAAATTTGTGAAAGCACATAGAGGAGAAGTGTGGTGCAAAAGCGACGGTCGAGGTAAGGGAAGCGAATTTGGTTTTAGTTTGCCCTTAAAACAAGCAGCAAAGTGTATGGAAATTTGGGCCTAAAACAGGTTTGACAATTCTGGTTGTTTTGAGATAAAATATAACTACTTATTTAATTTTTTAATTTAAAAAAACTATGAATGATAAATACGTTGGTCAGCCAGGCGGCGACGTGGAAACCATTGTCGGCCCGTCAGTTAAAGTAGAAGGAGATTTTGTTTCCGAAGGTAACATTATTATTGAAGGTCAAGTAACTGGTAAAATCAAAACTTCCAAACAGTTGCGCGTTGAAGAAGGGGCTAAGGTTTTAGCTGATGTTACGGCTGACAGCGCCATAGTTTCTGGAGAGATTCGTGGCAATATGCGTTTAGCTACCAATTTGGAATTAACTCCGACTGCCAAAGTTTATGGCGATGTTTCCACTAAAACTTTAATCGTCTCAGCCGGTGCTATTTTACAAGGACATACTTTAATGGATGAAAGTGAAAAGAGTAAAGGAAAATCTGGAAAGAAAATAGAAAGCTATGACGAAAACTCCGGTGAAGTTGTCTAAAACTCATCTTGATCCGGAAAAAGTCAGAAAAGAATTACAATCTTTAGTTCGCAGTGGGGGAGTTAAAACTATCACTACCAAAAGAAGAAAAATCGGTTTAGAAACCGCCCCAACTTATTCTTTGGAAAGAAAAGGCGTTAGCAGTTATCTTTATCTTTACGATTCTTATCTGCAAGATCCGGAATATAAAAATATTTTAGCCAACATAGAAAAAAGGTTGCGCGATTTTGAAATTTTTGGCAAGATAATCAAATTGTCTTCTTTTACCAATCCTCGGGTTTTAATTGAAGATGAAATGCGGCACGGTATCAAAACCGTAATTATTGTTGGTAACGACGATAGTTTTATTCGTATTTTATCTCGCGCCGCCGATTTGGGAGTTACCTTTGGTTTCATACCAGTGGGACAAAAGAAAAATCATTTCGCCGAAGTTTTGGGTATTCCGATAAACGAAAAATCTTGCGAGGTGATTGCCGCTCGTAAAATTGAAAAGTTAGATTATGCCACCATAAATAACAAAAATTTTTTTATTTGTTATTTATATGTTCCGTCGGCTAAATTAAAAGTGGAGTGTGATGAAAAGTTTACAGCTGATTTGCGGCATGATAGGTTTGAAGTGGCCGTGGCCAATTTATTGCCTCCGCCGTTTGAAAGTCAGAGGTTTCAATTACACCCTCAAGATGGGCACATGGATATTTATTTTCGTCCAGCTGCTGGTGGTTTGTTGTCTGGTTTGTTAGGTAAGGGAAACAAGAAAAGAAAAATCAGCACTTTCTTTTTTAAGAAAATTTTGTTAAAAATGGAAAAACCTGCTTTAGTGATTGCCGATGGACGAGAATCTAAAGAGGCTTTAGTGACGATTGAAATAAACAAAAAGAAGCTTTCCTTGATTGTTGGTAAATCACGTCAGTTTTAGTAAAAAAATAATTTTTGGGCAGTTAGCTCAGTTGGTTAGAGCGAACGGTTTACATCCGTTAGGTCATAGGTTCGAATCCTATACTGCCCACCAAAAAACCCGCTAAAAAGCGGGTTTTTTGATTAAATATTGGTTAAGTTAAAAATCTCTTGACAGGAATTTTTTTTTAGCACATAATATTGTTCGGTTCTTTGAATTGGAGAGGACATGGTTTACACCACAGAGAAAGATTTAGGGTTAATTAGAGTTTTGCGGTTGAGTGGTATTTTACAAGATTTTGATTTAACTAAATGTTGCGATCCCCAGCAATTAATCGTAGTTGATTGCGCCGATGGTTCGCGTAAACTTGAGCTTTTGCTACATCATTACAATTTAGCCAAAACCGCTGAAGGTAATATAGATGTGGATGAGTGCGTTTTTCACGATCCTTCACTTAATGGGGGCGCCTTACTCCTACACCCCGATTCTCCTTTGGTAACTGAGGAATTGCGGCAAGATAAGGTTTTGCTTGATAGTATTGAAGGCGGTGTAAAATTTAAACATATGGAGGCTAATGGGCATCGTCCCTTGGTTGTTATTTATGCGCATACTCCTTGCGCTGCAGCTACTTCTTTGGGGATGAGTGTAATAGAACAAATGACGTGGTTGGTCAAAGCCAAATTGCGTTTGAAAATTTTACACCCCAACTGGCGAGTGCTGTGTGCCCTACATGTGTTTAAAGCCAAGTCCCCAACTGATAAGAAAAAGTATGCTTCGTATATTTTTTCTTCTAAGGCTTTTTTGTCTTGGCTGGAGAAAAATCCTCAGCCTTGATGGTTTAGCTAATTAAAAACAAACGTAACAACCGGCGTTAAAGTCGGTTGTTTTTTATTGACCAAAAATTTTTTTCTTGCTATTATAAGCGTAAAGAATTAAAAAAAGCGCGGGTGGCGAAATGGCAGACGCACTACCTTGAGGTGGTAGCAGCCGCAAGGCTTTGGAGGTTCGAGTCCTCTCCCGCGCACCAATAATTATTTATGCGTTTTATTTGGCTCATTGGTCTTCCCCTCGGTACCACTTTCATTGTTTACACTGAATGGTTTTTCCAAAATTTTGGCACCATTGATTGGGCCGAGGAAAAGTTAGGCAGCAGTGGGGGAACGCGTTTGTTCTATAAACTGTTTGGTTTGGCTATTATTATTTTTTCTTTATTAGGAGTTTCGGGCGCTTTAGGGGGAATTGTCTTGGGTATTTTTGGAGGAATGTTTTCTGGTTTTTCAAAATAATTTTTTGAAAACTAATCAAAATATATGATTATTGAAACATCTGGGGGCAGCAAATTATTAGATCCTAATTTTCTTTTACAAAAGTTAGCTGTTAGGCAGAAAATGATCGTAGCGGATTTAGGTTGTGGGGCTGTGGGTCATTTTGTTTTTCCAACAGCACATTTAGTGGGGAAAGATGGTCAAGTTTACGCCGTAGACATCCAAAAATCAATTTTACAGAATATTGAAAAACGCGCCGAAACAGAAAATTTAGAAAATATAATTTGCGTTTGGAGCGATTTAGAAAGATATGGAGCAACTAAAGTTGAGAGTGAGAGTGTTGATGCGGCTCTTCTTATCAATATGTTGTTTCAAAATAAAGATCGTTTAACGATTCTTAAAGAAGCAAGACGTTTATTAAAAATAGGAGGACGTTTATTGGTAGTAGATTGGATGTTAACTGACGCCCCGTTTGGTCCGCCATTGGAAGGTCGAGTTGATCCGGCCTGGGTGGAACAAATGGCTGATAATTTGGGCTTGCGGTTAAAAGAAAGATTTACTGCTGGTAAATATCATTATGGTTTAATTTTTGAAAAATAGCTTATGTATTCAATCACACATCTTTTCTCGTTTCAATATTGGTTCGGTCAAGCGCCTTTTTTAGGTAAACCGGCTTTATTAACCATGATAATTATTTTTAGTGGCATGTTAATAGCTGGCGCTATAGCCAACGCGGTGGCCAATAACAAAAAATCCGACAAAGCTTTGGCTCGCGGTTTGAAAAAAATTGCCAAGTTATTGGGAACGATGGGCGTTTTGGCTTTTATTTTGTTGTTTTTTCGTTATGAATTTGTCGCAATTTTTTCTCGTCGCTTTATGTTTGTTCTGTGGTTTGTTGGTTTAATTGGTTGGGTTTTTCCAATTGTTAAATATTTCTTAAAAGTTGTTCCTCGACAACAGGCCGAAAAAAATGAGCAAGAAAGAATTAAAAAGTATTTACCCTAAATTTTAATAAGGAGGATATGAGGACTCAGCAAATCGGGCGCTATGGAGAAGATTTAGCCGCCCGATTTTTAATTAAACAAGGTTTTAAAATTTTGGCACGCAACTGGCGAACTCGCTACGGCGAATTGGATTTAGTGGTGAGATTGGGACAAGTCATTCATTTTGTAGAAGTAAAAACTCGGACCAGTTTAAAAACGGGGGAGCCAGAAGAAGCGATCAATCATTTTAAATTGCGACGGTTACAATTAGCCGCACAAAGTTTTTTGTGTGCTTATAAATTAGGCGAACCTCAATGCCAGTTTGATTCAGTGGCGATTGTTTTAAATTTAAAAACTGAAACAGCCAAGATTAGATTAAAAGAAAGTATCTTTTTTTAAATTTACATCTAGTTCTTGACAAGGTGGTGATTTTATGCTAAGATAGGGAGTTATCGTTCTTTAACTTTTAATGCTGGGAGGTTCACAAATGAGCAAAAAAAACGATTTTGCGGATGAAGTCTGGTATGTCAAAATAAGTAATAATTTTGGCAAATTTATTAAAAATTTGTGGTGGCACCAGTGGTGGTGCCGTGTCTTGGTTGTTTGTATTGTTGTCGCAGCAATATTTTTTTCGGCTTTTAAATTTTTACATTGGTCTGCTGCCAAACAGCAGCAGACCAAACAGGCCGAAATTACAAACTTTACGGAACTTTGCCAGAAAGTTAATGGTGGGGTTCCCGTGGAAAAAGTTTTTTTGGGGGTTAATCCCCAATACTTTTGTGAGGCAGCCGACGGTCGTTTGGCCCGTGTGCTGTTCCACTCACAAAACATTTTTGATTGGGTTGATGACAGCAACAGGAACGATATCCTTAAGGATTGGGACAGACACGGTCGTGAGGCTTGTACTAAGGCTGGTTTGAAAAATCCGACTTATTTGTCCCAACTGGGTTTCTTCTGCGAAACAGAGAACGGGGAACTGCTACCCGTGTTTCATCCGGACGAGAAGTTTGTCCGGCCCCCTGGTCATTATTGAGTGTTAACTTAGCTCGACGCGACGCGTCGGGCTTTTTTATTACAACTTGACAGAATTGTTTGGGAATGCTATAATTTATGCAGAAACTAGTTTAAATCATTAAACTAGTTCTTTTTTTTAAATCAAATTTAAGATATACTTAATTTAAATCATTAAATATTTTTTTATGTCTTCTCCTATCGCTCAAGCAATCAAACAAATTTGTGAGGAAAAAAAATTATCCTACGAAGCGGTTTTGGATACTATTCAAGCCGCTTTAGCCGCTGCTTATCGTAAAGATTTTGGTGAAAAGAATCAAAATGTTCAAGTTGAGTTCAATCCGGAAACCGGAGAAATGAACGCTTTTGATATTAAAACTGTGGTCCCCGATGTGGATTTAGAGGCTGAAGCTGTTGAAGTAGAAAAATTAAAAGAAGAATATAATACTAAGGTAAAAGAGGCAGAGGACCAGGGTTTATCTATTCCTGAGATGGAACCTTACAAACGTTTTAATCCTAAAACCGAATGGATGATTTCTGAAGCTAAGCAAGAATATCCTAAGGCTAAACTTGATGAAGTGATTCGTCGCCCCTTGGAAATTCCAGCGGCTTTTGGTCGTATGGCTGCCCAAACTGCCAAACAAGTAATTATCCAAAAACTCCGCGAAGCTGAAAGAGAAAATATTTTTGGTGAATATAAAGGACGCGAGGGTGAAGTGGTTATTGGTACTGTAGGTCGTCGCGAAGGTCGCAATATTGTAGTGGATTTGGGTCAGGCTAATGCCTTTTTGCCCCCAGAAGAACAGGTACCTGGTGAGCGTTATAACCCAGGTAGCCGAATTAAGGTTTACGTTTTGTCTGTGAACATGTCTAATCGCGGCCCAGAAATTCGCGTTTCTCGTTCCACTAATGAAATGGTTAAAAAGATTTTTGAAATGGAAATTCCCGAAATTGCTAACGGCATTGTAGAAATTAAAGGTGTGGCTCGCGACGCCGGTTCTCGATCTAAGGTTGCGGTTTATACTAAAGAAGAAAATATTGATCCGATTGGTTCTTGTATTGGCCAACGTGGTGCCAGAATTCAAACTATCATTGCCGAACTTGGTGGTGAAAAAGTTGATATTGTGTCTTTTGATGAAAATGTCAGCACTTTTATTGCCAATTCTTTATCTCCTGCTAAAATTTTGTCGGTGGATTTAAATGAAGCGGAAAAATCTGCCTTGGTAAAAGTTGAAGCCGACCAGTATTCTTTGGCTATTGGTCGTGGCGGTCAAAATGTTCGTTTAGCATCTCGTTTAACAGGTTGGCAGGTAATTGTGGAACAGGTGGGTGGAGAAACTCCAGCTGTCGAAATTTCCGAAGAAGCGACTGTTGACGAGGTTGTAGAAGAAACTACCGAAGAAGACGGTTCTACAACAGAAGCCTAAATAGCGGTTTAAATTATTTAGTTTGATTTTTAATCTTAAAATTTTAAAATTATGTTTTCCGCTATTTTTCATTCCGTTATTTATCAGCCGTTGTTTAATGTTTTAATTTTTCTTTATAATATTATCCCTGGTCAAGATTTTGGTGTTGTGATAATTTTTGTTACTGTTTTGATGCGTTTAATTTTGTGGCCCTTGTCTAATAAGTCTATTAAGGCCCAAAAATCAATGCAAGGTTTACAGCCCAAAATTAATGCTTTAAAAGAGCAGTATAAAGATAATAAAGAAAAATTAGCTCAGGCAACCATGGAACTATACAAGACAGAAAAGATCAATCCTTTTGCTTCTTGTTTGCCTTTGTTAATTCAATTGCCAATTTTAATGGGCTTTTATTGGGTGTTGAGTGCTGGATTAAAATCACAAAATTTTGAAGTGCTTTATTCTTTTGTTAATAATCCTGGGACAATTAAAACTTTAGCTTTTGGATTTTTGGATTTAAGTCGTTCTAATATTATCTTGGCTGTTTTGGCTGGTGCTGCCCAATTTTGGCAAGCCAAAATGTTACCAACTCAGCCGCCAGCTGTTAAGGGTGAAGGTAGTAAGGATGAAAGTATGACCGCCATGATGAATAAACAAATGATGTATATGATGCCGTTGATGACCGTGTTTATTGGTGCCACCCTTCCAGCCGGCTTAACTTTATATTGGTTAATTACTACTTTGTTGACAGTTTTGCAACAAGTAATCGTATTCAAAAAAACAAATGGTCCTGCCATTATCAAAAATTAAAAATCTTCCAGTTTTTACTCAAAGCAATTTGCGGTTGGGGATTGTGGTGGATATAGAAATAGAAATAGAAAGTCAAACCATTCTGCGTTATATTGTACAGCGAGGACAGATTTTAGGGCGTTTACAAGAACCTCTTTTGGTCCATCGTAATCAGGTTTTGGAAATCACCAATGAAAGAATAATTGTAGAAGACAGTTTGGGCAAGGAAGAAGTTAAAGAAACACAAGATAGAAGCTCATTGTATGAATCTATCGCTCCCAATTATTAAAACCCTGGCTTTTTTTAAGATTTATAATCAGCCTTTGACTCTAGTGGAGTTGAAGGAACGTTTGTTTGTTGAACAAAAAACAGATTGGGAGACTTTAGAAAAAAGTTTACAAGATCTCTTGAATAAAGGAGTTGTGGTTGAAGACCGCGGCTTCTTTTTTTTAACTGGTACTGAGCAGGCGGTTGATCAAAGAATTGAAAGAATTTTTTGGGAGAATTCCAAAATGGTTATTGCCCAACACGCGGCCAAAGTTTTAGCTGGTATACCTTTTATCAAGTTAGTAGCGGTTTGTAATACTTTAAGTTTTGGTGTTTCTAAGCCCGAGAGCGATATTGATTTTTTTGTGGTTGCTAAGTCCGGTCGTCTATGGTTGGTGCGGGCTTTAGCTGTGTTTCGTTTATTTATGGCCGGTTTTTATCGTCGCGGGTCGCGGGTTGCTGATAAAATTTGTTTGAGTTTTTTTATCGACGATACTAAAGAAAATTTACAAGAATTATTACTTCCCTCAGCCAATCAACCAGATATCTATTTTATTTATTGGCTAACTCAATTAGTGCCACTTATTAATCGAGAGCAAGAATTGGATAAAGTTTGGCAAGCAAATAGTTGGTTAACTAGTTATTTAGCAAATTGGGATTTTACTCATAAAGCTCAGGATTATCGGTTGTTAGCTCCGAATAGATTTAAAGAAGGTTGGCGCCAGGCTGGGGAATACCTTTGGGGTGGCTGGGGAGGTGATTGGGTTGAACGATTTTGTAAAAAAATTCAATTATTAAAAATGCGGAGCAGCAAGCATTCTCATGGGCCTAAGAGTAATTCTAGTGTAGTGATTAGCGATCACATTTTAAAATTTCACGAAGATGATCGCCGCGAATTATTTAGAAAAAAATGGCACGATAATT
>DAOMZV010000006.1:0-7443 GCA_035400705.1 Candidatus Magasanikiibacteriota bacterium
CCGGCAAAAGTTTTAATCGCCTTAGCAATCGCCGGTAAACTCACACCATAACCTCGAGACGCGCAAATGGCCGCCAAAGTATTAGACAAATTATGTTCGCCTAGAAGCTTAGTTGCGGTAATCGGGCAAACTTTAATTTCTTTTTTGTCTTCCACCATCACAAACCAGCCATTTTTAAGATAGGCGCCGTCGTGCGGTTTTTTCTTTAACGAAAAGAATAAAACTTTTCTTCCTGCTGGTCCCCGTTTCTGTAATTGTTGACCAATTTTTTTTGTAATTTCATTATCCCAATTTATCACAGCCGCATCGCCAGCTTTCTGATATTTAAAAATCTTCATTTTGTCCGCCTGATATTCTTTCATTGAAGGATATTTATTCAAATGATCGGGATATAAATTAGTCCAAACAGCTACATGAGGACTCATTTTAATCGTATCTAAATCTGATAATTGAAAATTAGATAACTCCAAAACCACTGGTGCTTGGTGTTTTTGAGCCGCAGCTAAAAATCTTAAAGGCGATTCGCCAATATTGCCACCTAATTTAGCTTGCTTAAACTGCTGTTGAGCCATAGCGTGAATTAAGGCAGTAGTGGTGCTCTTGCCTCTAGTACCAGTAACACCGATCACGCGTTCAACCCCATACTCTCTAAAAAACAAAGTAATGTCATTATCAATAGGAATATTTTTTTGACGCGCGATAGTTAAAAAAGGAGAAGATGGCGGCACGTCAGGATTGCGCACCACCCATTCGGCTTGAGCAAAATTAGATTCATGGTGTTCTCCTAAAATATATTTAATATCTTTGTATTTTTTCAATACCGCTAAATTGGTTGCCAATTCTCTTTCCTTTTTTAAATCTGTAATAGTTAAATTAGCTCCCCGCGATGCTAAAAATTCTGCCGCGCTAACTCCGCTGCCTTTTTTAAACCCACCCAAACCTACAAGCAATATTTTTTTATTTTGAAAAATCATACACTGGCCTTAATAACTTCTTGTATTTCTTTAACTTTGGTTTCAACAATTTCCTGACTTACTCCTTCTAAACTCACTCTAAGTAAAGGTTCGGTATTGCTGCCACGTACATTAAACCAAAAATCTGGGTAAGATACAGACAAACCATCCATCAAATTGATTTCTCCATCGGCAAATTTTTCTTTTAAACACTTAATCACCTTATCTTTATTTTCCACTTTTAAATTAATTTCTCCCGAGCTAAAATATTTTTTCAACGGCCCCACCACAGCTGATAAAGGAACATTTTTTTCACTTAAAAACAATAAAAACTTCAAAATTACCACAATGGGGGCCTCGAAAACACCATAAGGAAACTTCACAAAAAAATGTCCCGAGGATTCTCCACCAAAAAACGCCCCAGTTTCTAACATTTGTTTTTTGATTAAAGAATGGCCAACTTTAGTTACGCAGGGCACGCCCCCAGCTTGTTCAATCATATCGCGAGTAATTTTACCAGGACGAATGTCATAACAAATTGTCGCCCCCGAATTTTCACGCAAAAAAATCTGCGCTAAAATACCGCGCATAATTGGTGGAGCAACTGTTCTACCAGAATCATCAATAAAAAATATTCTATCGCCATCGCCATCTGTGGCAATACCTAGGTCAGCCTTTTCCGCCACAACCCTGTCTTGTAAATCTTTAACATTTTTTTCTTGAAATGGATCAGCTTGATGAGCAGGAAAAGTACCGTCTAATTCAAAATTCATTTTGATCCATTCTACTTGAGGTAATAAAGAAAAAATCTTTTCCAAATAAAGGATACCTGCGGCATTGGCCGGATCAACCACGATTTTAAAAGGTTTGATTTTGTTAAGATCTCCCTGATTTTTTTCTAATTTCATTTGTTCATCTAAAATTCCAGCCTTCAGTTCGCTAGTTCCATAAAAAGCTGGGTTAACAAAATTCCCTCCCGCCACCAAATCTTTCAACTCTTCCATTCCTGTACCCTGACCCAAAGGTGTGGCGCGTTCGCGGGTAATCTTAATTCCATTGTATTCAGTTGGATTATGAGAAGCAGAAACCATTAAACCACCGTCGGCTTCGTAAAAAGAAACGCCAAAATAAAAAGTCGGAGTAGAAACTAATCCGATATCAATCACGTCCAACCCTTGATCTTTAAGGCCGTTCATTAAAGATTCTTGTAAAGATAGCGAGGAAGGACGCATGTCTCGCCCAACCACCACCTTAATTTTATCTCTGCCTAATTCACGGTGACGTAAAGTTCCAAAAGCTCGACCGATTTTATAAGCCAACTCTTCATTTAATTCTTGAGGATAAATTCCTCTAATATCATAAGCTTTAAAAATATGAGCAGGAAACATAAAAACTAAAAAATAATTTAATTAGGGATAAACTTATTATGGCAAATTTTCCGCTTTTTTTCAATTAAAATATTAAGTTAAAAAAATTTTGGACTTTTTATCTAATTTTTAGTATTATAAAGGAAGTCTGTTCTTCTATGAATGAACCTATTTTAAATAAATTTACCAACCATCTTAAGCAAAGTCTCAAACACAGTTTAGAGCTGGCTTTAGATTTAAAAAATGAAGAAATTACCCCGTGGCACTTATTATACGGGTTAATTATCGAAAAAGGTTCAGTGGCTGGAGAGATTTTAAAAAAAGAAAAGATTAGCAAAGAAAAAATTACTGCTCTAATTGCTAATTATCCTCATTCTGCTACGGCCAATCTGCCACAATTAAGTAAACAAAGTGAAAAAATTCTAGAAAAGGCCGCTACTTTGGCTCTAAAAAAAGCTCATTCTTATATTGGCACCGAGCATCTACTCTATTCTTTACTGGAATCTTTTGGTGATGATTTATTTTCTGGACTGACCACTACATCTAAAAAATCTTTAGCTGCTATCAAAGAGGAAATAGAAAATGTTCTATTAAGTGTCAATCGTTTTACCGAAATGTCTTCTTTAATGAACGAACCTCCAATAGAAGATGCCGAGACTCCCCTTTCTCCCTTACCTTCAGCCATGAATTTTAAAAATAAAAATAAAAAAAATTCTGTTCTAAACTATTTTACTACCGACCTGACTAACCCCAAATTTCTTAAATCCACTGATCCAATTATCGGCCGCGCCAAAGAAACCCAGCGCTTAATCCAAATTTTATCCCGACGACAAAAAAACAACCCGGTTCTTTTAGGCGACCCGGGGGTTGGCAAAACAGCTATTGTAGAGGGTTTGGCACAAAAAATAATTACTGGTGATGTTCCCGATGAATTGCAAACTAAAAAAATTTTGCGCTTGGATTTGGGCTTATTAATTGCTGGAACAATTTATCGCGGCGAATTTGAAAATCGTCTCAAACAATTAATGGAAGAAATCAAAAAAGATCCTAATTTGATAATTTTTATTGATGAAATGCACACCATCGTCGGGGCGGGTTCAACTTCTGGAACCTTGGACGCAGCTAACATCTTAAAACCGGCCTTAGCGCGGGGTGAACTGCGTTGTATTGGTGCTACCACCTTTGAAGAATACAAAAAACATATAGAAAATGATCCTGCCCTAGATCGGCGTTTTCAATCAATTGTAGTTAACGAACCAAGTGAAGAGGAAACAATAGCGATTTTACAAGGCGTCTCCAAAAATTTTGAAAATTTTCACCAAATTGAAATTACTACCCCCGCCATTACTGCTGCGGTTAAGTTGGCGGCTAAATATTTTCCGGAAAAATTTTTCCCAGACAAGGCCCTAGATCTACTTGACGAGGCTGCAGCGGCTAAAAAATTATCCACCCGAAACCAAACTGGGTTAAAAAAGACCAAAGAATTGGAAAACTCTCTCCAATCTATCCAAGAGCAAAAAGAAGAGGCGGTAATTAAAGAAAATTTTTCTTTAGCCGCTAAACTAAAAAAAGAAGAAGGTCGCCTAGTTCAATCACTAATAAAGTTAAAAAATGACCAGACAAATAATAAAAAGATAGCTCGAGAAAAACTAACCGAAGAAGATGTCAAAAAAATAATTTCTCAATCTTTTGGGCTTAATCTATTTTCTAAAACTAACTCCGTTAATCGTTTTCAAGAGTTAGAAACAAAATTAAAATCTCAAATCATTGGTCAAGATGATGTTATTGCCAAGATAGTCAAAACCTTAAAAAAAGCCGAGACCGGTCTACATAATCCTAACCGCCCTCTCGCCTCCTTTTTATTTGTTGGGCCATCGGGTGTAGGCAAGACAGCCCTAGCTAAAACACTGGCTCAAGCCTATTTTCCCGAAAACTCCCAACGCAGTAATTTTATCCGGGTAGATATGTCAGAATTTGGCGAAAGTTTTCAGGCCACAAAATTAATTGGCGCTCCCGCCGGATATATTGGCTACAAAGAAAGCAATTCCTTAACCGACAAAATTAAAAACCATCCCTATTCTTTAATTCTTTTAGATGAAATTGACAAAGCTCATCCGGAAATTTTTAATTTATTTTTACAAATATTAGATGAAGGCCATCTAACTGATGCTGGTGGTAAAAAAATCAATTTTAAAAATACCATTATCATCATGACTGCCAACCTTAGTGAAGATTTATTTTATTCTAAAGGTTTTGGTTTTGGTGACAAAACAATTGATGAGGCTTCTCCAGCTGTTAACCTAGAGATTCAAAAAAATGTGATGGAAGAATTAACTAAACGTTTCCGGGCTGATTTTCTTAATCGCATCGATCAAATTTTGATTTTCCAATCTCTTACTGAACAAAATTTAAAAACAATTGTCGAAAAAAACTTGAGGGAAATTGGCAATAAAATTTCCGCTCAAATTGTTTTGGAAACTTCTCCAGCTGTTGTATCTTTTTTAGCCAAACTAGCTGTCCAAAAACAGCAAGGCGCCAGAATCATCACTAAATTAGTTTCCGAAAAAATTGAAGAAAAATTAGCTGATTTTTTGGCCGAACAGTCAACTGATTTTCAAAAGTTAAATTTATATTTAGATAGAGAAGAAATTAAAATAAAACCAAAATAATATGGATGATCTTATCTATCCAGCCGCTACTGCCCTTTTTATTTTAAATGCCCTAATCATGACTCTTATTTTACCTATCATGGGCGGTATTTCCGGTCTAACTATTTTAATTATTCTATTGGTTAAACTTATTATTGGTAATCAAAGAAAAAAACTGGAACAAAAAATAGGAGAAACTGCTGGAAAATTTACTTCAAATAAAGAACAAGGAGAACAAATGGCTAACCAAGCCACTCAAGAAGCCTCTAAAAAAGCTTCCCAAAAAATTGCCAAACAAGTTTCTAGTAAGGCGGCTAAATCTAACTGGGTTACAATGTTGATAGATTATTTAACCACCCCAATGAATAGATTTGAAAAAGGCATATTACTGTTAGGTTGGGTTCTTTGGCCTATCTTTTTTCCTCTAACAACTGTGATTATAATTATGATGCTTAGAGATGCTTGTACGTTTATTGGCATCAATTGGTGTTCAACATTAAATATATTTAATCTTTAAAAATATGAAAAACAAAAAAATATTACTAATCATTGGATTTATTTTAATTATCAGTCTGATTGCTTTTGCTCTTTATTATGTTTTCATACGCCAAAAAGAAACTACGCCAATTATTAATTTACCAGGTATAAATGCCCCGACGACTGGATTACCAGGAGCAGAAACCGGGACTCCACCAGGTTTGGTCATAAACACGCCATCTACTGTTTCGCCACTGCCAACTGCTTCTTCTGTAGCTAGTGGAGGATTAACCCAATCCCCGGCTCTTACCTCCCTTCCCGTTAAAGATATTACCTTAGCCTCTGATGGTAAAAGCATTAACTTTTACAGCCCCAATGAGGGTAAATTTTATAAAATTGATTCATCTGGACAGACTGTCGCTTTATCTAATAAAACTTTTTTTGATGTTCAAAAAATAACTTGGTCACCGCAAGGGACAAAGAGCATTTTAGAGTTTCCGGATAACTCCAAAATATTTTATGATTTTAATTCCAACAAACAAGTAACTTTACCCAAACATTGGGAAGATTTTTCATTTTCCAATTCTGGTAATCAAATCGCTGCAAAAAGTCTAGGTTTAGATAAAGATAATCGCTGGTTATTATTATCTAATCCTGATGGAACCGAAGCTGAACCGATCTTTGCCTTGGGTAATAATGAAGACAAGGTAACGGTTAGTTATTCCCCTGCTGGAGGAATAATTGGTTTTTCCGATACCGGCCACCCACAAGGTTTTGCCAAAAAACAGATTGTCACCTTAGGTAGCACTGGAGAAACCCTTAATCCTTTAATGGTTGAGGGGTTATCTTTTGAACCAATCTGGTCAACTAAAGGAGATAAGTTGGTTTACAGCACTTATAATCTTGATTCAGAATATAAACCCACCCTTTGGGTGACTAACGCTCAAGGTGAACAAACTGGAACAGGCCGACACAAATTAAATGTTAATACCTGGTCTGAAAAATGTTCTTTCGCTGACAACCAAACTTTGTACTGTGCTGTCCCTCAAGCTTTAATTTATGGAGCTGGTTTTGAACCAAGTTTAACTGATAATGTCGCTGATGAAATTTACAAAATTGATTTAACTACTAATGCCAAAACTTTAATTGCCCAACCGGAAAGCAGTTCCAACATTAGTTCAATGGTAATCTCTCAAGATAAATCTACTCTTTATTACACGGATAAAAACACCGGTTTATTGCATGAAATTAAATTAAAATAATATGAACAAAACAACCAAAACAGGAATTATTTTAATTGCTGGGATAATATTAACTCTATCTATTTTTTTCTTTTCCGTAATTAAAAACACCCCACCAACTATTGAAGAAATTTTAAACATCAATCCGACTACTACCGAAGTTAAAAAAAATGAAATTTTATCACCTACTATTAGTATTGCCGATCCGCAAAAAGGAACAGATAAAGCTAAAATTACAATCGTAGAATTTGCTGATTATGGTTGTAGTCATTGTTCCGAAACCAATCAAATATTAAATGAACTTTATAATAAATTTCCTCAGGACATAAAATTGGTTTGGAAAGATTTCCCCTTCTTACCTCCAACAGAAGTTACTTGGCAAGCTCATATGGCAGCGCGTTGTGCTGGGAGACAAAACAAATTTTGGGAGTACCATGATATGTTATTTACCAATCAAGGCAACTTTAATCCAGACCTATTTTTAAAATTAGCACAATCTCTAAATTTGGATATTTCTTCTTTTACTGCTTGTTTAAATAACGAGGAAACAAAACCACTGATAAAAAAATCTTACACTGAAGGACAAAATCTCGAAATTACTGGCACACCAACTTTTTATATTAACGGTAAATTATTTAATGGAGAGATAACCGAACAGACCATCAAAGATTTGCTATAAATAGAACTAAGTTAGGTATGTTAAAAAAACAACACAAATACATCATAATTTTTGGCTGTTTAATAATAACCAGTTGGC
>DAOMZV010000006.1:7543-37430 GCA_035400705.1 Candidatus Magasanikiibacteriota bacterium
GGATCTTGTCAACAAGTTGGCACGAAAAAAGTCTGTGTTGATCTTAAAACAGGAGGGGGTACTCTAACTTTTGAAGCTATCGCGCCAGAACCAGAAATAGACATTCCCACACTCCAGCCGTTTACTACTAAAGACATTAAACCAGATGATTCTGGTTTTATTTACATTCCCTTCTTGGGGCAATATATGGTGGCTATTTTCCGTTGGGCTGTACTAGTGGCTGGTGTAATTGCTTTAGCTTTAGTTATTTTTGGAGGTTTTATCTATCTTACTTCTGGCGGTAATGCTCAGAGAGCCAAACAAGGTAAAGACCGAATTACGCAAGCTTTGTTCGGTTTGATTTTACTTTTATCCTCTTATACCATTTTATATATTATTAATCCCGATTTAGTAAAATTTGAATCTTTAAGAATTAAAGTAATCGAAAGGCAGGAATTATCTCTGGAATTTTTATCTGACGAAGCTTACTTAGCCCTAAGTGGAGTCAAAAAATTAACAGTAGAACAAGCCGCTGCTTTAGCAAAAACAGTTAGTACTAAAGTTGGTTTAGATAATCCTTGTTATATGTTTGCCATCTTTAGTACCGAATCTCGCGGTAATGTTGCAGTAGTTGGCCACGATGAAGGAGCACGCACAAGTGAAAACCGAACTAAATTTTTACAAAGCGGAAAAAAATATTCCTGTTTTAGCGGAACAGGCCCCTGTGATGCACAGTCAACTTTTACCCCAACTTCAGACAGAAGTGTTAAAATTTTTAATGATGATGGAGGAAAATATTTAACTGGCAAAAACCCACCTGATTATGGACTAGATTGGCGTTTTACTCACGGTTTTGGTTTAGGGCAAATAACATTTGGAGGAGATTCCTTTTGTGATGGACAACGTGGAAAAAAATCAGGCGTTACAGGAGAGTGTTATACTATTCCTGAATTAATGAACCCGGAAATTAATGCAACCTACTCTGCACATTTATTTAAATTTAATTTGGCTAGAGCTAAAGCTAAAGGATGGGACGGTATAGATTTAGTTAAAGCAGCTTTTTATGGTTATGCGGCCGGTGCGAGCAAAATACCTAATAAAATAAATGAAAAGACAAATCAACCATATGTTTTTCCCCCAGCAAAAATTAAGGGGAAAAAAATAGCTGGCGATGGTAAATGGGCACCTTATGAAAAATGCATGGCTAATAATGGTTATTTAGACTTACAAAATCAAGATGTTGAAACAGAAGGAGCTGCTGCTGACAATGAAGAAGCTAATAATTCTTCTTCGGCTGCTGTTGGCTGTTGCATCATAGGAGGAGGAGCCATTCAAACAAATATGCCAGATATTCCAGAAAATGTTTGCATCAACACAAAATTTGGAATATGGAAGTCTGGACCTTGTCCATAAAAAATAAAATGCTTAATAAATCAACTACAATTTTTGCTTGTTCTAAATGTGATGCTCAATATACCAAATGGACTGGGCGTTGTTTAGAATGCGGCGCCTGGGGCACAATTAAAGAAAGTTCGGAAACAGCATTTAAAATAACTAGCCTAAAAAACAAAAAATCATCTATTCCGGCTGGTAAAACTTTAAATTTAAGTAGTGTGATTGGCCAAGAAACCAAACGCATGATTACCACTATAGAAGAATTTGATCGCGTTTTGGGGGGCGGTTTTGTACCTGGCTCTCTGACGCTTCTAGGTGGTGAACCGGGCATTGGTAAATCTACTCTGGTCTTACAAATTGCTTCTATAATTTCCCAAAAATCTTTATATGTTTCTGGCGAAGAATCGGCCGAACAAGTAAAAATCCGTTTTGATCGACTTAATCTACATCCCCAAAATTTAGAATTTTTAGGCGAAACTAATGTGGAAACTATCTGTGCCACCATTGAACAACTGCGACCGGCTTTGGCCATTATTGACTCTATTCAAACTATTTCTTCTTTAGAGGTTGACGGTCCAACAGGCAGCCCAGCTCAAATTAAAACTGTTTGTGCTAAACTAATGGCCACCGCCAAAGACACACAAACCCCTATTATTATTATTGGTCACGTTACTAAAGAAGGAAATCTGTCGGGCCCTAAAACTTTAGAACATTTAGTAGATACGGTATTATATTTAGAAGGAGAACGTCATCATCAATTTAGAATTTTGCGTTCAGTCAAAAATCGTTTTGGCTCCACTAACGAAATTGGCGTTTTTGAAATGAAACAAACCGGACTACAAGAAGTTAAAAATCCTTCGGTGGCGTTTTTATCTGGCCGCAATTCCTCTATTCCCGGCTCAGCTGTTACCTGCTTAATTGAAGGCAGCCGTCCCCTCTTAATAGAAATTCAGGCCTTGGTCACTCGCACACAATTTGGTTACCCGCAACGCCGTGCTTCTGGTTTTGATTTAAATCGGTTACAAGTTTTAATTGCCGTCTTAGCTAAACGTACTGGCCTACCCCTAGAAACTCACGATATTTTTATCAATGTAGTAGGTGGGTTAAAAGCTGATGAGCCAGCAGCCGATCTAGCTGTGATTTTAGCCATTGCTTCAGCTTTAAAAAATAAAACCCTACCTCAAGACCTGGCTTCGTTTGGTGAAATTGGGCTAGGCGGTGAAGTAAGAATGGCCGGCCAAACTGAAAAACGTTTAACAGAAATTAAAAAAATGGGTTTTAAGTTTGCAGTTGTCCCCCCTTCCCCCAATTTACCAGCTATCAGCGGCTTAAAGATTGCCACCCTAGAAAATGTTAAGGAAATCATTGAAAAAATCATTAAATAATTTATTCTAAATATCATTGACAAAAGGGCTAAAAAATGCTATAATATTTAGTTAAAATAAGCACTTTAAAGCTAAAAATTGTTAAATTAAGGGGATAGAAACTGGCTAAGTAGGCCTTTTGGTCGAGGTAGCCAGCGGGTTTTACCCTAGGCAAGGAGGGTCAAGCACTCTAGCTTGAATCCTAGGATACTATCTACTCTAGACGACTTCCGCCTTAGCGGAACGGAGCTAGACGCTCTATCCCCGTAATTTGGAAATTTTAAAAGACCGGTTATCCGCCGGTCTTTTTTATTCCCAATGAATAGTTTTTTCCCAATCTTTAATCTTCTCTTTTAATAAGGGATAAGAATCTAAACTGGGATCTTTCTTTAAAATAGTCCGAGCAATTTCCCGACTTTTTTTGACCAAATCTAAATCAGATAAATCAGCAATTTTTAATTCGGGAAAGCCGTGTTGATTGGTGCCAAAAACTTCACCGGGGCCACGCATTTCCAAATCCTTCTCCGCTAAAGAAAAACCATCTTCGTTTTCGGTAAAATATTGCAATCGCTGTTTTGTTTTGGAGCCTAACGTCCCAGAAAACAACAAACAATAAGATTGATGACTACTGCGCCCCACTCTCCCCCTAAATTGATGCAGTTGAGCCAAGCCAAACCGTTCCGCCCCTTCAATCATTATCACGCTGGCATTAGGGACATCTACCCCGACTTCCACCACTGAAGTAGAAATTAAAATATCAAAGTCCTTATTCAAAAAACCATTCATCAATTCTTCTTTTTCTTTGGCCAACATTTTGCCATGTAAATAATTGACTCTTAAATCAGGAAAAATTTCTTGACTTAATTTTTGGTATTCAGTCAACACACTTTTTTTATCACTATTTTTTTTATCTTCAATTAAAGGACAGACGACAAAAATTTGTCTACCAAGAACAACTTGCTGACGAATAAAATCATAGGCTTTTTGACGGTTTATTTCTTCAACTAATTTAGTAATAATTGGTTTACGATCCAACGGTTTATGTTTTATCAAAGAAAGATCTAAATCACCATAAAGAGACAGGGCATAAGAACGCGGAATGGGTGTGGCGGTCATAGATAAAAAATGCGGCTGTTTCTTCCCTCGACCCTTGGTTTGAATTTTATGACGCTGAGCCACTCCAAAACGGTGCTGCTCGTCTACTATCACCAAACCTAATTTTTTAAATTTTAATTTTTCAGCAATTAAAGATTGGGTGCCAACAATTAAATCTACTTCGCCGGCCTTAATTTTTTCTACTAACTCTTTTTTTGAACCCGGATTTGATCCCCTGGCGGAAAATTTATATTGTTTAGAAGTTAACAAAGCAATTTTAACAGGAAAACCTTCCAACAACTTGGATAAGGTTTCAAAATGCTGATTGGCTAAAATTTCCGTTGGTGCCATCAGAGCAGCTTGATAACCATTAACTGCACAATTTAAACAAGTCATAACTGCCACCACAGTCTTACCAGAACCCACGTCGCCATCAAGTAAACGATTCATTGGCTGGACTTTTTCTAAATCTTGTAAAATTTCCCAAGCTGCTGTTTTTTGGTTTGGAGTTAATTGAAACGGAAGATGATTAACGAAAGCCTGGACGGCTTCCTGATTAAATTTTAATCGTCCAGCACTTTGGCTGTTCAATAAATTAAGACGAGATTTTTCATTACGCAACTGGATAAGAAGCAATTCTTCAAGTTGAAAGCGATTTTTAGCTTGGAGAAACTTTTCTTCGGCAGTGGGAAAATGTACCTCTCGCAAAGATTCCGCCAAAGATAAAAAATTAAATTGACGGCTAATTTCTTCTGGTAACCAATCTGACAAAGTAGGGACCGCCTCTAAAACTAGACTTAACAAAAACCTAATCTGTTTTTGAGATAAGCCACTAGTAGTAGAATAAACCGGCACTAAACGGCCGGTATTTAAATTATTGCCGTTCTTTCTAGCTTTTTCATAAACCGGATTAACCAACTGCAAACCATACTTGTTCAGCTCGGCTTTGCCGGCTAAAAAAATTTCATCGCCAACTTGCAAATTTTTAATTAGATAAGGCTGATTAAACCAAATCACCTTTACTTGTCCGGTTTCATCGGCCACTATTCCCTCAGTCACCATTTTACCGCGAGCGAAACTCCGCCGATTGGTTAACAATTGTAACCGACCAAAAACTGTAAGCGGAACATCGGGGATAATATTTTTAACCGCCACGGTTTGGCTGTAATCATCATAACGAAAAGGAAAATAATATAATAAATCTTGAGCTTTAATCAAACCCAAACTATGTAGTTTTCTAGACAAAGCTTTTTTAACCGTAGGAAACTGAGATAAGGGCGTAGATAAATTTACCATACAAGTTAATTTTACCTTAAAATTATAAAAATAAAAAACCCGCCACAACCGGTTAAGGTTGGGCGGGATAGTATTCAGTTAAAAATTATTTTTCCATTTTCAAAGGAACACAGTTCTTGAGACCTTACTTCAAGAACTACCACTTTATGCCCCTCGAAAAGCTTTGGTTCATAAGAACTGTAACCATATATCTCATGCAGGGTCACTGCCCTAGCACATCTGGCCATCGGATTACCATCAACAGCCTCACAGGCGGTCTTAATGACCTCATCAATTTTATATTCATGTTTGGAATAGTAACCCTTAAAAGTTTCCGTTGTCAGTGGACGTCCAATATACAAAGGACTATCCTGATTGTGTTCTTCCTCGATATCACCTTCTATGGTGAAGGTGACTATTTCAGTGTTGGAGTGATCAAACGACCACTCAATCAAACACAAGAATTTACGTTTCATGATTTTTTGTCAAGATACAAAAAATTATTTAAAAAACAAAAGCACCTCTTTAAAAAAGGGGTGCTTTTTGCACCCGCGAGGAATCGAACCTCGATTACAAGATCCGCAATCTTGTGTCCTATCCGTTGAACGACGGGTGCTCTAAGACCAAACCATTTTAACAAACTATTTTTATAATTTCAAGATCTTCCATAATAAATCGCTGAGAGGTTCCTCTTTTTTTTCTGTATCTTCTATTAAAAATTTACCTAAGGTTATTCTCATTTCTTCAGCATCTTGCTCGGCTAAATGAACGGACAAGGTGGGCCGAATGGAACTATTAAATTTAATAAATAAATCTTTAGTCAAAGGCGGATTGTCAATTATCCAAAAATTTTGCAATTGATCGTAAGTAAAAATTTTTTCATTTAAAATAATGCCCTTATCCGAAACGCCAACCTGTAAATACATTGGCTCTCTGGTGCTGTGCATAAAAATGATTGCCGCAAATAATAACATTAACAAGGCAAACAAAAAACTATTGGTCAAAACTCCATAACCAATCAGAGTTAAAAAAATTACTGCCGCAACAATATACCACAAACGACCACGACTTTGTTTAGTATATTCGGGAATCTGCCAAACATGATAAACTTCACCGTAAATTTCTAAATTGGATTGATTTTTTTCCTCCATATTTTTTTAATGGTGGACGGCACAGGGATCGAACCTGTGACCTTACGAATGTGAATCGTACGCTCTAACCAGCTGAGCTAGCCGTCCTTCTAATTTAAGAAGGTTAGATTTAATTTAATTATAACACATTTTACTGATTTGTCCACTCCCGGGTTGCTTTTTTAAGCTTTTTTGGCTATAATGAAAAAATGAACGAAATAGATCTGAATTTACTTTCACCCCAAGAAAAGCCTAAAAGAAAGATATGGAAATATATCTTTCTCTTTTTAACTTTAGCTGCCTTTTTAGTTGTTTTAGCCCTAGCCAAAGGTTGGTTTGGCCAATCCAAAGAAGTTGGCCTGGTTAACCCTAAACCGGGTTTTTTCCATCAACTTAAAAATTTAATTTTAAGCCGCGATAAGGAATTAAAAGGTGAAAATGATGATCGTATTAATATTTTGGTTTTAGGTATCGGGGGCGAAAATCATGACGGACCTTATCTCTCCGACACAATCATTTTAGTCAGTCTTAAACCCTCCACTAAGGAAGTGGCGATGTTTTCTATCCCTCGTGATCTATTAGTAGAAATTCCTAGCTACGGTTTTTCCAAAATTAACGCGGCTGACGCTTACGGGGAAACCAAAGAAAAAAATTATGGCCCAATTTTAGCCAGCGAGATTATTGGCAAAACCATAAACCAACCTATTCATTATTATATCCGAGTTGATTTTAAAGCCTTTAAAGAAATGATTGATACAGTTAGCGGAATTAAAGTTAATGTAGAAAAAAGTTTTACCGATACTCAATACCCCACTTATAATTATTTATATCAAACTGTTTCTTTTCAAAAAGGTGAACAAATAATGGACGGGGAAACAGCTCTAAAATTTGCTCGTAGCCGCCACGGCAGTAATGGTGAGGGTTCTGATTTTGCTAGAAGCAGAAGACAACAAAAAATAATTCTAGGATTAAAAGATAAAATTTTTTCCTCAGAAACTTTATGGAATTTGGAAACTATCAGAGAACTTTTAAGCAGTTTGAGTAATAATGTTAATACCAACATGGAACTATGGGAGATTAGTCGTTTTGCTCAATTGGCTAAAAATTTTGATTATAATAATATTATCAATTTAGTCTTAGGCATCGGCCCCAACCAACCTTTAACTACTTCTTATTACAACGGTGCTGAAGTTTTAATTCCTAGTAGTGGAGATTTTAAAGCAATTCAAAAAATGGCCGAGGAAATCTTTAATAATCCCTCATTGAAATCCCCAACTGTTAACAGTACTACCACTGAAGAAAATAAAATTAATTATAAAATTGAAATTCAAAATGGCACTTGGGTCTTAGGTTTAGGTGCCAAGACTAAACAAACCTTAGAAGCCAAGGGTTTTACCATCAGCACTTTAACTAATGCCCAAACTCGAACTTATGGTAAAACCATAATTTATGATCTAAGCTCGGGAAAATATACTGAACAGGTCAACCAAATTAAAAAAGAATTAAACGCAGAAGTAAAAACCAAACCCGATTTTGAAATTAAATCCTCTCCCCTGCCAGATATTTTAATTATTGTAGGGGCTGACCAAAACACTTAGCTAAAAAAATATGCCTGTAACTATTCCAGAAAAAATGCTCCCTACTATCGCCATTGTCGGACGCACTAATGTTGGTAAATCAACTTTTTTTAATCGTTTAATGGAACAAAAAAAAGCTTTGGTTTCCGACGTGGCCGGAACAACTCGCACTAGTAATGTGGGTATCTTTAAATGGCGAGGAGAAAAATATCGCCTAATTGATACTGGTGGCGTTGATTTTATTAAAGATACTTTGGAGCAAGAAATTAAAAAACAAGTAACCACGGCTTTAAAAGAAGCTAATTTGGTAATTTTTTTAGTTGATTTAAAACAGGAACCCCTACCCCAAGAAAAAGAATGGGCTAAAGCTTTAAGAACTCTTAAAACTCCTGTAGTTTTAGTTGGTAACAAAGCCGATAACTCTAAAATTCGTACCCAGTCACATAATCCCGAATGGCTAGAGTTAGGTTTTGACGAGCCCTTCCCTATTTCTGCAGCTAATGGTTCTGGCGTGGGTGATGTTTTAGACATCATTATCCAAAAAATGAAACTACCTAAGGCTTCGGGAAAATTAAGACTGAAAAAAAGTCCAATTAAAATTTCTTTAATTGGCCGGCCTAATGTTGGCAAATCTACTTTATTTAATGCCCTAATTGGTGAAGAAAGAGTTATCACTTCTCCCATTGCCCACACCACTAGAGAGTCACATGATACCTTAATCATTAAAGACGACAAACCCTATGTTTTTGTAGATACGGCTGGAATCAGGAAAAAAAGTAAAATTTCCCGAGGCCTGGAAGAAGGTGGGGTTAACCAAGCTAACGAAAGCATTGTCAATTCGGATTTAACCCTCTTAGTTTTAGATGCCTCAGAACCTTTTACCACCCAGGATAAACACTTAATCCAACTAATCACTGAAAAAAGAAAAGGGCTGATTATTGTAATTAATAAATGGGATTTAATTAAAGATAAAACCTCAGATACTCCTGTTATTATTACCAAGCAACTTTTCAGTTTGTTCCCCCCCCTAGCTTTTGCGCCAGTAGTTTTTGTTAGTGCCTTAAGCCATAAAAATGTTCAAGATTTATTTTCCTTGATCGATCGGGTTAATATCAATTTACATCGCAATTTAGAAGAAACTGAACTTCATAATTTTATGTCCAGTTTAGTTTATCGTAAATTGCCAACCCGTGGTAAAGGAGTCCGACATCCAAAAATTTTTGCTTTACGCCAAATGGCAGTTCAACCTCCAACTTTTGAAGTAACGATTAAACAAAAAACTTCCCTCCACGAATCCTATCTAAAATTTATTCAAAACAATTTGCGTCAAGCTTTTGATTTTGAAGGCACACCAATTGTTGTTTACGTAAGAAAAGTTAGAGTTTAATTTTTTTCTTATGATCCTTATTATTGGACTGGGCAACCCAGGAAAAAAATATCAATTTACCAGACACAATGCTGGTTTTTTGGCGTTAGAAAATTTCCAGCAAAACTCTCACCACAATTTCTCGGCTTGGCAAGAAAACAAAAAATTCCAAGCTCTTATTTCAGAATCATCAAATAAAAAAATCAAACTAATTTTGCCGCAAACTTTTATGAACAATTCCGGTGTGGCAGTGGCGACAATCGCTAAATTCTTTAAAGTTCCCTCTCCTAATATTTGGGTAGTTCACGATGATTTAGATTTACCTTTGGGAAAAATTAAAATACAAATTGATCACTCAGCTGCCGGTCATAACGGCATCAAGTCAATAATTGAAAAAACGGGGAGCCAAAATTTTGGCCGTTTCCGAATTGGAATTAAACCAGCCATCGCCACTTCTTTACCTGGGTCTGAATTAGTCCTTAAAAATTTTACCGCGACAGAAAAAAGGTTACTAAAGGAAGTTTTTGCGCAAACCATTGCGGCCCTTGAAGAAGCTTTAGCTAAAAATTTAAACTCGGCCATGAATAAATTTAATACTTAAATATGACTAAGGGGGAATTAAAATATTTAGTCGCCTTATCAGTTTTCTCAAAATTCAACCCCAAAAGTCTGCTTAAAATTAAGCGGACTTTTGTTAATTTACAAGATGTTTGGCAGGCTGGATTACATGATTTTTTAAAATTGGGTATTACCGAATCCACTGCTTTGTCTTTTTTAGAAGAAAGAAACAAAATAAATCCAGAACAAGAATGGGAAAAAGTACAACAAGCTAATTTAAACATTATAACCCTAGACGACCCTGGTTATCCCCCTCTCTTAAAAGAAATTAGTGATCCCCCAGTTTTGTTATATTACCGCGGCTTACTAAAAAATGATGCCTTTCCTCTAGCCGTGGTCGGTTCGCGACGATTAAGTTTCTATGGCCGTCAAGTGATAGAAAAATTAATGCCCAAATTAATTGACAATAAAATTTCTATTATCAGCGGCTTAGCCTTAGGTGCCGATGCTGTCAGTCACCAAGAATGTCTTAAAAATCATGGCCGAACTATTGCTGTTTTAGGTTCTGGTCTTGACGCTGCCAATATCTATCCCAAACAAAACCAACGTTTAGCCCAAGAAATATTTGAAGCTGGGGGGTTAATTATAAGCGAATACCCCATTGGCACTCTACCTTTACGTTTCAATTTTCCAGCTCGCAATCGCCTTATCTCTGGTTTATCCTTAGGAACTTTAATTATTGAGGCGACTGAAGAGTCTGGTTCATTAATCACCGCCAAACTTGCCTTAGAACAAAACCGCGAAGTCTTTTGCATCCCGGGAAATATTTTTTCTCCCTTATCAGAAGGACCTAACAACCTAATTAAACTTGGTGCCAAACTAATTACAGGAGTAGAAGATATTTTGGAAGAAATGTCCATTGAGCATCAGGAACTTCCCCTCCCTAAAGCCAAACCCTTACCAGCCAACCCTCAAGAAACAGCTATTTTAAAAACTTTGGGGCCTGAGCCTAAACATATAGATAAAATTACCCTCGAAAGTGGTTTGTCAGCCAGCCTAGTCTTTTCTGTTATTTCTTTAATGGAAATAGCAGGTAAGGTTAAAAATGTTGGAGGCATGAATTATCTAATCTGCGCTTAAAATTGACAAAAACAGCTTAAACAGGTATAGTGTTAAACAATTGTTTTATTTTGCCTTATGTCTCAACTTTTAATTGTAGAATCACCTACTAAAGCCAAAACTATCTCTAAATTTTTAGGTTCTAAATTTATTGTCAAATCTTCTTTTGGCCATATTAGAGATTTACCTAAATCCAAGTTAGGTGTTGATGTAGAAAAAAACTTTGAGCCGACCTACATTATTCCTAAAGATAAGCAAAAGATTGTTACGGATTTAAAAAAAGCAGCTAAAAAAACTGATGAGGTGCTATTTGCAACTGATGAGGACCGCGAAGGTGAGGCCATCTCTTGGCATTTAGCTAACATTTTAGACATCCCAGCAGAAAAAGTTCGACGTTTAGTTTTCCACGAAATCACCAAAAGCGCAATTGAAGAATCCCTAAAAAATCCTCGCGAATTAGACTTAAATTTAGTTAATGCCCAACAAGCGCGTCGCGTTTTAGATCGTTTGGTTGGTTATAAACTTTCTCCATTTTTATGGAAAAAAGTTGCTCGCGGCCTATCAGCTGGACGTGTCCAATCTGTAGCCATGCGTTTAATTGTCGAACGCGAAAGAGAAATTCAGGCTTTTCAACCACAGGAATATTGGTCTGTAGAAGCAATTTTTGAAAAAGACAAACAACTAATTGCAGCTAAACTCCACAAAATCAATGGGCAAAGCTTAGATAAATTAGAAATTAAAAATAAAGAAGAAGCTGATAAAATTTTACAGGAATTAGAAGGTAGCCAATATCAAGTCGCGGCAGTTTCCCAAAAAACTCTAAAAAAGAGAGCGGCAGCTCCTTTTACCACCTCCACCTTACAACAAGAAGCTAATCGTCGTCTGGGTTTTTCGGCTAAACAAACCATGATGTTAGCCCAACAACTATATGAAGGTATTGATCTTAAAGGACAAGGTCATGTAGGTTTAATTACCTACATGAGAACTGATTCGGTGGTATTATCTGGTAAATTTTTAAATGAAGCTCGTCAATTAATCCAAGAAAAATTTGGAAACAAATTTGTTCCGGAAAAACCAAACTTCTTTACCACTAAATCCAAACTAGCCCAAGAAGCCCACGAGGCTATCCGTCCTACCGAAGCCTCTCGCGATCCTGCTTTTTTAAAAGAAATTCTAGAATCAAAATTGTGGAGACTTTATGATTTAATTTGGAAAAGAGCCGTGTCTTCTCAAATGGAAGACGCGATTTTTAACGGCACAACTATTGATATTAACAACCCTGATGAAAAGTACACTTTTCGTGCCAACGGCAATGTAATTGTTTTTCCTGGTTTCCTAACCCTCTACCCCGATTCCCAAAAAGAAACTCTTTTACCGGAAGTAGCGAAAAAAGACATTTTGCCCTTACAAGAATTAAAAAACGAACAACATTTTACTGAGCCACCAGCCCGCTATAATGATGCCAGTTTGGTAAAAATTTTAGAAGAATATGGCATTGGCCGACCTTCTACCTACGCTCCCACTATTTCCACTATTATTGCCCGTAAGTATGTAGAAAGAGATGAAAAAAAGAGATTTCAACCAACAGATATTGGCTTTTTAGTAACCGATATTTTAATAGAACATTTTCCGCAAATTGTTGATTACCAATTTACCGCCAAAATGGAAGATGATTTTGATGCTATTGCCGAAGGAAAAACCACTTGGCAAAAACCAATTCAAGATTTTTATGGTCCTTTTGCTGAAAATTTAGAAATAAAAAATCAGGAATTAACCAAAAAGGAATTGACCGAACAGGAGACCAAAGAAGTTTGTGATAAATGTGGTTCTCCTATGGTTATTAAAATTGGACGTTTCGGCAAATTTTTAGCTTGCTCCAATTATCCTACTTGTAAAAATACTAAACCCTTAGGCGAAGAAAAAGATTTGCCGCCTATAGATGAAAAATGCCCAGAATGCGGTTCGCCTTTAATGCGTCGCCGCGGACGGTTTGGTTTATTTATTAGCTGCAGTAACTACCCCACTTGTAAATATATTAAAAAAGAAGTTAAAAGCACGGGTGTAAAATGCCCCAAGTGCACCGAGGGAGACATTATTGAACGTCGTACTCGCTACAAAAAAATATTTTATTCTTGCAGCCGCTATCCTGATTGTGATTTTGCTCTATGGAATAAACCGACTGGAGAAAAATGCCCGACCTGTGGATCTTTAATGGTGGAAGGCACTAAAGAAAAAATTGTTTGCAGCAACAAAGAATGCCCGACTAATATCAATATTAAAACTAAAAAGAAAAAATCGTCCTAACCAGGGCGATTTTTTTAATAAAAAAACCGGCAACCAAAGTTTGGTGTTAACCATTCTTTGATTGCCGGAGGACGTCGTTAAACGTCAGTTACAGGTTGGCTTGGGGCCGTTCCATTTGTTCAACGGGTTCAGGACGTATCCAACACCCTTGCCGTCTTCGCAGGTGACGACACCAGTGTTGCCATCGATTGGCTGTCCAAACCCGGCTCTAGCGCAAGCTTCTTCAACGGCCTTCCGATTACTGGAGCAGCTTGGGTCACTTGGCTGGCAATGGCTGAGGTAACCATTGTGAAGCTGGTGCATCTTACCGGAGGACTCCACACACCAGTACTGGGGCAGTTGAGCAATGATAGACACCTTGACGAACCGGTTCGGGACGCCGGTCTCTTCAGCGATCTTGCGGCAACCATCTTCAGCCCAGGTCGTAGTCGCCTGCTTCTCTGAGGTATTGGTGTCACGGACATATTTACCGAAGGAAAGAAAACCGACTAACGCCCCCAAAAAAACAGCGACGATGATGATGATGACAGCAACTGATTTAAGTGCAGCAAGCAACTTTTTCATTTGTAATTCCTCTTAAAAAGTTTCCAAAAAACACCTTAGGAGATCCTCTCCTTAAGGCGACTTATCCCTTAATTGTCAAATAACCATTCAAGCTTATTTTAAGCTAGTAACTAAACAGTATAGCACAATTTTGCCTTTTTGTCAATAGCTTGGTATAAATATAAGTACGGTCTTATTGGTTATTATATCAAAATATGAGCATCGAAAGATTGCTAAATACAGTTAAAAATAATAATCCTGAAGCGGATTTAGATTTAATCCGTCTAGCTTATGATTATGCTGCTAAAGCGCATGATGGACAAAAACGAGCTTCTGGTGAACCTTATATTAACCACCCTTTAGCCGTAGCTCAATATTTAGCAGAAATAAATTTAGATACGGCCATTATTATTGCTGGTTTATTGCATGATGTTCCGGAAGATACCAGCGCCACAATCAAAGACATCGAAAAAAACTTTGGCTCAGATATCGCCTCAATGGTGGCCGGTATTACTAAATTAGGAAAATTAAAATACCGCGGTGTAGAACGCTACGTGGAAAATTTGCGTAAAATGTTTATTGCTATTGCCCAAGACGTTCGTATCATGATTATTAAATTTGCTGACCGGTTGCATAATTTAAAAACCTTAGATTCCCTACCAGAAAATAAACGCTATCGAATTGCCTTGGAAAGTCTGGAGATGTTTGCGCCAATTGCTGGAAGGCTAGGCATGGGCGAAATCAAGGGTCAATTGGAAGATTTATCTTTTAAGTATGTCGATGCGGAAAATTATCAACTCATGCTTAAATTACAAACAGAAAGCTCTTCAGTTCATCAAAAAAATTTGGACAAAATAAAAGAGATAACCGAAAAAGAATTAGCTTCTGCTCGTGTTCCCATCATCTCTTTCCATGGACGCATCAAACATTTATATAGTTTATTCCGTAAATTTATCCGTTACAATAAAGAAATTGATAAAATTTATGATATTGTAGCCTTGCGAGTTATTGTTCCAACTATTGCGGATTGCTATGCTTCTTTAGGTATAATTCATAAATTGTGGCGTCCAGTGCCTAATCGCATTAAAGATTATATTGCTCAACCCAAACCTAATGGCTACCAATCACTCCATACCGCTACTTTTTGTTTAGAAGGACAGATAGTAGAATTTCAAATTAGAACAGAAAAAATGCATGAGGAAGCCGAGTATGGTATTGCCGCGCACTGGCAATACAAAGAACACAAAACCGGTGAAAACAAAGCTAAACAAATCTCTTGGATTAACGAATTGGCCCAAATTCAAAAAACGGTTTTCAAAAATGTTAAAGATATTGAAAATTTAAAAATAGATTTTTTCCAAAATAGAATCTTTGTTTGGACTCCCCGTGGTGATATTATTGATTTACCCGAAGCCGCTACTCCAGTAGATTTTGCTTACGCCATCCATACTGATGTTGGTAATAAATGTGTTGGTTGTAGAATTAATAATCAGTTAAGCAGCTTGGATACCCCCCTTAAAAATGGCGATATTGCAGAAATCATCATCGATAAAAAACGCAAAGGACCAAACCCGGGTTGGCTTAAATTTGTTAAAACTAATGGTGCCAAGTCGCGTATCAAAACTTATGCCAAGTCTTCTCTCGGAGACTGGATTAAAGACAAACTTTCCATCATCAAAGAAAATCTACCTAACTAAAAAAGCCCCCGTACTAGTGGGGCTTTTGGTTATTTAATTAATTCGGACATTAGCCGACGCAATTCTTCATCAGAATAATAATCAATTATCACTTTGCCTTTTTTACCAGTCTTAGTTATCTGCACTTTAGTTCCCAGTCTCTCTCTTAACTTTTTTTCCCAATCAAGAACCAAGGGGTCGCGGCGTAAAGACAAACCGCTGCTAACTTTTTTTTCTGCAACCTCTCTTTCAACCTCATGTACACTGGCCCCATTTTTTACTATTTTGTGATAAAAATTAATTTGTTCTTTAGGACTCTTTAGACCTAAAATCGTACGCGCTGTTGTTGCGTTTATCTCTCCATCCACTAAACCTTTTTGAATTTCCATTGGTAAATCCAATAATCTTAAAATATTACCAATATAAGGGCGGCTCTTTCCTACCCGTTTGGCCACTTCTTCCTGAGTCAACTGGAATTCAGCCATTAATCTTTCATAAGCGAAAGCTTCTTCAATGGCATTTAAATTTTGACGTTGGATGTTCTCAATCAAAGCCAATTCCAATTTTTGCGATCCTTTAATATTTTTTATTACCGCTGGTACTGTTGATAAGCCAGCAATTGTCGCGGCGCGTAATCTTCTTTCACCAGCCACCAATTCATAAGTACCGTCTTCTTTTTCTGTCACCAACAACGGCTGCAAAATACCGTGTTCTTTAATGGAATTAATTAAATCTTCTAAATCTTGGTGCTCAAAAACTCGACGTGGCTGATAGGAATTGGCCCGAATTAAAGAAATAGGGACATTCCATAACCGCCCATCTTTATTCCCATCCTCGGAAAAATTTTTAACTACTGCTGACGGAACAGTTACACCAATATTTTTTACTTCAACGGTAGTTGTTTTTTTAGTGGGTATTAAAGAACCCAAACCTTTTCCTAAAGGCATAAAAAATTATTGATTATTTTGATCCATTTCTATAAGTTCTTTGGCCAAACGCTCATAAGCCTTGCCTCCCTTAGAAGAAGGATCATAATGTAAGATTGATTTACCAAATGATGGAGCTTCTGCCAAACGAACACTACGGGGGATCACGGAACGAAAAATTTTATTGGGAAAATATTTGTATAGTTCTTCCAGCACGTCAGAAGATAATTTATTTCGACTATCAAACATCGTTAAAACTGCTCCACGAACATTTAAGTTAGGATGTAAATTTTCTTTAACCAAATTGATAGTCTCCAGTAACTGACTTAGACCTTCCAAGGCGTAATACTCTGCCTGAACTGGAATTAAAACTTCATCAGCCGCCACTAATCCATTAATAGTTAAAAGCCCTAAAGACGGTGGACAGTCAATTAGAATATAATCGTAAGCATGTTTGGCCTCTTGCAAAACTTCTCTTAATTTAAACTCTCGATTATTTTCATTGATTAATTCAATATTGGCTCCAGCTAAACCGAGGGTTGCTGGTGCTACTCGATAGCCGTCATGGTTGGTGTTTTTAATAATTTCTCTTAAAGATGAGCCGCTAACAATAGCGTCATAGATTCCCTTTTCCACGCCACGATGATCAATACCTAAACCAGAAGTGGCATTAGCTTGTGGATCGATATCTACTAATAAAACAAATTTGCCCAAAGACGCTAAATAAGCCCCCATGTTGACCGCTGTGGTGGTTTTTCCTACTCCTCCTTTCTGATTGACAAGAGAAATTATTTTTGGCATAATATTATTGTATCAAATAAAGCTAAATCTAACAAGAGTAATTTAATGCCGAAGTGGCGGAACGGTAGACGCACACGACTCAAAATCGTGCGGGTTTTCCCATGAGGGTTCGATTCCCTCCTTCGGCATTTTTAAACCCAAAAAATGTCATCTTTTTACCTTTTTGAAATTTTTTCCGGTCTTTATTTAATTGGCGCTTTAGCTCTCAGCTGGTTTTTAATAAAAAAAAAATCATCTTCTTTTTTGATAAAAGTTGTTCTACCAGCTCTTTTTTTACTTAGTTTAACTATTTTATTAACGGTTCAACTTAACACCTACCGATTGATAATTGATAAACAAATTATTTCGAGTGATAAAATTCAACGTCCTCTTAAAATTATCTTGATGAGCGATGCCCATCTTCGACCATTAAAACGAAGTGGATATCTGCAAAAAGTAGCGAACCGAGTAAAAACAATCCGCCCTGATTTAATTATCTTTACTGGAGATTTTCTATTTTATGATCAAGTTGATAATTACGAAAAAGATTTTGCTCTCTTTAAAAATTTTTCTCAAATCGCTCCTACCTATGCTGTTCTAGGTAACCATGATTATGGTATTGCCACCAGCTCTGGTCACAAAGCTTATTCTGATCAGAGTGAAAAAATAAAACAGTTATTACAACAAGCCGGAATTAAAATCTTAATTGATACCTCAGAAACCATAACTCTACAAGACCAAGAAATTCAAATCGTCGGCTTTGACGAATTTTGGCATCAGACTAAAAATCCAACCCAAGCCGTACAAAATTTAAAAAACTCAGATTTAAAAATTGGCTTAAGTCACAATCCTGACGCTGCCTACTTGCCAGAAAGCCAATTTCTTGATATAATCCTGACAGGCCATACCCATGGCGGACAGTTGCGTTTGCCCTTAATTGGCGCCTTGGCGACAGCGGAAACAAATTTTCCTCGTCAAAATTATGGTCAAACAACAGAAAATAAGCAAATAAAAATTTTAAACACCTCTGGCCTAGGAGAATCTTTTTTACCAATCAGATTATTTAATCCACCAGAAATGATTTTAATCGAAATTCAATAGAGGCTGGGTAGCTCAGTTGGTTAGAGCGAGGGACTCATAAGCCCTAGGTCGCCGGTTCAATTCCGGCCCCAGCTATAAAAAATTCCATCTTTTACAGATGGAATTTTTTATTCTTTAGATAGTTTTTCAAAACCCTCTTCTCCGGGCCATAAATAATTTTTATAAACCCACTCAGCTAAAAGTTTGGCTTCGCTAAAACGATCAAAATGGGTATTAGCCCCCAAAACGACAGTAATAATCTTTTTCTCATGATTATTTTGAGTTTCCATAGTAAAACAATAACCCGCTTCATCGATAAATCCTGTTTTAGCTCCTAAAATTGACTTGATGGGACTATTAGCAAAATCATTAAATAATAAAATATCAGTATTGATAACATTACGTTTTATATTTTTTCCATTAGTCCCAATAACGCTAATTTCGTAATTTTTAGTTGTTACAGCTTCTTTGATTAAGTCTTGTTTTAGGGCGTATTTTAAAATTAAAGCCACTTCCTTAGCTGTTGAATGATTTTCAGAACTCAATCCAGTCGGTTCCACAAAAGTACTGTTCTTAAGACCCAAATCTAAAGCTTTTTGATTCATCTTTTTAACAAAATCAGTTAAATTTAAATTACCAGACCGAGCCAAGGCCACTGTAGCATTATTTGAAGAGCCGACTAAACTGGTAAAAAATAAATCTCTAACACTAATTTTTTCTCCATCAAACAAATAAAGTTTACCTAATTCCCCGTCATCTTTACTAATAATAATTTGTTTATCCCACTGAGGATTATTTTCCAAAAAAACTATAGCTGTCATCAATTTGCTAATACTACCGATAGATCGCGGGGAATTTTCCTCGGCTCCTAATAATATTTTTTCTGTTTCTAAATCCAGCACAGCATAACTTTGAGCACTTAATTTAGAAGAAAAAACCACCCCCTCTTTAATTTTAGGTTGAGGTTTTATTCGATCGATCGATAGAGGCAAGGTTTTTTTATTTTTAGTAGGTAAATTGTTTTCCACCTGCTGCTGTTTTACCATGACTTGAGCCAATTGCGGGGGTTCAGAAAAAATAGCTGGTTGATAAGCCAAAAAACCGCCATAACTCAAGCTTAAAATTATTTTAGCGACAATTATTTTTACTAAAAACGGAATAGAAAACATAAAACTAAGCAGCCAAATTTTCTTCGACAGTTGCCGAGGTATTCTGATTATTATTATCTTGTTGTAAATCGGTTAACAGACGCTCTAATAAATCATGACTATGTAATTTTTCATAATCAGGCAATTCTTTGGTTTCGTTTAAACCCAAAAGTCTTAAAAAATCAAAAGTAGTTGTATAAACATTTTGAACCCGTGCTTCGTCCATTTCCTCTTTTACTAAACCTCTTAAAAGCAAATTTCTCAAAATCAAGCTGCAATTTACTCCCCTAATCTGCTCTAACTCTAATTTAGTAATTGGCCCACGATAAGCAATGATAGTCAAAGCTTCCAAAGACGGTCGAGTTAATTCACCAGTCATTTCATCTTTAAGATAATCTTTAATTAAAGAACTGTTTTCTGGATTAGTTGACATTTGAACCTCATTGCCTTCCTGCAAAATTCTAATACCAAATTCCGGCTGATTATATTTTTGTTTAATTTTTTCTACTGCTTCTTTAACTTCTTCAACTTCGCCCTTAAGTAACTCAGCAATTTTTTTAAAACTAAGCGGTTTGGCTGCTATAAACAATAATGATTCTGTTTTTGATTCTAGGCTCATATTTTTTCGATATAAATTTCTTCAAAATTATTGGATTGAGAAATTACCACGTGTTGTTGTTTGGTTAATTCCAAAATCGCCAAAAAAGAAACAATGACTTCTATTTTATTTTTAGCTAAGCTCAAAACCTGTTTGAACTCTATTTTCTTTAAATTAGCCAATAAGGTGTAAATATGATCAATTTTTTCTCTAATAGTGACGACTTTTTCGACAACTCCCTTGGGTAGTTCCACAATGGGACGCAATCTTTCCAAAACTTCTACAAACATTCTTTTCATTTTATCTGCGGTCAAATTTTTAGGCGGATAAAAACCTTCCTCTTGAATTTTACCTAAGCTTTCTTTGAAATATGAAAATTTCTTTAATTTAATCAAACCATCAATCTTTTTAGCTGCTTCCACAAACTCTTTATACATTCTTAATTGATCCTCTAAACTTATACCCTCTTCTGGTTCAATCGAGGGTTCTGGTAAAATCGCCTTGGATTTTATATACAATAATTTAGTTGCCACAACCAAAAAATCCGCCATTTCTTCATCGGGAATATTGCTGCTTTGATGTAAATACTCAACAAAAGATTCGGTCACCTTAGCTAGGGCAACCTGAGTAATATCCATCTTTTCCTGCTCTACTAATTTTAAAAGTAAAGCTAAAGGACCTTCAAATTGTTCCAATTTTAATTGGTAGGACATCTCTTTAATTATTCTTTTTGTTTATATTCTGGTGGCGATAACTGCAAATCAATTCTATTCAAATCACGAGGAAATAAAGTCGCACGCTTAGTATTTTCGATTCCTAATAATTTGGCCGTTAATCTTTCTAAACCAATCGCCAACCCCCCTTCTGGGGGCATACCGTATTTAAAAGCTTGTAAATAAAATTCAAAATTATCTAACTGATATCCCCATTTTTTAATATTCTCTACTAATTGATTGTAATCATTGATACGCTGTCCGCCAGTAGTAATTTCCACTCCTCTAAACAATAAATCAAAGCTTTTTGTTAATTCTGGCTCTTGTTCATCGGGATAAGTGTAAACCGGCCGCTTACTAGTGGGATAGTGAGTTACGAAGACAAAATCTGACTGCCAATTTTTCTTAGCATATTCACAAATCCACTGTTCTTCATTGGGTTCTAAATCTGGTTCAGCAGTATGATCAACACCAGTTTCTTTTTTAACCAATTCTAAAACTTCTTTTAATTTTAAAACTGGAAATTTTTCAGGAATAAGTAAGGGTTGAAAATCCCACAATTTTAATTCGGCGGCTACTGTTTTAGCTAAATGTGCATTAAGATATTTAAAGTATTCTATTTCTAAATTAATAATATCCAGGTGGTCATTAATAAATCCCATTTCTAAATCTAGACTAGTATATTCATTTAAATGGCGGGTTGTGGCATGTTTTTCAGCACGATAAACATTGCCAATAGTAAAAACTCTTTCAAAAACACCCACCATAATTTGTTTATAAAACTGCGGACTTTGAGCTAAATAAGCTTTGTGACCAAAATATTCTAAAGCAAAAACATTAGCCCCGCCTTCAGCTGATTCCCCCACTAATTTAGGACAAGGAAATTCCGTAAACTTTTTACTCAACAAAAAATTTCTAAAAGCATTAACAATTTCTGCTTGAATTTTAAACAAAGCGCGATTTTTTTCTGCTCGCAAAGTTAAAGGTTGCAAGTCTAAATAGACATCCAAGCCCATTTTTTCATCAGCCGGGTCCAAGGGCAAGGGTTCGGCTTCTGACAAAATTTTAAATTCTTTAGCCACAATTTCCACTTTTCCGGTAGGAGAATCTGGGTTTATATTTTTAGCACCGCGTTCGTTCACTAAACCCTTAAGACTGACAGTAAATTCATTTCTGACAGTTTTAGCTTTTTCATAATCCTCCGCCGACAAATCAAAAGGGGTACAAATAATTTGAGCTGTGGTTGATAAATCACGAATATCCAAAAAAATCATTTTGCCCAAATTACGACGGTTTTGAACAAAGCCGGCGATTTCCACTTCTTGGCCAATTTTTTGGCTAATTTCAGATAAAAAAATCCTCATATAAATAATCTTAATTGTTCTCTAATTTTAACAGGTTTAAAGCGGCTTGACAAGAAAGCTATTTTATAAATTTAGCTGATGTACCTTAACAAAAAGGATAAAGAATGAAAGGTTTTGAAGCGAGAAACAATCTTATACAATGGATTGTTACTAATGTACCTTTGGGCGCAGATTTTTCTTCTTCGGATATTGACTACTCCTCTTTGGGTTATTCCGGAAGAAATTCGTTGTTAAATGCCCTAGTCGGGTTGGCGACACATGGAATGATTATTAAGAAAACAAAGGGGGTCTATCAGTTCATTACCAACAAAGAAAATGAGCTGAGAAAAGACATGCCCCAGATGGCTTTAAAAAGATTCATTGTTGCAAATGTTGATAAGGATAACCACATCACTTCCAAACAAATATTCACTGGGTCTGAAAATTTTTTCGGTTTCTCTGGGATAGTTTCCTTAAGAGACGCCAAAAAAAGATTGATCGCTTCTGGGTTTTTGAAAAAAGTTGGTCGTAGTGTTTATCAGCTTGTCGAACACGCTGAATCTTCCCCCCCAGCCTCAAAAGAACCGCGGGAGAAAAACCCAAATGACGCAACCGCTGAGTTTTTATTTCTCAGCCCGACAGAAAACACCATGTTTGACATCAGCTTTGTCTGTAAAATCATTCAATGTGATAATCAGGCAAGGTTTACGTCAGATTCGTTAGTAGAGGAAATTTCCGCAAATAGCGAAGAGACTGAGGAAGTTTGCGAGAAATTCCTACGAAAGCTAATCCAAGCTGGGATTTTAACCCACCACGGAAATGGTACGAGGGGAAAAATTTTTATAGTCGATACAAATCGACTTGATTATTACATGGATCATATCAAAGTCATCCCTGTTGGTCTTGAGGAAAAAATGGCTGAGTTGCTAAAGCAACAAAAACAGCTAAAGACCGAACTAGAAAAAGCCCAACAGGCTGTGATTGATCTTAGCCGACGTTTGGAAGTTAGCCAAAAGATTTTTTCCGCTCTAGAAAATGTCGCCGCATTAGACGACACAACTAGGGCGGATTTACTTAGTCTACTCAACAAGTAACAAACACCCGCCTCCGGTTTAACAACCTGAAGGCGGGTTTTTTTAAAACTTAAGGTTTCAATCTAGTAACTAAACGGGGGAAAGGAATACATTCTCTAATATGTTCTACGCCGGTTATCCAGCGCACAGCTCTTTCTAACCCTATACCAAAACCGGAATGTGGTACACTGCCATATTTTCTAAGATCCAAATACCATTGATAATCTTCTAAATTCAAACCCTCAGCTTTAATTCGTTGTAATAATAGTTCTGGATTATCTTCTCTCTGACTTCCACCAATTAATTCTCCCGCTCCTTCTGTAGCAATTAAATCATCATTAAGAACTAAATCGGGATTTTCTGGATTACGTTTCATATAAAATGGTTTGATGCTTTTAGGCCATTTTTCAATAAAAACGGGAACAGCGGAATCTTTAGTCAATAAACCTTCATCGTCATTGCCCAAATCCTCTCCATATTGAATATCTGAACCCATTTCCTGCAATTTCTTAATTGCTTCATCATAAGTCAACTTTAAAAAAGGCGCGTCGACTTGTTCTAATTTTTTTATATCCCTTTCTAAAATAACTAATTCCTTTTGACAATTAGCTAAACAATATCTAACAATATAACGGACTAATCCTTCTTGTAAACTCAAGTTATCTTCGTGCTCCATAAAAGCAGCCTCGGCATCCATCATCCAAAATTCTGTTAAATGACGTTTAGTTTTACTTTTTTCCGCGCGAAAAACTGGACCAAAATCATAGCAACGACCAACCGAAGAAATGGCCGCTTCACTATATAATTGACCCGATTGAGATAAATAAGCAGTGCCTAAATCAAAATAAGGCACAGGAAATAAGGTGGTGGTACCCTCACAAGCATTGGGAGTAAAAACCGGAGAATCAACTTTAATAAAATTTTCCTGATGTAAATATTCATTGATTGCAGTAATAATCGCATCACGCACACGCAAAATTGCCCACTGTTTTGGTGAACGCAACCACAAATGGCGCCATTCCATCAAAAAATCAGGACCATGTTCTTTTTTCCCAATAGGATATTCTTCGGCTATATGGATTAAATCCAAACCAGTCGCTTGTAATTCATATTCCCCTTTTCTCTTGGGGTGTTCAGTTACTTGTCCAATTAATTTAAGAGAAGTTTCCAATGTAATTTGTTCGCATTTTGACCAAACTTCTGAAGAAACTGTTTGTTTATTGACAATAGCTTGGATAAAACCCGAGCCATCGCGAATTTGTAAAAAATATAAACTACCAGAAGAACGTAAATTATAAACCCAGCCATTTATTTCCACCTCTTGTCCAACTGCTTGATTAAAATCTTTAATTAACATAAATTTTTATTTTAAAATGTGATAAGAATAAAATTGATAAAATAAATTTCCTAAATCCAGGGCTTCCTTTTCGGTTAATTTAATCCAAGCTTTTTTTAGTCCACTATTAGTAACTAAATGTTTTAAAATTTTTATCTTTTTTAAATCAATTTTTAAACTAGGCAACAAACATTTTTGGCATAATAAACCACCTTTACTGACAGAAAATTTTATCCCCTGTTTTTCCACTTCTCCCCCGCAATTAGCACAGTGATCCAAAATTGGACTAAACCCCGAAAGAATTATTAATTGCCAATTAAACAAGGGGGAAATTTTTTTAGCCTCGGTTCGGGCAAGCAATAATAAATAATTTTTAAATAATTGATAAATTCTTGGTTCAGCCTGTTTTTCTGGCAAAATTTTATCTAAGAAATCAGCACTGGTTTGGGCCGCCCAACCGGCTTCCCAATCAATAATTTTTTTTTGATTTAAAAAACTTTTTTGACAAACTGCTTGGCCTATTTTATCTGTTACTTTTCCCTCGGCTAACATTATTTTAACCTCATTGAACGGCTCTAAATGCCCAGAAAGTTTACTTTGAAATTTGCGGGCCCCAGTAGCAATCAAACGCATTTTACCGTAAAATGGGCTAAAAAAAATAATTTCCAAATCATTTTCTCGCCAATTTCTTTTTTTTAAAACAATTCCTACAAAATTATGAGTCATAAATTATAATTCCTATTCCTTCTGTCTTTGCAAAAAATCTTCTAAAATAATCATGGCCGCACCCACATCTCGACTACCTTGTTTTCCGGACAAAGTATCAGCTAATTTACTTGTTAAACGCTCATCTATTTTAGCTACTGGAATACTTACTTTTTTTGCTAAAATATCAATAAATTTTTTAGTTTCCTGAGTTTTTTCAGTTTCTTGACCACCCAAACCAACTGGCCAACCAACAACTATTAAATTAATTTTTTCTTGCTGAATTATTTTTTCAATTTCTAAAATCACTAAATCAATCCCCTGATTTTTAAGTTCTTTAAAAGGCAAAGGAATGACTGTCGCCTCATCGGCTAAAGCTAAACCTATTCTTCTAGCTCCATAATCAATACCTAAAATCATACTTAAGTTACTATTTCACAACCATTTTTAGTCACGACTACAGTATGTTCAAAGTGGGCTGAAAAAGATTGATCAGCTGTTTTAATTGCAAAGCCATCATCGCCATCAATAACTCTCCAGGTACCCAAATTAACCATTGGCTCAATAGCCAAAACCATACCTTCTTTAATTTCAATTCTATTAGAAGCTGGCTCATAATAATTAGGAATAGCTGGGGCTTCATGAACAGCATAACCCACCCCATGACCAACTAAATCACGAACAATCCCATAATTATATTTAGAAACATATTTTTCTATCACCCGACCAATATCACTAATTCTATGACCGGGCTTAACTTGCTTAATACCCAAATATAAAGATTTTTTAGTTACTTCTAAAAGTTTAGTCACCTCTTTAGAAATTTTGCCCACCGGAACAGTAGTGGCGGTATCAGTAAAAAAACCGTTCTTCGCTGGATATTCAATACCAATATCTAAACTAATAATTGATCCCTCTTCTAATTTTCTAGCTGGTAAAGCCGGTGCGTGGACAACTTCATTATTAATAGAAGTGCATAAAATTGTCGGATAGGCTGGTCCACCACCACCTCGATAACCCTTAAAAGCTGGTTTGGCTCCATATTGTCTTATCAACTCTTCAGCTTTTAGTTCCAAATCGGCTGTGGTTATACCCGGTTTAACCATGGTAGCTAATTCTTGTAAAATTAAGCCTAAAATTTTACCACCTTCTTTAATTTTGGCAATCGCTTCCGGAGTTTTAATTGTGATAATTTCATCTTTCATATTTTCTTATTTTAGCCTAATTTTAAACTTATGACAAGGACAGAAAAATTTAAAAGTCCCCGGGCAAGGGGGACTTTTTTATTTAACTACTTCTTCAACTACCTCTTGAAAAACCTGTTCTATACTGCCATTACCATCCACTTCTTTAACAAAATTCTGATCAATTTTTTTAAATTCTTCAACAACCGGAGCTAAAGCCTTTTCTCCCTGATCTAAAATTCTTTTCTTAAAAATTTCTTGATTCTTATCATCAAACCTCTTTTTTAATAATCCCGAACATTTAGGACAAATAGTCCAATCTTTTGTCTCCTCGGTATAAGGAATATTAAATCCGCAAACAGAGCAAACGCGTCGATAGCTTAAACGTATCCAGGATTCTTCCTCGCTAAGCCTTAACCAAAATACTAGTAAATCATTCAAAAAGTTTTTTTCGGTAAAAAATTTTAAAAATTCTGAAGCTTGAGAGGCACGACGAATAGCTCCGTCCAAAACGACACCTCGGCCTTGTTTTAGATATTCGGTAATTGCTTCAAAAACTAATTTGTAAATTAACCAGTCAGCCACCATCTCTCCCTTATCTATTTTTTCCGCTTCGATTATTTCTTCGGTAGAATATTTTTCTTTGTGCTCTAGTAATTTACGCAACAATTCACCAGTAGAAATATGGTGGTAATTAAATTTTTCAGCTAACAATTCGGCTTGAGTACCCTTTCCAGACCCGGGAGGACCCAAAAAAATGATTATTTTTTTCATGTAACATAGATTAAAGAGCCCTTGAGCTCTTTGAACAAAAAAATTATATCACCAACAAAAAAGTTTAGCAAGAGCAAAAGACCAAAACAAAATTAGTCATCATAAAACCCCCGCAACAACGGGGGTTTTATGATATAAAAAACTAATAGTGTTCGTACTCTCTCATGGTCATTTGCGACTCGACCTGTTTAACAATTTCAATTACCACCGAAACAACGATCAATAAAGAAGTTCCACCAATAACCATAGATTGATTACCAGTTACCCCCTTAACTACCAAAGGCAAAATAGCAATAGTACCTAAAAATAACGAACTGGCCAACAAAATTCTATTCATTATGTATTGTAAATACCCAGAAGTTAATTTGCCAGGTCTAACACCAGGAATAAAACCGCCCTGTTTCTGTAAATTTTCAGCAATTTTTTGAGGATGAAAAATAACTGCAGTATAAAAGTAGGTAAATCCAACTACCAAGACAAAGTATAAAACGGCGTAAAAAATTGAATTATTAAACAACTGTATTGTTCCTTGGGCTAAATGGGCCAACCAAGCAGTTTTAACCTTTAAAAAGAATTGAGCTACCATTGGAGGAAAGAGGATAATAGAAATAGCAAAAATAATTGGAATAACGCCAGCCATATTCACTCTTAAAGGTAAGTGGGTGTTAGAACCGCCATAAGTTTTGTTACCTCTAACTTGTTTAGCGTAAACAACAGGAATGTTTCTTTGAGCCTCGGTTACAAAAACCACACCTACTACTGTAATAATAGCAATAATAGCATACAAAATCACTTGAAATAATTGGTCCCTATCAAAAGTTAAAAACATCTGCTGCATTTTAGAAGGCAAAGAAGAGATAATACCAGCAAAAATCAAAATTGAAATACCATTACCAATGCCTTTTTCCGAGATAAGTTCTCCTAGCCACATTAAAAAAACAGTTCCAGCAGTAATAGTTATCATGGTAGTCATCAACTGAAAAACCGACAAATCAGAAATTATGCCACGACCGGATTGTCTCAAAAGCATAATCATACCATAAGACTGTAAAAAGGCTAAAGGCACGCTTAACCAACGAGTGTATTGGTTGATACGTTTTTGACCAGCTTCCCCTTCTTTAGACATTTCTTCTAAGCTAGGAATAATCATGGCTAACAATTGAAAAATAATGGAAGCGGTAATATAAGGACCAACACCAAGCATTACTACAGAAAAATTTTCCATAGTACCACCAGAAAAAACATTCATTAAACCCAATAATTGATTGGATTCAAAAAATCTTCTTAAGGCAATAACATTAACTCCGGGAATGGGAATAAAAGTTACTAATCTAAAAATAACTAACATGACCAGAACAAAAATAATTTTATTGCGCAGGTCTTTTGTCTTCCAAATTTGAGAAATTTTTTCTAGCATATTAAGAGTTTTAAATTATGCCCCGAATCTAGCGGGGCATAAATAAACTAAATCACTTTACCACCAACAGCCTCAATTTTTTGCTTAGCTAACTTAGAAACTTGACACCCAGAAATTTCCAATTTTTTCTTTAAATCACCGCCATTTAAAATTTTAATTGGACCAATTTTTTTAATCAATTTTTTTTCTAATAAGGTCTGCGGATTTATCTTTTCACCATCCTTAAAAATTGCTTGAATCTTATCTAAATTAATGGCTTCAGGACGTAATTTAAAACTTTTGAAACCTCTTAACTTAGGAGCACTGAGAAGTAAACTTCTCCAACCTTTCTGTTTTAAGCGATTTCTTCCACCAGTTCTAGCTCTTTGGCCTTTAGTACCACGCGCAGCAGTAGTACCTTTTCCAGAAGCATTGCCGCGACCAACTCTCTTGCTTTTTTTTCTAGCACCACTATTAGGTTTTAATTTATGTATAATTGTAGACATAGTTTACTTTTTGCTTTTTTCGGTGCGTGGTTTCAAACTAGCTAAAGCTTTAATAGTTGCCCGCGCATTATTTACTTTATTATTAGCTCCCAACATTTTTCCTACCACATCAGGAACACCACCTAATTCCAAAACTACTCTCATAGCACCGCCAGCAATAATACCCGAACCGGCTGGGGCTGGTTTTAACAACACTTTAGCTGCTTTTTCTTTAGCTTCAACCCAATGAGGAATAGTGGTCTTGGCAAAAATTATTTTAAACAAACTCTTCTTAGCTAAACGAGTAGCTTTACTAACGGCTAATGCCACATCAGCACCCTTGGCAATACCAAAACCTAATCTTCCTTTGCGATCACCAAGAACTACGGCAGCCCGAAAACGCATTCTTTTACCACCCTTAGTAACCCTAGTTACTCTAGCTAAGTCTAAAATGACGCTATCAAACTCTTTTTCTTCAAAAGATTTGTCTGTTTTTTCGCGTCTGTCGCCTTTACGGCCTTTAAATTGTTTTTTGTTTTCTTCCATAAGATTATATTAAAACTGTAATCCACCAACCCTAGCCCCTTCGGCTACGGCTTTTACTCTACCATGAAAAGCAAAACCACCGCGATCAAAACAAATAGTGGTAATTTTTTTCTCTAAAGCTTTTTTAGCTAATTCCAAGCCAGCTTCATAAGCCTCGGCTGTTTTGCTTTTAAAAGGATTATCTTTGCTAATTTTAACCTTACGACTAGTGGCGGCGACTAAAGTCTTTTTAGCTTCATCATCAATCAGTTGCAAAGTAACATACTTTAAACTTTTTCTGACTGACAAACGAGGCTTGGCGGCAGTGCCAAAAATTTTAGCCCTAACTCTTCTATGTCGTCTTGCTAATTTTTCTAATTTTTCTTTCGTGCTATTCATAGATATTTATCTTTTAAGAAGATTTAGTTGCGGTTTTTCCA
>DAOMZV010000007.1:0-34129 GCA_035400705.1 Candidatus Magasanikiibacteriota bacterium
TTTCTAAAAAAACTAAATATCCAAATGAAGCTTGGGATTTTATTCTTTTTGCTAATAAGGCAGAAAATGTAGTAAAATATTTGAATAAGACTGGCAAGGTTGCTGCTTTAAGGGAATTGATTTCCAGTGAAAAGGAAAATCCGGATTTAGCGGTTTTAGCTGGACAACTATTAACAGCTAAAAGTTGGTATAAAGGACAAAATGTAACGGCAGCTGAAAAATATTTTAATGAAATGATTGATACGGTCTTAGACGAAAAAACTTTAAATGATACGGCAATTTATAATAAAGTAGTAAATAGTGCGGCAGGTAAAATTCAACAAACAATTTATGCAACATCTCAATAAAATTATTATTATCCTCGGTTTAAGTTTGACCTTGTGTTTTTCAAGTTTTTTGGTCAATCCTGTTCAAGCCCAAACTACTGCTCAAAGTAATACTGCCGCTCCTATGTCACCGACCTGTAATTTAACTGATGTTGGTGAAGAAAATAAATCATGGGTTTTACCAGATTGCGTTTATTTTGAAGGCACTTCTCAAGAAAAAGAATGTGGCTGCCGTAATATTAATGTTTTAATTCAATTAATGATTAAAGTAGCTAATAAAGTTTTGATGGTGGTTGGCGGGGTGGCTTTACTAATGTTTATTTATGGTGGTTTTATTATTTTAACTGCCGCTGGTAGTAGTGAGGGTATTAAAAAAGGTAAACAGGCACTAACGGCCGCGGCCATTGGCTTGATTATAATTTTTTCCGCCCAGATGCTGTTGAGCTTTTTATTAGCTAAAGTAAATAAAGCGGCTACGGAATTAGGAGGAAAGGCAACTGTGGAAGGGGTTAAATTAAATGCTCCAGAAATTAAATAAACCCAATAATTACTAAAAGATTATGTCCAAAAGATTTTTTTTCAGCTTTGTTTTGATGGGTAGTTTAGTTTTAAGTTGTTTAGGTTTTTCAATTACCATGGCGGAAACCACAGAAGAATGTTATAAAACAGCCAATAAAAATTTTTTAGATTGTCTTGGTAAACTCGGTACAGATATCTCTGAAGGAAGTGCGGAACAGACTTGTAGTGATACGCTGAAAAAAGCGTTGGATGCTTGCAGTTATTCTCCAAATGAAGTTGGGATGATTATCAATCCTCTCGCAACAGAAGGTATGAAAATAGAAGATTATGTGCCAACTTTAATTAGTAATATTATTAGAGCTATTTTAGCGTTGGTAGGTTCAATCGCCTTAATTTTATTTGTTGTAGCTGGTTTCCAGTGGATGACGGCTCGTGGTAATCCAGAACAAGTTAAAAAATCTACCCAAACGATGTTGTGGGCAGCCTTAGGATTATTGGCAATTTTTAGTAGTTTTCTAATTCTGCAGTTTGTTCTTCAAACTTTAGGTGTTCCGAAGACATAATTTAAAAATATGATGTTTAAAAAAAATCTTAAAATTATTTATTTAATTGCCGCAGCCTTAATTTTATTTTTAAGCTTTAATATTTGTTTAGCGCAAACTAATGCTATCCAAGGATTACCCAATCCCTTGGGTCCGCAAGAAATTTCTGAGAGTACAATTTTACAATTAGGCGGGAAAGTAGCTAATATTTTTATTTCTATCAGCGGTTCTCTTGCTCTTTTGTTGTTTGTTTATGGTGGTTTTATGTGGTTGACTTCCAGAGGTGAGCCTGATAAAATTAAGAAGGGTAAGGATATTTTTTTATGGTCAGTGGTTGGTTTGGTTATCATTACTAGCAGTTATTTTTTAATTAGTTTTATTATTAAAGGTTTGTCTGGCGGGAATGTTTCTGGTTCTGGAGAATATTGTTGTGTTGTTGAACCTAAAAGATGTACACCAATTGCTAGCGAAACAGAATTTAAAACTTGTTTGGGTACAATAACCCCGGGTAGCTGTGGAGACATTCCATCTTGTAAGTCGTCAAAATAAATTCAAAAAGTTAGCATTTTAAAAAAGAAGGGAGGTGAACTAAATGAACAGCAAGAAAATTTTATCTTTTGTGCTTGGTTTAATGATGATGGCGATTTTAGTATTACCTACAGTCGCTGCGGCTCAATCAACTGTGAATGCCAATGATTTAGGAATTTTTTATGGTACTTACACTGGTTTAGGCACTAAGGATGTTCGTGAAACCATTTCCACTATTATTAGAACAGCCATGGGTTTACTCGGTATTGTGGCTGTCGGTATTATTTTGATTGGTGGTTTTGAATGGATGACTGCTGGCGGTAATGAAGACAAGACCAAAGACGCTAAAAAGAGAATTATGTATGGTGTTATTGGTTTAGCCATTATTTTGTCCGCTTACGCTATCGCCACCTTTGTGGTTAATAGTTTAGTTAACGCTACTACCACAGTTTAGTTTATGAATATGGGGCGGGGAAAAAGATTTATTAATAGGTTTTTCGGCCCAAGGCTTAAGCAAAGACTTACATGTAAATCTCACTTCGCCCCTCTGGTAGTAAACTGAAACTAAAAATTTTAAAATCTTTAGAATTTTAGTTTCAATTTATTATCAATTTTATGCGCAAAAAAATTTATCTTCTAGGGTTGATTTTATTAAGTTCTTTTTTAGCTCCAGCTGCTTTAGCTCAATATGGTTTACAAGAAACAGCCAAAGGAGCGGGTATTCCTACCTCAGGAACTTTACAGGGTAAAATCGGTCAAATTACTGGTGCGGCTTTATCTTTAATTGGGGTTATCTTTTTTGTGTTAATGATTTACGGTGGTTACTTGTGGATGACCGCTCGGGGAGATAGCAAAATATCCGAAAAAGCCAAGAATATTATAATTGATGCCGTGATTGGTTTGGTTATTACTGGCGCCGCCTATATTATTACCAGTTTTGTCTTTACTGCCATAACCAGTTAAAAATATGAACAAAAAAGTAGCCATTTTAATGTTAAGTCTAAGTTTTTTAACTCTGTCTGTTCCCAATCTAGTTTTTGGCCAAGGTGTAGGCAATTTTCAAGATGCCTTAAAGATTTCTAACGATACTGTTAAAAAAAGCGGTATGAAAGCGGAGGGGTCTGTTGAAGGTTATGTGGCCACCCTAACTTCTATCGCCTTGTCTATTATTGGCGTTATCTTTTTTGTGTTAATGTTTTACGGTGGATACTTGTGGATGACCGCTAGGGGAGATAGTAAGATTGCTGAAAAAGCCAAAGATATTATTATTATGGCCGTGATTGGTTTAGTAATAGTAGTTTTGGCTTATGCTATTTCTAAGTTTGTTATTGATGCTTTGGTGGGTGCGGCGGTTAAAACAGGTTAGTAATAAATATCAAATTAAAGATATATAAGATTTTATGTTAAAGAAAAAAAAATTATTAGTTGGTTTGTTGTTTAGTTTAACAATGATTTTTTCTTTTGCTCCTGTTGTGGCAAATGCTCAGGACGTTCCTACTTTAAAAGATGCTTCTGACAAATTTACAAAGTCAGGGGCTGCTTACGGGGAGTCTCCTATTACTTTAGAGACTGTTATTGGTAGTATTGTTAAAACTGCTCTGTCATTGATTGGGGTGATTTTTTTGGTGTTAATGATTTATGGTGGTTACTTGTGGATGACCGCTAGGGGAGATAGTAAGATTGCTGAAAAAGCCAAAGATATTATCACTATGGCGGCGATTGGTTTAGTTATAGTCATGTTGGCTTATGCCATTACTTATTTTGTAGTAGCTAATTTATCTTCATCCACAGGGTTGTCGGTAGATAAATAATAAAGATAATTTTATGAAAATCAAAAAAATCAGTCTTTTAATTTTTTCTTTGGTCCTTTCCCTATCTTTTATTATTTCTAATATTTGTTTTGCTCAAGTGGGGATGCTTAATGCGGTGGGTGACACTGCTGGGTATGATCAAGGCACGGATTCCAGTTACCTCTCTGTTTATATTGGTAAAATAATTTATATTATTTTGTCTTTGTTAGGTGTAATTTTTCTAGCTTTGACTGTCTATGCTGGTTTTTTGTGGTTTACTGCTGGAGGTGATGAAAAAAAAGTAGAGAAAGCCAAAGATTATTTAAAAAACGGAATTATTGGTTTGTTAATAGTTTTAGCTTCAGCTGGAATTACAACTTTTATTGTTGGCAATTTGGTTGAGAGTACACTTGGTTCGGGGGCGGTTGATCCAGCACAAATTACTTCAACCTAGTATTACTATTTAAAAGAAATGTCTTCTATCTTTAAAAATATGAATAGAAAATTAAAATATTTATTACTAGTTTTGTTTTTTTCTTTACAATTTTCTATTTTAGGAATTAATATTGTTCAGGCTCAGGCACAAACAGATCTCCGGGGATCTATTGGTGTACAATTAGGTAATTCGGTGTCTAATTCTCAGCTTTCTACTTCTGATCCTCGTGTTGTGGCTACTTCAATTATTAAAGTTGTATTAGGAATTTTAGGTGTAGTTTTTTTAGCCCTGCTGTTTTTTGCCGGTTTCTTATGGATGACTTCTGGTGGTGATTCTAAAAAAGTAGAAAAAGCCCAACAATTGATTAAAAACTCAATTATTGGGCTGGTAATAATTTTAGCGGCTTATAGTATCGTTTTAATTGTTACTGTTTATTTGCTGCGTAGCACAACCTATAATCAGGGAGCTACCTATCAATTACCTGGCGGCTATCCTCAATATTAAAATTGCCTTGAGGTATTTTCCAGTGACACTAAAAACATTCAATTTATTTCCTCTTTTTTTATCAGGAATCTCAGTCCAACGGACTGGGATTTCTTGTATTGAAAAACCTTTTTGATGAGATAAATAAAGTAATTCCGTATCCCAAAACCATTCCTGATTTTGAATTAAGGGAACAATTTGTTGTACAATTTTTTGGTTAACTCCTTTAAAACCACAGGCAAAATCTTTTAAATTTAGTTTTAAAATAAATTTAGCTAGATTAACATAACCCCAAGAAAAAATTTTCCTTTTCCAGCCCTTTTCTACTTGAGAATTAGGCAGACGACGGGACCCAATAACTACGTCTGCCTCTTGTTTAAGCTTATTTATTAAAATCGGCAAGGATTGTAAGTCCGTGGCCAAATCTGCATCCATAAAAATATAGTAATCGGCTAAAAAATTTTGCCAGCCAGCGGCGATTGCTAATCCCTTACCGTTTTGTTTTAAATTTAAGAGTTTAATTTTTGTGGGGTTTCGTTCAGCTAATTTTTTGCCAATTTCGGCCGTAGCGTCCGAGGAATTATTATTAACTATAATTATAAACCAGTCATCTTTAAGGTTCTTATCACAAAAATTGGCCAATTTAAGAATATTGGTTTGTAAAATTGTTTCTTCATTATAGGCGGGGATTGTAATGTTGATGGTAGACATTTAATTGGTTATAACTTGGTAGATAGTAACCTTAGCATTTTGATAGATGGGGTGCAAATAAGGTTTTTCTGCTGGTTTAAATTGAGGCTTAGTCATTTGTTCGTAGGGTCCCCAAAATAGGTAATCAATTTTCCATTTTTTTAAAAAATCTATCTTCTTTTCTTCGTCGGTGTTATTGTTAATAAAATTAAGCCAGTCTTCTTTTTTTTGGTTGGCTGATAAGGTTTCCAAACCGTGACCAAGAAAAATTGTTTTATTAGCTAAAAAAGTAGCATTGATTCCAGTTAAAGGGGCGGCCAGAACAATTTTACTAAAATCCGGATCAGTTTGTTTTAGCCACAATAAAGCTTGTCGAACGTCAGTAGACAAATAATACATTCGACGCTCGGTTTTTTGTTGAGGAATAAAAGTTTCCAACATAAAAACAAAAAGGCTGCTGCTTGCAAGTAAAACGATAATTAAAATTAGGAAAGATTTTTTAAATGAAATTTTTTGATAAAATATCCATAAAGTTTCTATTGCTAAAACAACTACTGGCAACTGCCAACCCTCTACCAAACGTCTTTCAAAGGGTAGTCCTGAGTATAATAAAAAGGGAACAATTATCAACCAAATAATTAAAAGTTTTTTAAAAATATTTTTTTCTTGATTTTGAAAAAATAAAACTAAACCGATAATAGCACATAAAAATAATAAACTAAAAGCAGAGAAAACATAAAACAATCCAGGGGTTAGCATTAAATTTTCTGTTAAACGTTTAGCCATCACCATATCAGTGATTGTCATCCAAAAATAATAAGCTATTACTGGTAGAAAAAAAGAATAATAGACAAGAGTTTGCCACAAAACAATTCTTTGATTTTTTTTAACTTCAACTAAAGCGAAGACGAGAGTCAAGGGGATTAGTAGGGCTAAATAAAATGTATGAAATTGAGTTAAGATGGCGCCTAAAATACCACCTAAAATTATTTTTTTGTAGTTTTTATTTTGAATCCCATCTAAATAAAAATATAGTGAGGCTACAATTAGTATCCAAGACGCAATGAAATGAGGAGTAGCGTAGATACTAGTAAAAGCATAGGCTTCCGGCCACCAAGCTTCAGTAGTGTAAAAAATTTTAACTTTACCAAATAAAGCTATCCAGCCACCCAGGCTGGTGGAGAAAAAAAACAAAATTAAAGCCAGGGTAGTTTTTAAATTTTGTTTAGGATCATTATGCCAAACTCGTCGCAAAAACTTAAAAATGGTGAAAACGAATAGGGGAATTAAAAGAATTCGACTTAAATGAAAGGCCCAGATTGGTGAAAGAGTAAATAATTTGGCCAGCCAACCCACTATCAACCAAAAAATATGTAAAAATGGCTTGTGTTGTTCAGGAGTAAAAACATCATAAAAAAGCCAATGGCCAGCCTTAGCCTGTTCGATATAGGCGTAATAGACATGATTATCATGAGGATTAAATAGGCCGTTGCCTAAATAGAAAGTATTAGTTGGTTGACTAAGCCAAGCATAAAGATAAGGTAAAGAAGTTACCACAATCAAAATTAAAGAGATTAAGCTGATAATTTTTAGATTCTTTTTTTCCATAAGTTTACTGTATTTCGTAAATTTGAGCTTCTTGATCGGCAAAACGCAGTTTTAAATTATGAGTTTGTCTAAGAGCAGACAAAAATTCCGTTTCATTATTTTTTACCAAAATCCAGTTTGTGCCAAAATCATTTTTAATTTTTTCTGTCATTTTATCTGTTATTTGTCCTCGGCCGATTTTAACCCATTCTTCATAAAGTTGCGGGTTTTTTAAATAGAAAAAAGTTGGGTCTAGACCGCTTAAATAATAATTTTGGCTATTATGATAAAAAAGCATAGGCCAATCACTCCATAAGGCGTGAAAAATTATGGTTTGTGGCGGGGTATTTTGTTTTAACCATTCGCTGGCATTTTGTAAATAAGTCCAGGAATAGCGCCTAGTCATTTGTTTGTTTATTTCTAAAGTATTTAGGGCAAAAAACAATATGAAAGTAACAATCAGGTAAAAGATTAGAGCCAAGTTCATCTTCTCTTTATTTTTATAAGTTTTAGTTATTTCTTGAAAATAAGAAAAATCTTTAGGCAGAAGAGGGTTTAAAAGGAAGGTGGCGGCTAAGATTGCCAGAGGGACAAAATATTCAACAAAGCGTTGGGATTTAAGGGTGAGCAGACATAAAATAATTGCAAAAATATTTAAAGTGAAAATTTTGATAAAAATTTCATCTCCTTTTTTAAATTCAACTTTGTGGTTGTTTTTAATTTTAAAAATCAAAAAAGCAAAAGTTAGAATGGCTAATAAAAAAATGAAAATATTATTAGCCAGTAAATCCAGCGGCTGGTAAGGATACCATTCCATGCCAACTTGAATTTGATTTTGGTAATTAATCAAACCTATTTGTACCATCTGTTGCCAGTAGAATTGAAGATTGTGAGGAAAAAATGGATTAATAATTAAACCTAAGAGCAAACCACTGCCAATTGCCGCTAGAGGTTTCCAATCAAATTTTTTATTGATGATAATTTCGCTAACTAAATGACAAAAAAGTAAAATTAGTAGCAAACTCCAGCCGCCATAGAGCCAGACATATAAAAAGGAAACAAGGATTAACAGAAGATATTTTTTTTGCCACAAAAAATTTATGGCCAAAAGTAAAATTATCAAAGAGAGGGCGGTGGTTTTTGCTAAATTAAGGCGAAAGAGAAAGGGCGAGGAGGAAATTAAAATCAAGGTATAAAAAAGAGGCGATTTAATGTGCCATTTTTTTAAAAAACAATAGAAAAAAATTATAGCCAAGGTGGCGAAAATAATAGTGGCAATTTTTCCTCCCCAGAGAGGAGGGAAGAAATAAGTGAAGGGGATTAACAAAAGGTGATATAAAAATTGGTGATCGGTAAAATTATGAGTAAAATCAGCTTGTTGGATCCAAGGAAAGTCTTGAATAATTAAATTTTTTTGCATCAATACGGACATTTTTATGTGGTAAAAAGAATCTGGATCAGGAAAAGTTGGGTAAGCCTGTAAAAATATAAAATAGCCCAAAATCAGGCTAAAAAAAAGAGGGACAATTATTTTTGATGGAGAGAGTTTCATATAATGATTTTAACAAAAAATAAGCCTAAAAACAAATAAAAAACACTTTTCTTTTATAAAAGAAGAGTGTTTTTGGGGTGGCTAGAGGGAATCGAACCCTCGCTAGCGGTGCCACAAACCGCTGTTCTACCATTAAACTATAGCCACCATGGTAGCGCTATTATATCGGTTTAAAGGCTTTTTGTCCAGAGAAGGCTTCTACCAACCAATTAGTCGTTTTTTCTGGGGCTGGTTCTAAAGCTGGAGAAAGGGGGATATTATAACGCTCACAGGCAGACTTAATTATTTTGTGGAGCATTTCTTCATAGGTATAGCCGGCCGTTTTAGCGGCTAAAGGAAAACGAGAGTTTTCTTTTGGATCCGGGATAATTCCGGGGATTTGGTTGATTTCTAAAATATGAGGACGACCATTAGCATCTAAACGTACATCAATGCGGCACCAATCTAAAATGTTTAAAGCCTGCTTGGTTTTTAAGCAGATTTTTTTGATTTGTAGAAATTTTTTATAATCTAGTTGAGCTGGACAAGAGATAGTTTGAATATTGCTGTCTGGGCTGTCTACTAACCATTTAACCTCGTAAGAGTCCATTGGTGCGAGGTTATTAGGTAGATTATTAAATAAAATTTCTACTGGAGGCAAAACTTCTACTGGGTTGTTGCCAATTAGAGAAACCGTAAATTCTCGGCCAGTCAAAAATTCTTCAACTAAAGCTGGCTGTTTAAATTTTTCAATCAATTCTCCTAATTTTTTATATAATTCCATCTGGTTATTTACCAAACAATCATTAGTGATGCCTTTGGAAGAACCCTCGGAAACCGGTTTAACAATTAAAGGAAAGGTCATTTTTCTGGATAATTTTTCATTTGGTTCATAAAATAACTGAAAACGAGGGGTGGGGATTTGATGATAAGACAAAACTTTTTTGGTGTAAGCCTTGTTCAAGCACAGAGCTTGAGCTAATGGCTTAGAACCGATATAAGGAATATTCAAATTCTCAAGCATGGCGGGAATTTGAGCTTCTCGGTCTTGATTACGTAAACCTTCGGCTACATTAAAAACTAAGTCTATTTTATTTTTTAGGCTTTTTAGTTTTAAATAAGCCTCTTCGTTAGCTTCTACACGATAAACTTCATGCCCCAATTTTCTTAAATGATGAGCAATGCCGTTGATCGTTGTTGGTTCGTCAAATTCCGCTTCAGCAATCGCCTGCTCGTCAGTTAACGAAGGCTTTTTGTGGCGGACATTATAGACGAAAGCTAAATTAAGTTTTTTGGCTTTCATGTGTTTATTTTAACCCTAAAGGGTTAAGCGCGTTTTAAGGCGCTTTGAATAATATGATTAAATACGTCTTTGGTCGATAATCCTTGTTGAGCGGCTGAGAGGTATAAACTAACACCTTCATCTAAATAGGGTAGACAGTTGATTTCCAAAAAGTAAATTTTACCTTCCGGGGTCAAACGAAAATCCATTCTAGCTAAATCACGGCATTTGAGGCTTTTAATTACTTTTTTAGAAGCTTCCTTAATTTCTTGCTTTAAAGAATCACTTAAATTGGCAATTTGGATATCTACGCTATCATAAAAATTATTTTTCATTTCGTAATCATAAATCTGATAGCTTCTAGTTTTTAAAAATTCTGGATCTACTATATATTCTACAACATCTAGTATGGGGTCTTCAAGGTTTTCTAGGAAGGGAACAGTGATATCTTTGCCAAAAATGTACTCTTCAATCAAAATTCCCTCAGGATATTTTTTAAGTAAATTAGGCAGTCGTTGTTTTAAAGTTTCTAAATCTTCAATCACACTATCCTGGGTAATGCCTTTAGATGATCCTTCATAGTTAGGTTTAGCAATAATTGGAAAATGTAAATGAGAGATATCAGGAGCAAAATCTGGATAAATTACTTCTGCTTGCGGAGTCGGGACACCAAATTTAGCTGCTAATTGTTTAGTTAAATTTTTATCTAAACTTAGTGCTAAAGTAAAGGGATCAGAACCAGTATATTTTAAGCCTAATTCTTCAAAAACTCCGGGCCAGAAAGATTCTCGATATTTGCCTTTAGTTCCCTCACTAGTATTAAAAATTAAATCAGGTTGGTAATCTGTTAAATCTTTAATTACGTCTATCAAAGGTCTAGTTAATTCAATAAACTTAACTTCGTGACCTAGGTCTGCCAAATTTTTGGTCATGAATTCAATAGTATCTGGCGAATCGAATTCCGCCTGTTCTTCTACTTCCGCAGTTCTTAAATTAGAGGTGATAGCGATTTTCATAAATTTTAAGAAAGATGTTTTAACTCTTGTTTATAAATATTGGTAATTTTTTCTCGGTATTCTTCTGGGATCATTTCGGTGGAATGAACTCCAAAAAAGCGACGACGCAAAATTTTTTCCTTTCTTAGGGTTTCGGCTAAAAAATTCTTTTTGAATTCTTCCATTAAAGGTCCTTTAGCACCACGACGCATAGCCAAGAGAAAAGAGAGAAGTTGTTCTTCTCGAGCATTGGGAATTATTTCGGAAACCGTGTTTATTTTTTTGTTAAAAATAATAAATAGTCGCCGCTTGTCTTTAGTAAACATGTTTTCTTTTAAACCGAGGTTGCGTGGATCATATCCAAGAGCTTGTCCATAAAGGTAGGTCCAGGCGCAGGTGATACAATTGCAGCAACCTTTTTCATTAGTTATTTTAGCCGATGTACAAGACATTAAATATTTAAATAGATAAGGGTAACGTTGACTGATAATTTGCATTTCCGCTAGGTTAAAAAGGGGTTTAATTAAGCTAGAAACCTTAATATTATCTTGAGTGAGGCGGCTTAAATATTTATTTTGTTGGCGCATGAAAAGAGTTGACTGATCGGTCGAGGGATAGGCACGATAATTTTCTTGCTCTAAATAGTAGTCATCCAAATTTTTCTCATTGCCAAAAATAATATGTTTAGCGCGATAATGATAGGCAATAGGAATAATTTCTAAGGCAAAAGCCAGCATGGCATTAGTGGCGGCCAAATCTTCATTGATACCCCGCCAATTTTTTTTATCGTAAATATCATCGCTGTTGTCTTCCACAAAAATTATTTCCTGCTTTTCTTCTTCAGAAAAATCTTTTAAAATTTTATATTTTAGAACTGCTTCACCAGGATTCCACGTAGCCATATCATTAACAAAGACGAGTTTGGGTGTTAAACCAATTTCTTTACAGAGAGCGTAAGATAAAAGAGAGTCTTTACCAAACGACATGGATAAAATCAAATTATTTCTTAACGGTTGATGAATGGGCAGAATGTAAGGTGATTGATTTTTTTTAGTAAAAGATATTTTGGTTTTCTGGAGAGTTTTGATTTGTTCTGAAACTTTGGTTTTAGAATCATAATTAATATAAGGCAAATCACGATTAATGCCGAATTCGGTTAATTTTTTGATTAATGGTTGAGGGAAATTATAGCTTAATTTAGGGAAATAAAGGCCTAATTGGCGAGTGCGATTAAAGGTAAAATTAGCCAGAAGGTTCTGACGGGAATTGGAATCTAGATTATCAAAAAAATTTTTGGGGTAAGAAATTTTTGCTTTAAAAAAACCAGCCAGATTTATTGTTAAACCATTATCTTTTTTTTTGGTTAAAATTTGAAGTTCAGGATTTTTCATTTTAGTAAATAAAAAAGTCAATTTAAAAATTGACCGTCATGAAAATGGTAGATTGTTTTTTTAGATTATAATTGATGATCTGTTTCCCCCGGGCAGAATCATTTTTTTCTTTTTTCATTTTATCTTTTTTCAGCGGAAATACACTATAAATTTTATCGTAGAGTTTTCCACAAGTCAAGAGATTTTTGGCTAAAATTTCTTAAAAAAATACTTTAACCAGAAATTTAGAAAAATAAAAATAACCCACTTTAAAAAAGTGAGTTATTTTTTTGACCCCGCTTGGAATCGAACCAAGATCTAGAGCTTAGAAGGCTCCTATTCTATCCATTGAACTACGGGGCCATTATTTATTTTCTGGTTTTGCCGTGAAAGGCTTTGTAGATGTCTCTTAGGCCTTTATTGGTTACATGAGTGTAAATTTGGGTAGTAGTGATAGAGGAGTGTCCTAACATAGCTTGGACGCTTCTAATATCAGCTCCATTATTTAACAAATCGGTGGCAAAACTATGGCGCATCACATGGGGTGTGATTTTTTTGGTAATACCAGCCGCACGAGCGTATCTTTCCATCAGCCGTTGAATGCTGCGCGGAGTTAGACCATTGGCCATTATTTTATCAGATTTTCCGATTTTAATCAAGACCGAGCCAGCTTTTTCTCTGGCTTCATTTTTTTCTCGCCCCTTTTCTGCCCTGTCTAAAGGAATAAATAAGAAAGGATTGAGATCAGAGCGTCCCTCTAAATATTTTTTCAGCCAAAATTTAGCTTGATTATTCAAAAAAACTACCCGAACTTTACTGCCTTTACCGCGGACAGAAAATTCATCCTTATTTAAATTAACATCAGTTATTTTTAAATTAGCCAATTCGGAAACGCGCAAACCAGTGCTGAACAATAATTCTAATAAGGCCTTATCCCGAAGTTTAATCGCTTCACTGTTTTTATCAGAGGTCTTTTTTTGGAGTGGAGCTTCCAAAAGCCTTTCTAAATCACCCCCATCCAAAAAGGCAATTTGGCGATCGGGCATTTTCGCTAGCTCAATTTTTTCTGGCGCTAAAGTTTTAATATCTCTTTTAGATAAATATTTTAATAAAGAACGAAGAGCGATTAGGTGATAATTTTGGGTTGAGGTTTTAATTTCCGAACCATTTTTTTCTTTTTGACGATGTAGCCACAGACGAAATTGACGAACTGTATCCTGGGTAATTTCGTTGGGCTGAGTAATTTTAGTTTGTTCAATAAAACGTCGCAAATAAAAATCGTAGTTACGCACTGTTTTAGGCGAACGATTTTTTTCTATTTCCAAATATTCTAAGAATTGTCTTAAAGCATCAGCGATGGTCATACTTTTAATATTATACGACACTTGTCGGGTTTGGGCAATTAAAAACCCCGGTTTGACGGGGGTGTTTAATTAGATATCAAAGTAAGTTTCGTCATCGGGTTTGCCATTATAATTTACCGTGATTTCTGTATTGGCCGGAATATCTTTAACTGCAAAGTAAGTAATTGTTTTTTTCCTGAAATCAAATTTATAATTGGCATTGGAATGATAGGAGTGATTATATAATAACCCATAACCTAAGGGGAGAGCACCCTCATCCCAGTTTTTGCCCCAGCAGTAGTAATACTTTTTTAACATGGTTTTTTCTATCGGGTTGGTTTCCTTTTTGGGTAAATATAAAATCGGGCAAATTTCTATAACTTCATTTTTTTTAATTTTGGTTTTGGAAAACATTCCACGCCCCTTGCCTCTGACTGATCGATAATATAGATTCATAAAATTTATAAATTTAAAACGGAGCTAAAACAACCCGCTCCGTTTTAAAAAATGATTAAACTAAAGTTACGCTAGCTACTTTATCGTTAGCTTCTTTAAATCTCATCAATCTAACGCCCTGCGTAGCGCGTCCGGAAACCGAGACTGTGCCAAAAGGTAAACGAATAATTTGTCCCTTCGTTGACATAATCATCAAGTCCCTTTCATCTTTGGAATTAACTACGTAAGCCCCAATAATTTTTCCGGTTTTTTTGGTGATTTTGGCTGTTTTAATACCAGATCCACCACGTCCTTGCAAACGATATTGGCTAAGTGGGGTGCGTTTGCCTAAACCTTCTTCGGAAATAATAAATAATTGAAAGGACTTATCTAATTTAGGATCAATGATATCCATGCCAACAATTTTATCGCTGCCTTTTAACCTCATACCCCGAACGCCGGCTGCGTTGCGCCCCATTGCTCTAATTAATTTTTCTTTAAATCTGATGGATTGGCCACCGGAAGTAATTAACATTATTTCATCAGCTCCAGTAGATGGTTTGACCCACATTAAGGTGTCGCTGCCTTTTAGTTTTAAAGCAATTAAACCCGAACGGCGCACATTGGCAAAATCTTTAATATCTACTTTTTTTGTAATGCCATCTCTAGTTACCATTACTAAATATTTAAATTCGCTTAAATCAGTTAAAGATAAAACAGCGGATATTTTTTCTTCTGGGGCTAGTTGTAAGAAATTAACAATAGCCTGTCCCTTAGAGGTGCGGGAACCCTGTGGAACTTCATGAGCTTTTAATTGGAAGACGCGTCCTTTGGTGGTGAAGAAAAGTAAGTCAGCATGGGTAGTGGTAGAGAAGAGATGTTCGACCACGTCTTCTTCTTTGGTGGTAACACCAATTACACCTTTGCCGCCGCGATGTTGAGTTTTAAAGGTGTCTGGTGGTAATCGTTTGATATAACCATCCTGAGTGATCATCACGATAGTGTCTTCGTTAGGAATCAAATCCTCGGTGGAAAAATCTTTAACTCCGTGGGCCACAATTTGGGTGCGACGTTCATCGCCAAATTTTTCTTTTAGATCTATTACTTCTTTTTTGACAATGGCTTGGATTTTTTTAGTTGAGGCCAAAATAGCTTGTAATTCTTTAATTAAAGCCAATTTTTCTTTTAACTCATCTTCAATTTTCTGTCTTTCTAGGTTGGCCAATTGTTGCAGTTTCATTTCCAAAATGGCGTTGGCTTGGATTTCTGTCAGTTTAAATTTGCTCATCAAGTTGGTGCGAGCCGCTTCTTTATCTTTGGATTGTTTAATTGTTTTGATGACAGCATCAATGTTGTCTAGGGCAATTTTTAAACCTTTTAAAATGTGAGCACGTTCCTCGGCTTTTTTTAAATAGTATTCGGTCCGGCGACGCACAACATTTTTTCGGTGTTTAATATATTCTTCTAAAATGGTTTTTAAATTCAACACTCGAGGTTGGATACCGTCAATTAAAGCCAGCATGTTGAAATTAAAAGTGTCTTGTAATTGGGTAAGATTAAATAATTGATTGAGGATTTTTTTAGGATAAGAATCTTTCTTTAATTCTATAACGATCCGAACGCCTTCTTTGTTGGATTCGTCACGCAAATCTTTGATACCCTCAATCTTTTTTTCGTGAACTAAATTGGCAATTTTTTCTACCAAAGTGGCTTTATTAACTTGATAGGGGATTTCATTAACAACAATTTTAAATTGACCAGCCTTGTCCTCTACAATTTCAGTTTTACCTCGCATAACCACCCGGCCACGACCAGTGGCGTAAGCTTGGGCAATCTCTTTTTTATCATAAATAATACCGCCGGTAGGAAAATCTGGACCTTTAACAAACTCAGTTAATTCTTCAGTATCGGCTTCGGGATGGTCAATTAAATGGATAATACCATCACATAATTCAGTTAAGTTATGGGGTGGTATATTAGTGGCCATACCTACCGCAATACCCATGGAGCCATTAAGTAATAAGTTAGGAAGTTTGGCTGGTAAAACTTGTGGTTCTAAATGAGTACCGTCGTAGTTAGGGTAAAAATCAACCGTATCTGATTCAATATCAAAAAGCATTTCTTCGGCGATTTTAGATAGTTTGGCTTCGGTGTAACGATAAGCAGCGGCAGAATCACCATCCATAGAACCAAAGTTACCTTGGCCATGAACTAGAGGATAACGCAAAGAAAAATCTTGAGCCAAACGTACCATGGAATCATAAACCGCACTGTCACCATGAGGATGATACAAACTCAAAACATTACCTACGATAGTAGCAGATTTGCGGAATTTAGCTCCGGAACGCAAGCCTGATTCCCACATCGCATAAAGAATACGGCGATGAACCGGTTTTAGACCGTCACGCACATCTGGTAGGGCGCGAGAAATAATAACCGACATGGCGTAGTTAATGTAGGATTCTTGGACTTCATTGATAATTGGCTGCACGACAATTTTTCCTGGATTTTGTAGAGGATCGATAGTGGGCAACTTATCCATGTTCTTGGGATCTTTAGATCTTGGCATAATTATTTTTTCTCAATTTTGTTTTTTAATTCTTCAATTTGTTGTGTGGTTAGAGTAGTGGAAGTGGTGCTAGAAGCAAGAGCAGAAGTGACGGCCAGACTTTTTAATTCTTGTCCTAAGAATTTTTTTAGATCACTTGTTTTAGTTTGTTGTTCAGCGATAATTGTTGAAAATTCGTTGATAGTATTAGAAAATAATTCTTTTTCTAAATTGGCAGTGGAATTTTTTATTTTTAATTGTTGGGGTAAATAATAAAACCAAGAAGCTAAAATTGTAACCATAACAATCGCTACACCACCCCACATCCAAAGCTGCTTTTGTCTGTTATCCAGAGTTGATTTAAAAACAGAATTTTTTTTATTGCTAGATCGTTTTTCTATTTCTTCCACTGAGATAGTTTTTTCAAACATGACGGGAATTTTTTTTGTTTTTTTAGAACGTGGCATATTTTTAAGCCTTATTTAAAAGAACTAATTTAGTTTCTTCTTGTGGTAAATCTCTTTTAACTATTTTTAGTTTAGGCAGCCATTCGCCGTCTTTTTGACCTAATAATTTAGCAAATTTATCCACTGGTTCGTAACCATCATTTTTATTCGGCAAAGAAAAAGAATGGGGGATAACTACTCGTGGTTCAATTTGTCCAACTAAATTATTGGCTTCGTCAGCAGATAAAACATTTTTTCCACCCACCGGCAGCAAAACAATATCCACTAAACCAAGTTTGTCTATCATTTCATCAGTTAATTTTCCTTGGAAAGCCCCTAAAAAGGTTAAAGACATCAGTTCTGTTTCAAAATGAAAGATGAGTTGGGGTTTGTCTTTTTCATTTTCAGTTGGAACCTGAAAGGCATAAACCATAACACCTTGGATTTCATATTCACCCGGAGTAGAAATAATAAATGGTTCGCCAGAAAGAGTGATGGTATTTTCTTTGCCATTGGTTAATAAAACCAAGTCGCTTTTTAAATTACGTGGTAAATCAGACTTAGGTAAATTATAAGGATTGATAAGAATAGAAACCTCTTCTTTGAGTGGAGTTTTGGTTTCTATTTTAAAAGCGGATTGACCGAGCCAGGAAATATGCATATGAAAAAATATATAAAAATGTATCTCTATTATACTAAAATTAAGCAGACGGCGCAAGTATTTTAAGGTGAATAAAAAGCTTGACAAAAGACCAATAATTGACGAAAATTGAAGTTCAGGTGTTCTTTAAAACTAGGCTTTTTTCTTAGAGTTATAAGGGGTTAATTAATGTCTACAGCCTCAAACCATTTGGTTTCTTTACAAATTCCGTTGTTTTTTGAAGGAAAATGTTTTGGGTTGAATCGTGATCCTCAAAATGGTCAGCCGTTGATTTTTTTCATTGGTGATAATTTTAAAAGATGGTTTCTTAGTAAGAAAGAAGAAGCCTTCGGACAAGAAAAAATTTCTTTGAGTCATTGCTATATAAAGCACATTAAAGATTTGACACCAGATCCGTCGAGAAAAGAAATCCCTTTGTCTATTCTATGGGAGTTGATTTTCCGACAAGGCCAAGGACAGTCGGGTGTTCTATTAGCTAATTGTCGATTTAATTTTTTTTCGGTTCGCGATATTTCAGGCATTGTCCGAGAAGTCCGTGTCCAATGGTGTATGAACGGTTGGCGAATTTTAGCCGATGAAGTGGGGACTTACCAGGACGCACCCTGCCGTGTTTTTTCAGCAGAAAAAAAGCCCTAGAACCAACAAACCCGCATTTTATTTTAATCTAACAGTTAAAATTGAAGGCGGGTTTTTTTATATCTTGACTCCCAAGTCAAACCTTGTTATACTGTATTTATCTTAATTAAACCCCGAGAAAAGGGGGCTGAAATTATCTTAAAATGGCTAATTTAAGGGAAAAACCCCTGCCAAGATAGTTCGGCTAATTCTTTCTTTTGGAAAGAGTTGAAAAACTCTTTTTATTGTTCTATTGGCATAAGCTAATAGGAAAAAAATATGTCTACATTAAAAGAAGAAGTTAAAGGAGTGATGGAGGATAAGAAAAATAATAACTTTAAACAGTTGATTGCCGACGCACAGTTTACCAAAGTGCCTAAAAAAGGTGATTTGGTTAAAGGCGAAGTGTTGTCAGTTAGCCGTTCTTTAGTTCGCATTAACTTCCCTGGTTTTAAAACCGGCGTGGTGCGTGGCGAAGAATTATATCAGTCTCCGGATTTTTTAAATTTAAAACCTGGTGATGAAGTGGAAGCGACTATTTTAGATTTGGAAACCGAAGATGGAGAAATGGAATTGTCTTTCAAAGAGGCTGGAGCCCGTAAATCTTGGGATAATTTAGCCGGTTTGTTGAAAGAAAATAAAGTGGTTCAAGTCAAAATTAAAGATGCTAATCGTGGTGGTTTGATGGTGATGTTGGATTCTGTGGCTGGTTTTTTACCTGTTTCTCAATTAAATCCGGAACATTATCCACGTGTAGCTGGCGGTGATAAAAATAAAATTTTGGAAAAATTAAAATCTTATATTGGTGAAATGTTTAGCGTTAAAGTTTTAGACGCTAATGAAAAAGATGCTAAATTAATTGTGTCAGAAAAAGCTGCTTGGGAAGATGAGAAAAAGAGCATGCTGAGCTCTTATAAAGTAGGGGATATTGTAGAAGGTACCATTACAGCCTTAACCGATTTTGGTGCTTTTGTGAAATTTGAAGAAGTAGAAGGTTTAATCCATATTTCCGAAATTGCTTGGCAAAGATTAGATCATCCTCGCGATGTTTTAAAAGTTGGCCAGAAAGTCAAAGCGGAAATTATTCAAATTGAAGGCGCTAAAATTTTCTTATCTATTAAGAAATTGATTGCCGATCCTTGGACTGATATTGAAAAGCGTTATGCTGTTGGTCAGAAAGTTTCTGGCACTATCTTAAAAATCAATCCTTTTGGTTTATTTGTGGAATTGGATAAAGATATTCATGGTTTAGCCCATGCTTCCAGTTTGGGAGAATCTAAAACTGTAAAAGAAGGTGATACTTTAGATTTTGAAATTATCTCTATTGAACCGGCCAAGCATCGTTTAGGTTTAAAACTAGCCGGTACTGCGGAAACTCCTTCCAAAGAGTAATTATTAACTCTATCTGAAAAATTAATTTTCAGATACTAAAAAAGCACTTTATGTCTTCATTAGTTAAAAACTTGCTTTTATTTATTGGCGTGTTAGTGGTTTTGTCGTTAATTTTTACCGGTTTAAAACTTGATAAAAATAAAATAGAGTCAGTTAGTTTGGACAAAATCATTACTCAATTACAAAATCAAGAAATCAAAAAAATAGAAGTAGAGGGGGATATAGTGCGCGCCACTTTAAAAGATGACAAGATAGAAGAAGCTAAAAAAGAAACTGGCGACACTTTTGGTTCCATAGTTAAAAACTATAATGTTGATCCAGAAAAGTTAAAACAAGTGGAGGTGGCGGTAAAAAGCGAAAGCAGTTTTGCTTTTTGGATGGGAACTTTGTTGCCTTTTGTTCTACCGTTTATTTTATTAGGCGTATTGTTGTTTGTTATGACCCGTCAGGTTCAGGGTGTTAATTCTCGAGCCATGGGTTTTGGACAATCCACTGCAAGAGAAACTGGCAAAGATGATAAAAATAAAAAAACTTTTAAAGATGTGGCAGGCGCTCGTGAAGCTAAAGAAGAATTAGTTGAAGTGGTGGAATTTTTAAGTAATCCCAAACGTTTTGCCGATATGGGAGCGAAAATTCCCAAAGGTGTTTTGTTGATGGGTACGCCAGGTACAGGTAAAACTTTATTGGCTAAGGCTGTAGCTGGGGAAGCTAATGTACCTTTTTTGCACATGTCAGGTTCTGAATTTGTGGAAATGTTTGTTGGTGTTGGTGCTAGTCGGGTGCGTGATTTATTTAAGCGAGCTAAAAAGGAAGCTCCCGCCATTGTTTTTATTGATGAAATTGATGCTGTTGGACGTCGTCGTGGCGCTGGTTTGGGTGGTTCTCATGATGAAAGAGAGCAGACTTTGAACCAAATTTTGGTAGAAATGGACGGCTTTGAACCCAATTTAGGTGTGATTGTTATTGCCGCTACTAATCGTCCTGATGTTCTTGATCCAGCCCTGCTTCGCCCAGGTCGTTTTGATCGTCGAGTGGTGATTGACTTGCCTGATATTCAAGACCGAGAAGAAATTTTAGAGGTTCACGCTAAGGGTAAACCTCTAGCTAAAGATGTGTCTTTGCGTAAAATTGCCGAACGAACTCCAGGGTTTTCCGGAGCTGATTTAGCTAATTTGTTAAACGAAGCAGCTATTTTGGCTGTTCGTCGCAGCAAAAAACAAGTTACCGAAGAAGAAATTTTAGAAAGTATTGAAAAAGTAATTTTAGGTCCAGAGAAAAAATCTCGAGTCATGACTTTAAAAGAAAAAGAAATGACAGCTTACCATGAAGCTGGGCATGCTTTAGTGGCCAATTTTTTAACTAATTGTGACAAGGTTAGAAAAGTTTCTATTGTTGGTCGCGGGATGGCCGGTGGTTACACTTTAGCCATGCCAGAGCGCGATGTTCATTATCAAACTATTGCCAAAATGAAAGATGATTTAGCGATGATGCTTGGCGGGTATATGGCCGAGAAAATGATTTATGGTGATAACCAATTATCAACCGGACCTTCTAGTGATTTAAAAAAAGCCACTCAAAGCGCTACTTCCATGGTAATGCGTTTTGGTATGAGCAATAAATTAGGTCCTAGAATGTTTGCGGATAACGAAGAAACAATTTTTTTGGCTCAAGAAATTCATTCTAAGAAAAATTATAGTGAAAAAACCGCCGAAGTAATTGATTCAGAAATTAATTCTTTCTTGGAAGAAGCTAAAAATAGAGCCGGGGAAATAATTACTCGTTATCGTGTACAGATGGATAAACTAGTTAAGGCGTTATTAGAAAAAGAAACTGTTGAGCAAGATGAATTTAAAGAAATAATGAAAGGTTAAAAGTTCCAGTAAAAACCACCCTGGATAAGGGTGGTTTTTGATTGTTAGACCGGTTGTTCAAAATTTGGTATAATTTTTAAAGACAACTTTAATTAAAATAATGATTTATAAATTAAAGTTAATTCAGCTTTAAAATTAAATTAATTTTTTAAACTCTTATGTTTGAAAAAAGTGTTCCTTTGTATCGTCAAATTATTCGTGAGGCCTGGAAGATAGCTTGGCATAAAAAAAACATGTGGATTTTTGGTTTATTTTCAGCCTTAATTGCTACTGGCGGGGCTTTAGAAATTTTTAGTCGTAATTTGAATTGGGTGTTTACTCCTCATTTGCCTATTTTTTGGAATAGTGGCAGTTTGATTTGGAAGATGGATTATTCTTTTTGGCCAATGTTAATAATGTTGATTTTATTAATTTTAGGACTGGTGGCTTTTCTAGTTTTCATGTCCGTTCGTTCTTTTATTGCTTTGATTACTGCCACTGATAAATACAAGACTGATGAAAAAGTAGATTTAAATAAAGTCTGGCGAGCTGGAGAAAAAAATTTCGGCAGTGTTTTAGGAGAAGTGGTTTTATTTAAGGTTATTATTGTGGGTGCGGGTTTTTTAAGCACTTTCCCCCTTTGGTTTATTTGGACTGGTAATAATTGGCAAGGTTGGGTCTGGTTGTATCCACTAATTTTTGTGTTAGGAATGGCTGTAGCCGTAGTTGCTTCATTTTTAATGGTATTTACCGCGGCCTATTTAACTTTGAAACGTTATTCTTTTGGCAAATCTTTAAAAATGGCCTGGAAATTGTTTTTAAGTAACTGGCTGGTTAGTTTGGAGATGGCCTTAGTGATTTTTTTGGTTAATATGCTGTTTGGTTTAATTTATGTTGCAGCAACCGTGATTGTGGCCCTACCCACATTTTTGTTTGTAGTTCTGGGGGCTTTTATGGTGTTACCAATTTTGTCTAATACCGCGATTGTGATTGGTAGTTTAATTTGTTTAGTGATGTTAATGTGGACAGCCGGTTTTGTTGGTTCATTTCATACTATCGCTTGGTCTTTGTTATTTAAAAGAATGGAAAAGGGGACTGCTGTAAGTAAGCTACATCGTTTAGTTAATCAATTAAAGCGTAATTAAATTATGTCTGTTGAGGAATTATTAATTTCATCTAAAGAATCATCGGCTAAATTTGCCGACAAGATGAAAAAAATCGCGATTAAAGAAAAAGAAGATGAAACGCAAAAAAAAGCGGCCGTTTTGGGTTTACCTTATTTGAGTTTAGTGCGTTTTCCTATTACAGCCGAAGCGATTGGATTAATCCCTCAAGCCGAGGCTGAAAGGTTAAAAGTGGTTTGTTTTTTATTTACCGGTTCGGAAATACGTTTGGGCGCAGTTGATCCTCAAAATACCGAGGTGGAAGAATTAGTGCATACTTTAGAAGAAAGACATCATAGTCATGCTGCTCTTTATATCATCAGTGAGAACAGCTTACAAGAAGCTTTTAAATTTTATGCTACTTTGCCAGTAATCAAGCCCATTAGCAAAGATGTAACTATTTCTGATACTGAATTAAATCGTTTTTCTTCCAGTATTGCTACTTTAGCAGAATTGAAAAAAGAATTTTCTAACCTGACTAATATCTCTGATTTAGTAGTTTTAATGATCGCGGGAGCCCTAAAGTATAACAGTTCTGACATTCATATCGAAGCTGAAGAAAAACAGATTGTGGTTCGTTATCGTTTAGACGGTATTTTGCAAGAAACTGGTTTTTTAAATAAAGATTTGTGGCCTAGAATTGTTTCGCGGATTAAATTATTGGCTGGACTTAAAATAAATATTACTGATAAACCACAAGACGGTCGTTTTACAATTATTTTGCAAAAAGAAAAAACCGATGTTCGTGTTTCAGCCCTGCCTACTGTCCATGGCGAATCAGTTGTTATGCGTATTTTAAAACCAATGGCTTCTTTAACTTTTGATCAGCTGGGTTTGCAAGATTCCGTTTTAGAAGCTCTTAAAAAACAAGTGGTTAAGCCAACTGGTATGGTGGTAACGACTGGTCCGACTGGTTCCGGTAAAACTACCACTCTTTATGCTATTTTACAAAGATTAAATGAACCCGGAGTAAAAATTATTACCTTGGAAGACCCAGTGGAATATAAATTGTCTGGCATTAATCAGAGTCAGATTGATGCGGAAAAAGATTATACCTTTGCAAAAGGTTTGCGCTCTATCCTGCGTCAGGATCCCGATATCGTGATGGTTGGTGAAATTCGTGATTTAGAAACCGCCGAAACTGCTATCCAAGCCGCTTTGACTGGTCATTTTATGCTTTCCACTATTCATACTAATAGCGCGGCGGGGGCGATTCCTCGTTTTTTGTCAATGGGGGTTAAACCGTTTTTATTAGCTCCTGCTCTTAACGCGATTATTGGTCAAAGATTGGTGCGTCGTTTATGTCAAAAATGTAAACAACCCGTTGTTTTAGAAGAAACATTAAAGCAAAAGGTTCAAGAAGTAATGAAACGTTTACCAGCAGATTTTTTATCTAAACATCAGATTGATCTTGAACATTTGGAATTTTTTACTGCCCCAGGCTGCGCGGAGTGTAACAATTTGGGTTATAAAGGCAGAATGGGCATCTATGAATTGATGGAAATGAATAAAGAACTGGAGCAATTAATTTTAAAAAGTGAAGCTTCTAGTTTTGTGATTGAAGATTTGGCCATTAAAAATGGTATGATTACCATGGCACAAGATGGAATCCTGAAAGCTTTACAGGGGGTTACCTCAGTTGAAGAAGTTTTTCGTGTTACCCAATAAAATTTTTTTAAGTATTAAATTTGATCTTTGTTTTTATGCCGCCACGCAAAACAACTACTGCTACCACAGCTAAAACGCCTCGTCCGCGAAAGAAAAAAATAGTCACAGAAGTTATTGAGCCGGAGATTATTGTCCCGCCAACTATGGCCTCCGTGACTGAAGAAGAAGCTGTTAGTTCTAAACCCGTAATTACTACCCCAGGCGAATTTTATCCTACACCTAGGTTTTACCGAACCATTGCTTTAAGTTTTTTAGGTGTGGCCTTGGCTTTGATTTTAGGGGTCTTTTATTTTACTTTAGGAAAGGCGGAAATCAATTTGTATCTAAAGCCTAAAAATGTTAAAGCCGACTTTTTAGTTGGTATAAATGAAAAAAATTCTGAACAAAAGCAAATTTCTGGCACGGTGGTTTCACTTGATTTGGAAGGCCAAAAAGATGTTGCTTTAGAAAAAAATGGTGAAAATGCTGTTGGCATCCCTAGTTATGCTGTGGGTAAAGTAATTATCTATAATGAAACAGTTAAAAATCAAACCTTGGTGGCAACAACTCGTTTACTATCTCCGGAAAATGTTTTGTTCAGAATGAAAAAAAATTTAGTTGTTCCAGCTAAGGGTAGTGTAGAATCAGAAGTTTATGCCGACCAATTAGGTGTGGAGAGTGAAATTGGCCCCACTAAGTTTAGTATTCCGGGCTTGTCAGCTGAACTCCAAAAAGTAATTTATGCAGAGAGTCAAGAAAAAATGACCGGCGGTATAAAATATACTAGGAAATTAACAGAAGATGATATTAAGACTGCTGGAGATGAGTTGGTTAAGGAATTAATAGAAAAAGGCCGCACCCAGATGATTCAAGGCAATGTTACAAGTTCTTGGGATGCTTCCGTTTTTACTTCTACTGTAGTTTCTACTAAAACCGAAGCCAAGGCTGGACAAGAAGCGGATAATTTTAGAATTTCTGCAGAAGTAAAAATAACAGGTATTTTTTACTCTAGCCAAGAATTAAATAAGATTTTAGAAAACAATTTGCGTGATTCTTTAAATGATAATGAAGTGGTGGTCGGTTCACCTTCTACTCCTCAAATAGAGATTAGCAAAATTAATATTGATAATTCTGCTGTATTAAAAGTAACTCAAGATGCCTTAATCCAAGTAAGTTATTTAGAAGATGTGATTGATAAAAGTAAAATTTTAGGACAGAAAAAAACTGCTGTTGAAGAATATTTTGCTTCTCTTTCTTGGATTGAAAAAGCTGAGATTAAACTTTCCCCCTCTTGGATAAATTGTATACCTAAAGAAATGAATAAAGTAAAATTAAAAGTTAACCAATAGAGAACAAATTTAAAACCCCCGTTTTTTTACGGGGGTTTTAAATTTTGTTTTTATTTAACGCCAGCCAAAACCACCAGCTCCACCAGTGGCATCATTATCACGCCTCTGGCTTTCTTTTATTTGTTGGAAACGTTTTTCTGAGGCATAGGCGCTAGTACCAATTCTCACGCCTAATTTATTAGCTAAATCTACAAAAACATCAGAAACATCCTCAATTTGTTGGCTCTCATTAGTTTTCCAAGTTTTTAAAACTTTATCTAAAGCTGTTTCGAAAAGTTTTTTATCGGTTTTAGATTCAAGAGTTGTTTTTTTACCGCTTAATAACTCTTTAATTAAATTGGCTTCTGGTTCGGTAATTCCCAATTCGTTGTTTTTAGCTAAGAAAGGAGAAACCGTGTCAATTTGTTTAGAGATGTTTTCTCGGGAACGTCCGGAAAGGAAATTTTTTAATTTTGACCAAAGACCCTCTTTGTTTTGGGTTTGATTCATTGAGCGAGCCGTATTAATTTCTGCAGCTGCCCTACCTTCTTCCCATTGTTTTTCTTCAGCAGCTTGAGTTTTTTTAGCTGCCGCTTGTGTCCTTTTTTCTGCTTCTCTAGCTACTTGCATTTCTTGTTCCCACTGGATTTGTTCAGGAGATTTATTAGCGTTAAGGCTTTCTTTAATTTGTTTTATTTTGGCCGTGGCCTTTTTTGCTTCCATTCTAGATCTCCACTTGTTCATGTTTTGTTCAATTTTTCCCATCATTTTTACTTTGGCCGCATCTGGTTCCTCATTGGTTAAACCGTGAACCTTGTAATCTAAAAGTTTTGAACCAAGTAAATCAAAAGCTTCTTTAATGGTAAAAGTATTATATTTAGAGACAACTTCGTTAAAGACATTTCTAGCTACATCTGGGCAAGTGTCCTTAGTTAAATCCTCGGGGGTGAATTCGCTATCTAAACTGCTAGCGGCTTCAAAACTTTCGAAAAGTTTAGAAAAATCCATAAAAAAAGCTCTATCGTCAGATTTTTTTTCAACCGCTGCCATTGTTTCCCGGGCTTTTTTGTCTGCTAAAGTTGGTTCATTTTCTGGAGGGTTGAAAGGTCCTTCAATTTTTCTAGCTGCATTTTCACCACGTGGCATATATTTAAGATTAAAAATTATATTTTAATTATAGCATATTTTAGGCCTTTTGTCAACCCAACTTGACAAAAATAGGTTTATTTGTTAGAATAAAATGTTCTTTAACATGGAGTTCAAAATGACCATTCCCTATGGAGAGGGGGGATATGGTAAATTTGTTATCCCCCTGATTAATTCCCTTGCCCCTGAATTTGAGGGGCGGAAGATTGTAAAAGCCGTCGTTCGCGATGGTGAATTAACCATTCTTTTTGCCGCCGACGGCAGGAAAATGGATTTTTTTAAGGCAGCCCGGATTGACGAAGTAGAAATCGCCGGGCGAAAATTTCCCATTGCTGGGGTCTCACTTGAGGAAAGTGGCATGACCACAGAAGCAGCGGAACTACCACTGCAACCCGGTATGGTTGTATTGGTTTATAGGTTGAATGGAGTGGATCCATCGTGGGATTATGTTTTTGACAATCCCGCGGTAGTGATTTTTAAGACCTTCTACGGAGAAATCCGTATATGAGGTGGGGAACAATGCTTTTTGAGTTTTAACAAGCGTCAGTTGTAACCAGCGGGCGCTTTTTTATTTAGCCGTTGATTTTTAAAGACAATCTGTTAAACTAGAACCATTATGAAGTTTCAGATAATTACTTATGGTTGCCAGATGAATAAAAGCGATTCGGAAAGAATTGCCGGTTTTTTAATTGGCTTGGGTTGGCAGGAAACAGGGGTCCCCAGTGAAGCCGATTTGATAATTTTAAATACCTGCAGCGTTCGTCAAAGCGCAGAAAATCGGGTGTTTGGTGAAGTTAATAATTTAGTAGAGTTAAAAAAAACTAATCCTCATTTGGTTATTGCGGTTACTGGTTGTATGCCCGGTCGAGATAAAAATAATCAGTTGCGTCGGAAGTTACCCGGGGTGGATTTATTTTTTCCTATTATAGAAATTATTCGTTTGCCAGAAATGCTTAATCAGCTAGGTTTGAAAGCATCGCCCCACAAGTCCCTAAATAATTATTTAGATTGTCCACCGCAATACGCTAATAATTTTCAAGCCTATATTCCCATCCAAACAGGCTGTAATAATTTTTGTACTTATTGTGTCGTACCTTATAGTCGTGGGCGAGAAAAAAATCGGCCGCTTCAAAGTATTATTGAGGAAGTTAAAGATTTGGCTGGTCGAGGATATTTGGAAGTTACTTTGTTGGGCCAAACTATTAATAGTTATCAAGCTCCTGACTCTGAAAATTTTTCCGTTGCCAATCCTTTTAAAAATCATTTTGCCGCCTTGCTTTGGGAATTAAATCAGATAGAGGGAATCAGATGGATCCATTATACTGCAGCCGATCCTCAGTATATGGTTCCAGAAGTGATTGAATCTTTGGCCTTACCGAAACAAGTTAATTATCTCCATTTGCCTGTTCAAGCTGGCAGTAACGCCGTTTTGGTCAAAATGAATCGCAAATATACTCGAGAAAAATATTTAGAAATTATCAATCAAGTTAAACAAGTCCGTCCGGGAATTGCTTTAGGCACTGATATTATTGTGGGTTTTCCTGGTGAAACCACAGCTGATTTTGAACAAACAGTTGATTTGTATCGTCAAGCGGATTTTGATATCTCTTATAACGCTAAGTACAGCCCACGTTCCGGCACGCCGGCCTTTCGTTTAAAAGACGATGTTGGTTTAGAGGAGAAAAACCGACGTTGGTGGGTGTTGCAAAATTTAATGGAAGAAATTGTCGCCAGAAAAAATAAAATTTATGCTAATCAGGAGGTAGAAGTATTAGTGGAACGCTGCGAAAAAAATTGGTGTTCTGGTCATACTCATGAAATGAAGTTTGCGCAATTAACTGGTGGCAAAAATTTGATAGGAAAAATAATAAAAATGAAAGTCCAAGAAGCTAGTACTTGGGTCTTGCGAGGCAAATAAAATGTCTAAAACCATACCTAAAATTATTACGATTGTCGGTCCAACTGCTTCGGGCAAAACTGCCCTGAGTATTGTTTTAGCACAAAAATTTTCTGGAGAGATAATTTCCGTTGATTCACGGCAAATTTATAAAGACATGGATATTGGTACAGCTAAAATAGAAGGGGAGACAAAAGTTGATGAAAATGGTCAGGTTTATGTTTTAGCCGAAGGTATACCGCATTACGGTTTAGATCTAATTGATTCCAGTGAAATTTTTTCTGTCGCAGAATTTAAAGATTACACCTTAAAAAGGATAGCCGAAATTTTGCAAAGAGGTCATGTGCCGTTTTTGGTTGGCGGTACCGGTTTCTATACTCAGGCGATTGTGGAAAATCTTTTGATTCCTCAATTGGCGCCGAACTTAGCCTTGCGGGAAAAATTAGAAAAAAAAGATCTTGCAGAATTAGTTAATCAACTAAAAGAACTTGATGCTGTTTCGGCTGATAAAATTGATTTAAAAAATAAGCGTCGTGTTGCTAGAGCTTTGGAAGTGGTTTTAAGCACTGGCAAATCTTTTGCAGGTAATTGGCAAAAAGGAGAAAAACAATTTGAAGTTTTATCTCTTGGCATTACTCAACCACGAGAAATTTTGTACCAAAGAATTGATGATCGGGTAGAAGAGCAAATAAAACAAGGACTAATAGAAGAAACCAAAAAGATAGTGGAGAAGTGGCATAAATGGTCGCTGCCGTCTATGACAGGTATTGGTTATAAAGAAATTGGTATGTTTTTGCGCGGCGAGGTTTCTTTAGAGCGAGCCAAAGAATTGATTAAATTTCGTACTCACGATTATGCCCGTCGGCAGCTGACTTGGTTTAAGAAGGATAAAAATATTCATTGGGTTACAGAGCAATTTGCAGCGGAAAAGTTAGTACAAAATTTTTTAAAAAATCGCTAGTTATCTAGCGATTTTTCTTTTGCTTCTTTGAAATTGGATTGCAAAACGATGAGCCTCGTCACGCACTTGAATAAGTAAATTTTTGTTTTTTTGAACCCAATTTTTTTGGACGGAAGTTAGATTTTTATAGAAAAAATCGTTTCTTTTTCTTTCTGGACCCTTGGCAATACTAATAAGAGGTAAGCTAATTTTTTCTTGCTGTAAAATTTGTTGGATGGCATTAATTTGCGGTAAACCACCATCAATTAACAAGTAATCTGGCAAGGGCCACTCGGAGTGTTGGAAGCGTCTAGTTAAAACTTCTTTTAAACAATCAACATCACTTTGGCCGATTACTTTTTTAATGTTAAATTTTTTATATTGATTTTTTATCGGACCACTTTCGTCAAAAACCACCAAGCTGCCTACTTGCCCGGTTGCGCCTAGATTGGAAATATCATAGCCTTCAATAATCATTTGTTTTTTATTTAGATTGATAGTGTCCAAAATAAAACTTTTATTCAGTAGGGCTGCGTCTTGAATTGTTTTTAAATTTTTAATTTGATTGCGTAATCTGGCAGCTTCTTCAAAGTTTTGTTGGCGGCTGGCTGCTCGCATTAATTTTTCCTGTTGCTTTAATAATTGGGTTTTTTTGCCACTCAAAAATAGAATCAGGGGTTTGGTTACTTTATTTTTATAATCTAAAGGACTGATTTGTCCAAGACAAACTCCTAAACATTGGTGAATTTGAAAATAAAAACACGGACGAGTTTGTCCTGTTTGGCAAGTGGAATATTGAAAAATTTTTCTTAAAATTTTTAAAGTCTCCCCGATTTTAAGTTGGGGATAAGGACCAAAAAATTTTTTATATTTTTTGGTAAGAGTTTGATTGATAATTTCATGCTCACGTAAATTTTCCAAACGAGGAAATTTTTCTTGAGTGAGAGCTAAATAATTCCAGCTTTTATCGTCACGCCATTTAACATTATAAATAGGTTGGAATTTTTTAATATAGCTACCTTCTAAGATAATCGCTTCTAAAACCGAATCAGTAGTAATCCATTTAATATTTTTTACTTCGCCGAGCATTTCTTCAATTGGTCGAGAAGTTTTTGGTCCTTGCCAATAACTTTTAACACGGTTTTTTAAAGAGGTGGCCTTACCAACATAAATCAGCTCTTTTTTTTGGTTATAAAAGAGATAGATACCAGGATTATCGGGTAGATTTTGGAGTTTGAGGCTGATCATAATTTTATTTTAACACTCTTTTTAAATATTGGCCCGTGTAACTGCCCGCAGTTCGGGCTACTTCTTCTGGCGTGCCTTGGGCGATTATTTCTCCTCCCTTGTCTCCACCTTCTGGCCCCAAATCAATAAGCCAGTCGGCACATTTAATCACATCTAGGTTGTGTTCAATAACCATTACCGTATTACCTTGGCTGGTTAAACGTTGTAAGACCTCTAATAATTTTTTGACATCCTCATAGTGTAAACCGGTAGTTGGCTCATCGAGTAGATAAAGAGTTTTAGTGGTGCCACGTTTAGCCAATTCTTTGGAAAGTTTGATGCGTTGAGCTTCTCCTCCCGAAAGGGTGGAAGCTGATTGGCCCAGAGTTAAATAATCCAAACCAACTTCATTTAAAATTTTCAATTTGTCATAAATAGAAGGAATATCGCGAAAAAAAATCTCAGCTTCGGCAATAGTCATTTCTAAAATATCGGCAATATTTTTTTCGTTGTAATGAATTTGTAGAGTTTCATTATTAAATCTCTTACCCTTACAAACATCACAAACAATTTCTACACTCGGTAAAAAATGCATTTCAATTTCCAGCACCCCCTTACCTTCGCAGTTTTCGCAACGCCCACCAATATTGCGGCGGCTACCGGCTTCTGGAGGAGTGGCTGGGACATTAAAACTAAAACGGCTAGGTCCAAAACCGCGCATTTTGGCTTCGGGGGTGGCGGCAAAAAGTTCTCGGATTTCATCAAAGGCCTTGGTATAGGTTGCTGGGTTAGAACGAGAAGTCCGGCCAATGGGCGACTGGTCAATCACGATAATTCTATCTAAATATTCAGTTCCGTTAATCGAAGAAAAGTTATCCAGTTTTTTAAAACCATAAAGTTTGGAGGCAACCGCCTGATGAATAATGTCATGCATCAGGGTAGATTTACCAGATCCAGATACTCCAGTTAAACAAACAAGCCGGCGCAGGGGTATTTCTAGGCTAAGATTTTTTAAATTGTGTTCCTTGGCTCCCTTAATTTTAAGCTGAGGCGAACCTTTATCAACTTGGCGTCTATTTTTGGGGGTGGGAATTTTAATTTCTCCTCGTAAGTATTGTCCGGTTAGAGATTTTTGGGCATCACCAATAATTAGGCAATCATCTTTTTTGGTTTGATTACCTTTTTTACCACTGAGTAATAAATCAGTTGGCCCAGAAAATATAATTTGGCCGCCATTTTTGCCGGCTTCTGGGCCAATATCCACCATCCAATCACTGGCTAAAATTGTGTCTTCATCATGCTCTACTACAATAATACTGTTGCCGATATCGCATAAATTGCGCAAAGTATTAACTAATTGTTCGTTGTCTTTTTGATGTAAACCAATCGTGGGTTCGTCTAAAACATAAAGTGCACCCACTAAACGGGTACCGATCTGGGAAGCTAAACGAATTCTTTGGGCTTCTCCGCCAGACAAAGTTCCTGCTCGACGATTTAAAGTTAGATAATGTAAACCGACATTAAACATAAAATCTAGACGATTCTGAATTTCTTTTAAAACCGCGCCACAAATTTCTTGGGCTGCTGGCGGTAATTGGTCAGATAGGTTAGCAAAAAAGGTTTTGGCTTCAGCAATGGTTAGGTTAGTTATTTCCCAAATATTTTTTTTCAAAAGTTTGACATTGAGAGCATTATTGTTAAGTCTTTTGCCTTGGCAATCAGGACAAATTTTTTCACTGTATAAATTTTCAGTTCCCAAACCAGTACAAGCCGGGCAGTAACCATAAGGACTGTTGAAACTGAATAAACGAGGTTCAATTTCTGGAAAGCTATAGCCATCTTGAGGGCAAGAATAAAGTGTACTGTAAGTTTCCTCGGTTTTATCAGGAAAAATTATAGTAACAAGACCGTTAGATAGCTCTACGGCTTTTTCAATAGCTTCGCTGAGACGTCGTTCCGATTCCTTATCTTCAATTTGATATTTTCCCAATTCACTTTTAACCTGTTTCATCTTAGTTTGCATGGGAATTCGATCCATGATTATCTCAATGGTATGTTTTTGATTTTTATCAATAATGATTTGTTCTCGCAACGATTTTATTTGATTATCAATTCTCGCCTCTAAATAACCCGAATTATATAAGTCATAAAGCATTTGATAATATTCGCCTTTACGACCACGGACCACAGGGGTGAGAACTGTCAATTCCAAAAAATTCCTCGCACTGTTCGAATTTTTTTTGAGGACTTCAATTTTTTTATGAATGTGACGATTAATTTCGTCGGTAGTCATTTTTTCAATTTTACCGCCACAAACGGGACAAAAAGGTTGGCCAACTCTAGCAAACAAGACTCTTAAATAGTCGTAAATTTCAGTAATAGTCGCCACAATAGAACGGGGGTTGGCACTATGAGCTTTTTGATCAATAGAAATAGCTGGAGAGAGACCTTCAATTTCATCAACATCGGGTTTTTGCATTCCGCCTAAAAATTGCCTAGCATAAGAAGACAGGGATTCGATATAGCGGCGTTGCCCTTCGGCAAAAATTGTATCAAAAGCCAAAGATGATTTTCCTGAACCGGACAGACCGGTAAAAACCACCATTTTGTTTCGAGGAATTTCCAAATTAACATTTTTTAAATTGTGTTCTCGGGCTCCTTTTATAGTAATTTTGTCTTGCATAATAAGCGCAAAATCCCCGCTAGGGCTTTGCTCTAGGGGGGTGATAGAAAATTAGATTTGCTTTTAAGGTATCAAAAAAGAGGCCGTTTGTCAATTTGCCTCTTTTTTATTTTATAAACCATGGGTAAAAAGACTGACCAAGGCAAAACCAATAACTAAACCAAAAAGGCCCGAAGCTATAGTTAGAAGAACAGGATAATTAAGAAGTAACCCAAGTAAAATTAAGAAAATAGCAACCACTTGTAAGACCATTTTTATTTTTCCCCACAAATTGGCCATTTTTACTTTTTTGAATTTATGTTTGTAAACCAAGGCGCTAATTACAAAAATAATTTCGATTCCAATAATAATTATACCCAGCCAAGGATTTAAAAAACGAAACACTAAAATTAGGACCATGGAACCAACTAAAATTTTGTCAGCCAGAGGATCAAATAGCATGCCAAATTTAGTAATTTTATTTTGGGTTCTAGCTAAAGAACCATCTAAAGCATCAGAAAAAGCTAACAGTAAAAAAGCGGCAATTCCTAAAATGTAGCTTTCTTTATAAGTTAACCAAAAGACTAGGGGGGTGGTTAACAAGCGGAAAATAGAAATCTGATTTGGAGTAATGCTGGGCGGCAAAAGTTTAAGAAAACTTTTAGCTAAGATTTTATCATGCAAATTTATTTTGTCAGCTGGAAGAAAAGTAAAAAGTTCTTTTTTTTCTTCTAACCAACGTTGTCGCCA
>DAOMZV010000008.1:0-30893 GCA_035400705.1 Candidatus Magasanikiibacteriota bacterium
GCTTCATTTTATCTAAATCCAAAGGCATAGAATCAATTTCCATACGTAAAGAAGAAGCAGCTTCGTCAATCAAATCAATAGCCTTGTCAGGTAAAAATCTATCGGTAATATACCGAACTGATAATTCTACAGCCGCTACAATAGCCGCGTCGGTGATGCGGACACCATGATGAACTTCGTATTTTTCTTTAATCCCGCGCAAAATAGCAATAGCATCAGGAATAGTCGGCTCATTAATCAGCACTGGTTGAAAACGACGTTCTAAAGCCGCATCTTTTTCAATATATTTTTGGTATTCTTTTAAGGTGGTAGCGCCAATCGCGTGCAATTCTCCGCGGGCTAAAGCTGGTTTTAGCATATTAGAAGCATCAATTGCTCCTTCGGAACCACCAGCTCCAACAATAGTGTGAAGTTCATCAATAAATAAAATTATTTTTCCAGCCGAGGCGTTAATTTCTTTTAATACTGCCTTAAGACGTTCTTCAAATTCACCGCGAAATTTTGTTCCGGCGACTAAAGAACCAATATCTAAAGCAATCAATTCCTTGTCTTTAAGAGTTTCCGGAACATCACCAGAGATAATACGTTGGGCCAAACCCTCGGCAATGGCAGTTTTACCAGTGCCCGGTTCACCAATCAAAACCGGATTATTTTTAGTGCGGCGAGACAAAACCTGCATGACGCGGCGAATTTCTTCATCGCGACCAATAACTGGATCAAGTTTTTTTTGTTTAGCTAAAAGAGTTAAATTTTTACCATATTTTTCCAGAGAATTATATTTGGCTTCTGGTTCCGGAGAGTCTACTTTTTGCGTGCCTCTAACACTGGCCAAAACTTTTAAAACATTATCATAATCAACCCCTAGATTATTTAACAATTTTTTGGTAGGGGAGTTAATTTCTAAAATAGCTAACAACAGATGTTCGGTAGAGATATACTCATCTTTTATTTTTTGGGCTTGTTTTCCCGCTTCATTTAAAACGGCCATCATGTTGTTGGAAATAAAAATTTGACCAACACCGCCCCTAGGCATTTGACCCTTAGGCACTCGGTTTAGTTCTTGATCAATCTGCTGTTTTAAAATTCCAATATTCAGCCCTATTTTTCTAAAAACTAACACTGGCACGCTTTCTTCTTGTTCAGTTAAGGAAGCTAGTAAATGGATAGGTTCTAGATTGGGATTATTATATTCCTGAGATAATTGTTGAGCGCGAGCTAGGGCCTCTTGAGACTTAACAGTAAAATTTTGTGGATTCATAAAAAAGATATTTTTTGAAGTTGTTTAGCACTCTACACTTTAGAGTGCTAATAAGTACATAATACATCTCTGGGATGAAGAAGTCAAGAATTAGTATTTTAAACTTAATTTAAGCTAATTTTATTAGTTAGTTTAAGTTGGCTGGGAAAATTTTTCCTGGTATTTTCAATCACCCTGTTTTAAGGAGAGACCTTGGTGAAAAAGATTCTCGTGGTGATGTTCGGGAACTGCTCCAGATGTTGCTTTCCCCCGGAACCATCCAGTAAAACCCAATAAAATAACTTGACCCCACGTGTAGCGTGGAGCCTCAGTTCTAACCAACTGGGGTTTTTTATTGCTAAAATCCCATTTTTAAGTTAATATAAGTTATATGCGACTTAAAATTTTAGATATTCCAATTGACAATTTTTCTCATTGGGAAACCCTTAATAAAATTAAGGATTTTTTGCATAATAAAGAACAAAATTTAATTACCACACCTAATCCGGAAATGTTAGTTGATGCGGATAAAGACTGGTTTTTTAAAGAAATTTTTTATCGTTCATCATTGAATATTGCTGATGGTTTTGGTTTGGTTCTAGCTGCTAAGTATTTATATCATCAAAAATTAAACCGTTACCCAGGAATAGATTTAATGTTAGATGTTTGCCGTCTAGCCGAACAAGAGAAAAGAAGTATTTTTTTGCTTGGCTCAAAGCAAGAAACTTTAGACCAATTGACTCAAAATTTACTCAAATTATATCCCCAAATTAAAATTGCCGGAGCAACTGCTGGGTTAAAAATTAGTGTTCAACACAATGGAGCCGATAAAAGAGTATGGCATAATGAGTTTTTAACTGGATTAGATTTTGATCAAAAAGAAAATAAAAAAATTATTGACCAAATTAACCAAGTAAAACCCGACATCTTGTTTGCGGCTTTTGGCCATATTAAGCAAGAAAAATGGCTTATTTCTTATCTGAATCAAATTCCCAGTGTTAAAGTGGCCATGGGTGTTGGTGGGGCTTTTAATTATCTTTCTGGCTGTGTAAAACGTGCCCCAAAAATGGTTCGTCAACTGGGTTTAGAGTGGTTTTGGCGTTTATTATCCGATCCTAAATATCGAACACAAAGAGTGTTCAAGGCTACTTTTACTTTTTTAAAATTGATTAAGGAATATAAACAAATTTTAAAAAAGCCTTACAAAAAAGGCGTGGTTGGGTTTATTATCGACCAAAACGGTCAATTTTTTATTGCTAAAAGAACCCCAGAAAAAAACGATTGCTACTCTTTAAATACCGAACATTGGCAACCACCTCAAGGCGGAGTTGATTCTAAAGAAAGTCTAGCCGAAGCAGTTATTAGAGAAACGGAAGAAGAAACCGGAATGAAAACTCAAATTTTATGCGCAGCTCAAGACCCTCATTTATATAATTGGTCATTTACTTCTTCAACTAACCCCCGATTTTGGAAATATCGAGGTGCTGAAAAATATCCTTTTCTTTTACAATATAATGGCGATGGAGCAGATATCAAATTAGACAAACAAGAGTTGTGTGATTATAAATGGGTTGATTTGACAGAACTTAAGCGAATAATTCATCCTTCACGTCGAGAATCCCTAGAAATATTACTTCGAGACTGTTCTGGTCAATTGCCGTTTAAAGCTAAATAAGGTATACTGAAAAAAGATTATGATTACAAAAAATACACAAGTTAGAACTCGTTTTGCTCCTTCACCAACAGGCTATCTACATGTAGGCAGCTTAAGAACTGCCTTGTATTGTTATCTTTTAGCCAAGCATAATAAGGGTTCTTTTATTTTACGCATTGAAGATACCGACAGAACGCGTTTAGTGGAAGATGCTCTAGAAAAATTATTAGTGGTTTTAAAAAAAGTTGGACTTGATTGGGACGAGGGGCCAGATTTACAAAACGGACAAATTACAGAAAAGGGGGGTTATGGACCTTATATTCAATCTCAAAGATTAGATCTCTACAAAAAATACGCCTTAGAATTAATCAGTAAAGGTCAAGCTTACTATTGTTTTTGTTCTGCGGAACGTTTAGATGATGTTAGAAGAGTTCAGGAATTAAATCATCAGCCAACGATGTATGATGGACAATGTTGTCAGTTAGATGAAAAAGTTGTCAAGGAAAATCTAACCAAAGGTTTACCTTATGTTATTCGTTTAAAAATGCCAAAAGAAGGTACTACTAAATTTACCGATCTAGTTAGAGGAGAGATCGAATTTGAAAATAAACTAATTGATGACCAGGTTTTAATTAAGTCTGATGGTTTTCCTACATATCATTTAGCCGTTGTGGTCGATGATCATCTTATGAAAATTACCCATGTGGTTAGAGCGGATGAATGGCTTTCTTCAACCCCGAAACACATTGTTTTATATAAATATTTTGGTTGGGATATTCCTCAATTTGCTCATTTATCTTTAATTTTGAATCCTGACCATTCTAAATTATCTAAACGCCAAGGTGATGTAGCGGTAGAAGATTATTTAAAAAAGGGATTTTTGCCAGAGGTTTTAGTTAATTACATGGCTTTATTGGGTTGGAATCCCGGAACTGAACAAGAAATTTTTTCTTTAAAAGAATTGGAGGATGCTTTTGATATTAATAAGGTCCAAAAAGCTGGTGCTGTGTTTGATTTAAATAAATTAGAATGGATGAATAGTCAGTATTTAAAAAAATTAAAAGTTGAGGAATTATTAAATTTGGCCGTTCCGTATTTAAAAGAGTCGGGTTTATTGAGCGAAGAAAATTACGAAAAAAATAAGGAGCGACTGAAAAAAGCAGTTGCTATTACTCAAGAAAGATTAAAGAAAATTTCGGAAATAAGTGAAGCAATTAATTTCTTTTTTCAGTTACCAGTTTTTAACCCTGAATTACTTATTTGGAGAAAAAGTGATAAAGAAACAACCCTAAATAGGCTAAATTGGCTTTTAAAATTTTGCGACACTTACTCTGGCGACTGGACTGAAAAGGGGATAGAAGAAGGAGCTTTAAAAAGAATTACAGACGAAAATTTAGACAACGGAACTACTCTATGGCCGTTACGGGTAGCTTTGTCTGGAATGGAAAAATCACCCGGACCTTTTCAACTAGCTTGGGTTTTAGGAAAAGAAGAAACCTTGGTTAGAATAAAACAAGCTATTAAATTGTTAGTTGATTAAAAATTTTATGAGGAGGATGATAAAAATTTGGGTCATTATTTTTTTATTTTTACTAACTGGGCAAAATGTTCTAGCTAGTGTTGTTGATGATCTTAACCAACAAATAGCAGAAAAACAGGACGCAATTAAAAAGCTAGAAACTCAGATTAATGTTTACAAAAAAGATATTGAGGTTAAACAAAGTGAAGCTAATACTCTTAATAATCAACTTTCTATTTTAAAAAGTAAAATTTCTAAAATAGAACTAGATATTCGTCTCAATGAAACCCAGATAGAATCTTTGGATTTAGAATTAACTTCATTAGGTAGCGATATTGGTGACAGGAAAGAACAGATAGAACAGCAAAAAAAATATTTAAATAATTTATTGCGCTTAATTAATATTAGTGATCAAAAAAATTACTTAAATATTATATTGACTAACCCGTCTTTTTCCGAATTTTTTAATCAAACAAAATATCTAGAAGATCTAAATTCTCAAATTAATCAGGGTTTAAAGGTATTAAAAAATGAAAAACAAAACTTAGAATCTAAAGAAAAAATTGCTGAGGGTAAAAAGAATCAATTAGTAACCTTAAAAAAGGAACTAGTGGATTATCGTGCTTCTTTGACAGAACAAAAAGAGGCCAAAAATTACCTCTTAACCCAAACTAAACAATCGGAAAGCAAATTCCGGTCACTTTTGGCTCAATTACAACAAGAACAATCTTCTTATGATCAAGAAATAGCAACCTTACAAAGAAAAATTCAAAAAGAATTAACTAAAGATGACCGGTTAGACAACTCCGCTTCAGTTTTATCTTGGCCCGCTAGATCTGTTAATGGTATTTCTGCTTATTTTAGAGATCCGGATTATCCTTTTCGCTATTTATTTGAACATACTGGTATAGATTTACCTATAAAATCCGGTACTCCTGTCAAAGCAGCAGCCTCTGGTTACATAGCTTGGGCTAGAAATAATAAATCTTACGGTAACAATATTATGGTTATTCATAATGAAGGAATTGCCACTGTTTATGCCCATTTATCGCGTTTTAATGTTAAAGAAGGCGAGTATGTTAAAAGAGGAGAGATAATTGCTTATAGTGGTGGCATACCCGGTACCCCAGGAGCCGGTTTTTCTACTGGAGCTCATTTACATTTTGAAGTAAGAATTAATGGTTTGCCAGTAGACCCATTAGATTATTTAGAATAAATTATTATCATTACTTAATATTATTTTGCGACTCATTCAAGATGTTTCTTAATAAATTAAGGGGTAGAACAAAAATCGTTGACTATGGTTTGGTGAGGATGATTAAAAAATAAACAACAGGGGAACTTATCCCTTGTTTTTGTTTTAAACTAAATTATTTAAATTATTAATGAAATTTTTTATTTTTTTAATAAATTTTCTATAAGTTATAATTTTATAGAAAAAATTACAAAAATAGCAATCCTGGGTGGTATCTACATACCACCCAAAAGGTCAAAAAAAGTCAATTAACTAATTTTTAAAGAATACTATAAAAATAGTGAAAATTTATAATTTATATAAATATTAGTATTCAAGATGGGGCAAAATGTTTAAAATTATAAATATCTAGTCTTAAAAGAAAATAAGTACAAGAGTTAACTGGGTTTATAAAATTAACTCTAATCGACCCCATCTTATTTTTTAATACATAGTGTCGCATAAGGTATATTGTGCGACGCAATGCATGCTTAAAAAAGGGAAAAACTTAGTCTCCCCTTTAAAGCCTTTACTGAAAGTAGGACCGATTTTCAAAACGAACATCAATGTATTTTAAATTAGTTCGATCTTTAATTTTTTCTTTTAAAATAGTTTCTAAAACCTGCAATTGTTTTTTCCAGTCACTTTGACGGTCAAACATGATTTTCCACCCCTCCCCCGTCCAAACATTAACAATCTTGTCAGTACTGGTTGCAAGGGAAAATTTATCTACAATTATTTCATTTTTATTATCTAATTTTTCATCTAGAAAATTTATAAACTCATAATTAGCTGGAGAAATCACTTGTTCACTAAGTTGGGGTTCCCAACTGGATTTTTCAATGGTTATGTTTGGTAACCGGGTTAAAATCTCGGCTGTTGGTTCCTTTTCTTGACGAATATTCTTTCCATTTTCATCCAAAACATAATAGTTAAAGGTAGTGGTAGAAGAACCAGCAACTGTCATTAAAATCATTTTGGCTTCTCTTTCTTGAATATTAATAATTAAACGCTGGGGAAAATCTTTAGTAATTTCTAATTTTTTAAAAATAAAATTATTTTCCAACTCATTTTTTATTTTCTTTGTGTTAACTGTAAAAATATTATTACCACTGAACAAAAATAATCTCTTTAGGGATGTAATTTGGTTGACTCTATTTAAAATATCATTAGTGGCAACAGTTTGGTTCCCCTTGACTTCGATATTTTTTATTAAAAAATAGGGGTGGAATAAAAAAACTCCAATAATTCCTAATAAACTAATAATCCCCAAACCTATTTTTAGTCTAGGAGCTTTAGTTCTTTTTGGCATTCTTTCTTTGAGAAAATATGGATTCTTAAATTTCTTAACTAAAAAATCTCTTTTTTTGTATTTTCTTTTATTATTCCAAAAAGAGTTTCTCTGCTGAGGTCGCATAAAATAATTTTAAATTTTATCAAAACCAGTATATTGACGTAAAACTTCAGGTACAACAATAGTTTCATCCTCCTGCTGGTAATTCTCTATAATAGCAATTAAGGTTCTGCCGATAGCATAAGCAGTAGCATCGTTCATGTGAACAAAAGCGGAATCTCCATCTTTAGTCTTAAATTTAGTTTTTAAACGTCTGGATTGATAATCAGTCATTAAATCTGAAGTGTGGGTTTCTCGATATTTATTTTGACCTGGCATCCATGTTTCTAGATCAATCTGTCTAGCATCTGGTCCGCCCATGTCGCCAGTGCAAATTTGAACTATTTGATAAGGTAATTTTAGGGTTTTCATTAATTCTTCTTGAATTGCAACAAAGAAATTTTGTTCCTCAACTGAATTTTCCGGTAAAGAAAAAGATTCCATCTCCATCTTATCAAACTGATGAACACGCAGTATTCCTTTAGTATCCTTGCCATAAGAACCCGCTTCACGTCTAAAAGCTAAAGAAATACCGACATAACGTAAAGGCAGAGATTTTTCGTCCAAGGTTTCATTCATATGCAAAGGACCGAGGGTGTGCTCAGCGCTACCAATCAAATAAACATCATCAGAAGGAATGTAATACCTCTCTTCTTTTGGATCGATTCTAGCCATTTTTTGAAATACTTCTGGTTTAATCATGACTGGAGGAATAACTGGGATAAAAGGAGTAGAAGAAATATTTAAGTTATTTTCTTTAATAATTTTCTTTAGAGATTCTTCGTTGGTTAAAATTGATAAAGCATGATTAATTAACGCAAACTGCAATAAAGCCAATTTACCTTTTAAATAGGTAAATCTAGTGCCACTAACATCAGCGGCCTTCTCATTATCGATTAGACCTCTATTTTTACCAATTTCCCAATGTTCTTTGGGCTTAAAGTTAAATTGAGGAATTTCCCCCACCTGACGCAAAACTTTATTGCCACTTTCGTCTGGGCCGACTGGGGTTGAAGAATGGACTACATTAGGAATTTTATACAATAATTCGGTAATACCCTGCTCTAATTCTTTAAATTTATTTTCTAAATCTTTAATTTTTTCACCCATTTTACGCATTTCAGCTATTTCCACTTCATTCGGTTTAGTTTTGGAAATTTTATTTCTTTCATTTCGTAAACCTTCTAATTCCACCTGAAGCTGTCGTCGTCCTTCATCCATTTTTAATAGCTGATCAACATCAACCTCAGCTCTTTTATAAGAATTATTTTTTTTAACCAATTCGACATTTTCTCGAATAAATTTTATATCTAACATATTTATTTTTCTGGTTTAAGTGTAGGAAACAAAATAGCCTCTTTTAAATTATGAGAATCAGTTAATAAAGTCACTAGACGATCAATCCCCATACCCAATCCAGCTGTTGGCGGCATACCGTGTTTAAGGGCGCAAATAAAATCCTCATCAAATCTTTGGGCTTCTTCATCGCCCGCTTCTCTTAATTTTTCTTGTTCTTTAAATCTACTTTCTTGATCTAAGGGATCATTTAACTCAGAAAAACCATTACACAACTCAAAACCACCAGCAATTAATAGTTGCATTCTTTCTGTATAGGCCGGATTGTCTGCTTTACGTTTGGCTAAAGGAGATAGTTCTACCGGATGCTCAGTCATAAATAATGGCTGAATAATTTTGGGACGAACAAAATGTTTATAAATATCATCTAATAATTTACCTCGACCATCATTTTTATTTAACTCCAAACCCTTGCTAGTTCCCCAATCAAACAAACTTTTAGCATCAGGGAATTCCTCAATATCCATTTTGGCATATTCTATTAAAAGCTCTCGGAAAGTTTTTCGCGGATACGGTGGAGTTAAATCTATTTCCATTCCTTGGTAGGTAAATTTTAAATTCTTACCCACTCTTGGTAATAAATAAGAAAAAAATTTTTCCATCAATTTCATCAGATCTTCATAAGTGGCATAAGCCCAATAAAACTCTATTTGAGTAAATTCTGGATTGTGGCTATAATCAATTCCTTCATTTCTAAAACAACGAGCTATCTCATAAACTCTTTCAAAACCTCCCACAATTAATCTTTTTAAATATAATTCTGGGGCAATGCGTAAAAATAAGTCTGTATTTAAGGCGTTGTGATGAGTAGTAAAGGGTTTGGCTGTGGCACCACCATATAACGGTTGCAAAATAGGAGTTTCTACTTCCACAAAATTCTCCATGTCAAAAAAATCTCTTATAGACTTAACAATTTTAATTCTTTGTAAAGCATTGGCTTTAGATTCGGGGTTAGCCAATAAATCAAGGTATTTTTGTCTAAATCTTATTTCTACATCAGAGAGACCATGAAATTTATCAGGTAAAGGTAATAAACTTTTAGTTAAAAATTTCCATTTTTTAACTAGAATAGTTTTCTCCCCTTTTTTGGTTTCAAAAATTGATCCTTCAACCGTTATAAAATCAGCCACATCAACCATATTTACAAACAAATTATAATTTTCTTCACCTAATTCATCTTTTTTAAAATAGATTTGAATTTTACCAGTTTCATCTTCTAGATGTGCGAAAGTAGAACCACCATGACTTCTAATGGAACGCAATCTACCAGCCACCATAATGAGTTCTTCCCTCTGACTTAATCTTTCAAAATCAGACATTATTGAATTAGTAGTTTGACGTTCCAAACTACTCCAAGATGGGTAGGGATTGATACCGGTTTTTTGCAGTTCCTCCATTTTTTTTATCCTTACTTCTGCTTCTTCAAGAAGACTAGGGTTAGTATTTTCACTCATAAATTTAATTAAAAAATACATTAAAACAAGTATCTTAATTATACTTAAAATAAGGATATAAATCAAGTTTTTGGCTTAATTTAAAAAAGCCCTCTGTTTGAGGGCTTTTAAGCTAATTCTATTTAACTTCTAAAATTTGATAGGCTGATAAACCGGTTGGTATCTTAACTTCTACCCTATCCCCTATTTTTTTACCTAAAAAAGATAGGGCTAAAGGTGATTCGTTAGAAATTTTTCCATGAATAGGATCAGCTTCATTAGAACCTACAATTGTATATTCCATTTCTTTGCCTTTATCATTTTTTACTTTTATGGTTGATCCTATCCCAACTGTATTATCACTATTTTTAGTCACAATTTTAGCCCGCAAAACAATTTGTTCTAACTCTTGAATTCTTCCTTGGGTAAAAGCATAATCGTCCTTAGCTTCGTGATATTCTGCGTTTTCCGATAAATCACCTAATTCTTTAGCTCTCTCTATTTTGTCAGAAATTTCAGGTAATTTGTTTTTTAAATCTTCTAAATCCTTTTTAACTTTTTCTAAACCAGCGGCAGTTAAATAAGTTTCTTTACTTTCCATAAAATCTATTTAATAAAAATTTAAATCCAATTTAAGATATCACAAAAAAAATAAATAGGCAAACAAAACATAATTTAATGATTTTTTTCATACCAAGAAAAAAAATCTTTAGCTACTGGGACGGCCACACCACTTCCTTCTCCGCCCTCTTCAATTAAAACAGTTAAAACTAATTGGGGCTTATCAAAAGGGACAAAACTAGTAAACCAAGCGTGATTGTCAGCTTTAGCTGACCATTGAGCTGTACCGGTTTTTCCAGCGACGGCAATTTCTAAATTAGACAGGGCCCGCGCGCTACCTTGGGTAACAGTCTGTCTCATGCCTTCTCTAATTATTTTTAAATAGTTATCCGGAATAACTTTTTCTTGTAATTTGGTAATTTTAGTTTCTTGAGAGGCGTTATCAGCTGGATCAACTAAACTTTTTAAAATATGAGGTTGATAAATAGTCCCGCCATTGGCAATAGTGGCTGTTAAAGAAGCAATTTGTAAAGGTGTAACTAATAAATCACCCTGACCAATGGAAAGATTATAGGTGTCGCCAATAAACCATTTCTCTTTCTTAGTATCTAATTTCCATTGACGACTTGGGATAAAACCCTTAGCTTCTTCTGGTAAATCTATCCCTAGAGTTGAACCAAAATTAAATTTTTTTAGATAAATTATTAACTTGTCCAAACCCAAACCAACAAAATTATTATAACCACCACCAATATAATAGAAAAAAGTATTAACCGATTCAGCCAAAGCCTTTCGAACGTCTGTTGAGCCATGCCCCCCGGATTTCCAATCGGGAAAAAACCAACGATCTACCTGAATACCCCCATTACTTAAAATTGTCGTATTTTTATCAACTATTTTTTCATTAAGAGCGGCAGCGGCAAACAGTGGCTTTATTGTAGAACCAGAAGGATACAAACCACTCCAAGCTCTGGCGAATAATGGATTGTTTTCGTCGTTTATAAGGTTTTTATATTCATCAGCCGAAATACCCCTTACAAACAAATTATTATCAAAAGCAGGTAAATTAACTAAGGCCAAAATTTCCCCATTATTAGGATCCAGCAAAATAGCCACCGCCTTTTTTTTATTTATTGCTTGTAACTCTTTTAATAAAAATTCTTCTAATTTTTTTTGATATTCTAAATTAATTGTCAAAATTAAATTCTTACCCACTTTGGGAGCTGCTACTTTAACAACATTTTTCCCTTTTCCTAAGGCATCGACTTCTATGGCTTTCTCACCATAAACCCCTCTTAACTCTTTTTCATATTGTTTTTCTAAACCAGTTTTACCAATAAAATCGGTTAGTAAATAATTTGAATTATTCTGTAACTCGTTCTTATTAATTTTTCCAGTATAACCCAACAAATGTGCCAAAGAATAAATAGTAGCGTCTCCATTTTTTAAAGTTGAACTGGTGTTTTCCGAGGAATACAGATAAAATCGATTGTAAGTTTGTTCCATGGTAATACCAGGAATTTCAGCACCACTAAGAATAAGACTCATGGCTTTACCATAATCAAGGTTTTCTATTAAATTAATTGCTTGTAAAGTTTTACCACTGTTATTGAGTTTAGCTTTTAAATCTAAAATACTAATACCGCTTAAATTAGAAATTTTTTCTAATGTTTTATTTAAATTTTCTTCATTCTTAGGAAGATCTTGGGGCGAAAGAACTAGATTAAAAGAAGGGACGTTGGTTACTAAAGGAATATTATTGCGATCATAAATTACTCCCCTTTCAGCAATAATCGGTTTAACTCTTAAGCGATTATCTTCAGCTTGCGCTCTAAAATCTTTTCCTTGCCATATTTGCAAAAAAACATTTCTTAAAAAAATTACACCCACAATTAAAAAAATAAAACAGCCGATTAATTTAATTTTTTTTATGTTGGCAGCTACACCGATAAACTCCGACAGTTCTACTGATTGAGATTTTTTATTATCAGTTATCCAAGTTTCTTCCACCCATCTTTTACGACTAATTTCCTTAACTGATTCATTCAAAATTCTCCCCTCTTGAATTAAAAAGGGGTTGTCGTTTCTTGATTTTTTTTTATGAGACCAAAAAAATTTCATTTTTAATTAAAGATAAAAAACTCTCTAAATAACCCAGAGAATTTTTTTAATAAAAAATTAACAATCAAAATTAAAGGTAAATTTACAATTGCACCAATTAAACCAAACCTTAGATAATCTAAAAAAGAGTAGGTTAAACCAAGGTCGTATTTAATGCTAATTAAAAAATTAAGTAGAACAAAAATTAAATTATAAAAGACAAAAACTAGGCAAGATGTAACCAACAACACAATAGTTGTTTTGTTGGTTAAAAAAAAACGGGAAATAAACGTAATAATTAAAAAAGTTAAAAAAATTGTGAAGAGATACAAACCAAAAATAGAAGAATTAAATAATTCCATTAAAAAACCAACCCAAATAATTAAATAAAATAATCTGTCATATTTTTTATTTAAAAAAAATAAAAAAATTAAAGAAACTAAAATAAGATTAATTGAAGAAAATGGCTGATAAAAAGAAGCCACTAAACCCATTTGTATTATTATCAATGTTAAACCAAAGATAAAAGAGAGGGCCCAACGGACAGCCATATTTTTTAATTAATTAAAACGGAAATAATAGAAAGCTTATTTAAATCAACTGCTGGTTTAATTATTGCGGTTTGAAATGGCTGATATAATTCTTTTTCTACCGATTCGATTTTTCCAATTAATAGTCCGCTGGGAATATTTTTATCTAGATTAGAAGATACCACAATATCCCCTTGTTTAATCACTTCAGTTAAGGGTACTAGGGTTAATTTAAGACGTAAGTTATGTTCCCCATTAACAACTCCGATGGTTTTATCTTGATTATATATCGAAGCAGAAATACGGCTTTGATTATCAGTTAATATTTTAACTTGAGCAATATTACTTTCAGTTTTAATAATTTTTCCTACCAAAATTCCATCGCCAGTTATCACCGCCTGACCTTCTCTTATCTCATCTTCACTACCGCGGTCAATTAATAAAACATTACTAGAAGAATCTGGAGATTTACCTATAATATTAGCCAAGACAACCTTAGAATCATTTTTGATAAAATTTAATTGAGAACGTAAAATATTATTTTCTTCCCTTAATTGGCTGAGTTCTGCTTGCTGGACAGAAAAAGAGGTAAGTTTTTCTAAACATTTTTTATTTTCTTCAAATAAATTTTTATAACTGGCCCAGCGAGCAAAATAATTTTTTATATCATTACTAAGATTATAAATTGCAAAACTAGATTTACCAACAATAAACCTAGCCCCCGCTTCTATTGGACTTAACCAACCTTGATAATGAAAAAAAATTATAAAAATTAAAATTAACAAAGAAGCGAGAATTGATTTCCTTTTCATAAAATCGTTGATAAAAAATTCCATCTAAAAAAGAAAGAATCTTATTTTTCGAGCGAAGAAGGTAAGGCTACGTTAGCCAAGAGATCATTATTTTCAATTAAAATAGCAGTACCTCTAACAACGCAGGTTAAGGGATCATCAGCAATTCTTACGGGAATATCAGTCGTTTGAGTAATAGCTCTATCTAAGCCCTTAAGCAAAGCACCACCCCCACTTAAAACAATGCCTCGTTCGTGAATATCGGCGATTAATTCTGGGGGGGTTACTTCTAAAACTGATTTAATATTATCTAAAATGGTCCAAACTGAACGTTGGATAGCTTCTCGAACATCATTATCAGAAATAATATTTTCTCTAGGTAAACCGGTCATAATATCTCGACCACGAATGGCACACTCTAAAGATTCATCTAATTCTTTAGCTGAGCCAATTTTTATTTTTAGTTCTTCAGCATGTGTTTCACCAATCAAAAGATTAAATCTTTCTTTGGCATACTGCATAATATTTTTATTAAACTCGTCTCCAGCTATTTTAATAGACTTAGAAGTAACAATACCGCTTAATGAAATTACTGCGATTTCGGTAGTTCCGCCACCGATATCCACAATCATACTAGCTACTGCTTCTTCAACTGGTAATTTTGCACCAATAGCTGCGGCCATTGGTTCTTCAACAATAATGGCCCTTCTACCTCCAGCACCCAAGACAGCATCTTCCACTGCCTTACGTTCCACCTCGGTAATTTCCAACGGGACACCAATAACTACAGTAGGCCGAGGATTTATAAAACGACCATTACTAATTTTATTAATAAAATATTTAATCATTTTTTCTGTTACTTCAAAATCAGAAATAATTCCATTAGTCAAAGGCTTGGTAACAGTAATATAAGGTGGGGTTTTTCCTAACATCATTTTAGCTTCCTGACCGACTGCTAAAATTTGTTCGGTACGTAGATTAATTGCAATTACCGACGGTTCGTTAATAACAATCCCCCGTTCTCTTTCATAAACTAAAGTATTGGCCGTGCCTAAGTCGATACCAATTCTTTTATTAAATTGTTCCTTAATTTTTTTAATAAACATACTTTAATCAACCATTTTTTTTTCTGTTAAAAAAGACATTTCAAAAAAAGAAAAAGCTAAAATTAAAATTATTGAGTTCCACCACCGTAGCAAACGAAAACTCTGTAAAAATAAAGCCACAATTAACAAGGCAGCAAAGAATAAACTGTGCCGAAAAGATTTTTTAACTATACGAAAATATGGTTCTTTGGATTTAACCAAATAAACTCTAGCTAAAAAACCTACTATTGAGATAGAACCGGCGGAAGCTAAAAATAAGCTTAGATAAAAAAAGACCATGTTCCAAAAACTTGCTTGAAGCGGATCTACACTAAATAAAACTATTAACCAGGCGCCCCAACAAATTAAGGTGGAAAAAATCATTAAAAAAAGATAATGTTTTAATCGCATATCTATTTAACATCTTAGCTTAAATAACAATAAAAATCAAGAGATTTTTTTGCGCTTAAATTAGCTTAAATCTGCCGAATCACAAATATCTTTAAAATCACAATGACTACAAGTAAAAACCGACGGTTTGGCGGGAAAATCCGATTGTTTGATTTCAGAAATTTGACTGATTATTTTTTCTTCCAATTTAGTTAATTCTTTGTTAGAACCGATAAAAGAAACTTTGGTATTTCCATCTAAATAATAAAAAGTTAGTTGGGCGGGTTTTTCTTGCAATACTTTTTCAGCAGCTAACTGATAAATTAAAAGCTGTTCTTTATCTTCTGAAGTTAGTTTCCCCTCTTCCTTAGCTTCTCCTGTTTTATAATCAATAATCTCCACTGAGCCATCTGATAGACAATCAATGCGATCAATCTGTCCCTTGAGCTTGACGTCACCGAATCTTAGGTTGAAACCGACTTCCAACATTTTGGGTACTCGCCAATCAGTTTTTTCATAAAATTCTCTCAATATTTTTCTACCTTTTTCAAAATATTTTTGTCTTTGATTTTTATCTAAATACCATTCATTAATCCAAGATTCTTCATAAAAATTTAATAATTTTTCTAATGAGGGTACACGAATTTCGTTTGTTCTAGAAGTAGCTGATTGCTCACCAAATAAATTTCCCTGAGCAACCGAGTTAAGACTTATAACTTCTTGATAAAATTTTTGTAACGTCAGATGAATAGTTTTACCAAAACTGAAACTAGCGCTACCTTTAGTTGGAATATGTAAAATATGAGCAAAACGGTACTGACGTGGGCAGGTACTGAAAGTTTTGAGTTGAGTAAAACTAAAGGCCGCAGGCAAAATATTAGGGAATTTTTCTGATACTTTTTTTACCTTCTTTTTCTTCTCAACAAAATTTTCTTCTCCTGTTTCTTCATTTAAAGTTGTGGTGGATAAACCAATTTCTTGGATAAATCGAGACGGTTTACGCTTTCTGTTACCGCCATAGTTATCAGCTAAAGTTAGAAATAAACCATCTCTCGCTCTAGTCACACCAACATAAAATAATCTTCTTTCCTCTTGAAGATGAGCATCACCACTCGGTAAAATTTCCTTAATCAGTTTTTCTGGTAACTCAATTGGTTCACTTCTATTAACCGAAGGAAATTTCATTTCTACCAAATTAACTAAAAAAATGTATTTAAATTCTAGGCCTTTGGCAGCATGAAGGGTCATAATTTTAACAGCTTCAGGACCAGCAGAGATATTTTTTTCTAACGCACCTTCTTCGCCAGATTCTAACAAATAATTAAAAAAATCTAAAAAATTTTTAACCCTTTTTTCAACATGACTAGTTTCAAATTTTTCCACAGCATTATAAAACTGTTTTAAAAACATGATCTGTTTAGCTGCTTCAATCTTTCCAGCGTTATTTTGAACGACTAAATTTTTTAAATACCCAGTATCATTCAAGAAAGCATAAACCACCCCAGTGGTTGGCAATTCTTTGGCCGTTTGTGTGTGTTTTTCTAAAAAACGCAGCAAATTATCAATCTTCCTTAAAGTCTCTTCTGTTAAATCTAAAATTTGCCGGGTTTTTAAAATTTCAAAAATTGATTCACTTTTTTTCTTGGCTTGGTGAGTTATTTTTATCAAATCATCATAATTTAAATCGATAAAAGAAGAGCTCAAAATCCTATATAAGGCGCTATTTTCGTGATAATTATCTAGTAATTTTAAATAAGCAATAATATCAAGCACCAAATCTTGACGATATAAGCCAGAAGAGGCCAAAAATTGAAAAGGGATATCTAATTTATCTAAGGCTAAAGTAAACAAATCAGCTTCGCTATTAGAACGAATTAAAATGGCAAAATCATTCCAGGTGCAATTTCCACCGCGTTCTTCTTCTTTAATTTTCAATTGTTGAATTTTTTCAGCTACTTTTCTGGCTTCTTCTTCTCCGGTGCGAGCCTTAATAACCTCAATAATCCCCTCTTCTTTATTTTGTGATAATAATTTTTTGTTAATCTTAAGATTGACCTCCAAACGATCGGGATTATTAAAAGAAATCAATTTATATGCATAATCCAAAATATTTTGACAACTTCGATAGTTATAAATTAAAGTAATTAAACTAGTATTAGAAAAATCTCTTTTAAAATGCAAGATATTAGAAATAGCCGCTCCTCGAAACTTATAAATAGACTGATCATCATCGCCAACTACGGTAAGATTATTTTTAGGCGAAGCTATCAATTTAATTAATTCGTATTGAGCTAAATTGGTATCTTGAAATTCATCAACTAGAATATATTTAAACTGTTGACGGTAGAATTCTAAGATTTGCGGTCGCTCTTTAAATAATTTTAGAGTATAAGCAATCAAATCTCCAAAATCTAAAACGTTATTGTCTAGTAAAAGTTGGTTATAAGTATGATAAGCATTGGCAATTTCTTGGTATTTCTTTTTTTCATCATAAATTGTTCCCTCAACGATCAAATCAGCATCTAAGATTAAAGACTCGGCATATTGTAAATAATCGGCAGGAGAAATCATTTCGTCTTTGCAGCGAGAAAAATGCTTTAGCAACGCATGGATAAATTTGGTCGGATTACCTAGTGGTCTATAATAATCTAAATCAAATTTATCTAAATTTTCTCGCACTAAAAGCCAACTTTCAGTTTGGGTTAGCAGCTTGAAATCTCCAGGTAAACCTACTTCCAAACAATGTTGTTTTAAAATTCGCTCACAAAAAGAATGAAAAGTATGCACCCATAAATCTAAAAAACCGTATGGTAGTAGTTGATCAATTCTTTCCTCTAATTCCTGAGCAGCCTTATCAGTAAAAGTCAAAGTTAATATTTCTTCGGTTTTGGCTAATCTATTTTCTACCAACCAAGCTAAACGACGAGTTATTACTGTAGTTTTACCCGTACCAGCTCCCGCGACAATTAATAAAGGACCATTCTTATGAGTAACCGCCTGCTGTTGCTCGGAATTTAAATTTTCTAGTAACTTAGACATATTATATTTAAACGAATACGGACCCGCTCAAGGGCCCGTATTAAATCTAATCGAAAATTTGGTAAAATAAATTTACGCAACCTCTTCAAAGCTAATCTGCCCTAATGGATTCATTTTAGCTAAAATCAACTTTATTTCCAAATCGGGAAAATTTTGAACAATTACTTCTTTAGCTTTTTTCATATCTCTCACATGAGTATCTTGTTCCATTTCAGACGATTCAAAAGATTCTCTGCCACCATAAGCACCACAATCAGTATGGTTCATTAAAATAATTTGACTAATACCATGCAAAGAAACAGAAATTTCTATTTGTTTAAGAATAATTTGTGCTTCTTTAAGGTTAGTTTCGTTGATTAAACCCTTAACTGCACCAGCTAAAGACACGAGGTCGCAATTATTTAATAAGTGATTTTCATTTAACCAATTTTTAATCGCCTCCCCCAAACGAAAATCCATGCAGTGAACAATTAAACTTTTGCATTGATGAGACATAATTTGATTACTTATTATTTTGGTTTTCATTAGAAACTTGACCCAAACCAAGGCGATGACTACGATGTTTACGGGCCACCCTAATTCTAGCCAATTCTCTTTCTATCTTACTTGCCAAAGCAGTATATTCAACATCATCAACAGCTTTCTCTTTCATCAATTCCACAGCTCTCTTTCTAGCTTGCTCAGCCCGATCTAAATCAATTTTTTCTGCCATTTCGGCATTATCAGCTAAAACCACGACGCGACTATTAGGCTGAACTTCTATAAAACCACCAGCTACAGCCAAAAAAATTGTCTGATTATCATTTTTAACACGTAATTCTCCTGGAATTAAAGCTGAAACTAGAGGAATGTGATGCGGTAAAATAGTAATTTCCCCAGTTTTAGTTGGTAAAGAAACTTCATCCACTTCTGACTTGTAGATATTGCCTTCCGGGGTAGTTATTTCAAAAGAAATTTTATCCATAATTTCAAAGATTGGAATTATTTATTCGCTTCTTCAACACTACCAATCATATAAAAATTTTGTTCTGGAACAGTATCATATTTTCCATCTAAAATTTCCTTGAAACTTCTTACCGTTTCGGCTACTGGAACGTATTTTCCTGGACGACCAGTGAAAGTTTCCGCAACATTAAACGGTTGAGATAAAAATTTCTGAATTTTGCGCGCTCGAGAAACAGTAATCTTATCTTCATCAGATAATTCTTCCATACCTAAAATAGCAATAATATCTTGCAGATCTTTATATCTTTGTAAAACTTGCTGAACACGACGAGCAACATTATAATGTTCTTCCCCTACAATATTTGGATCCAAAATAGTTGAAGAGGAATCCAAAGGATCTACGGCTGGGTAGATACCCAATTCTGATAAGCCACGGGATAAAACAACAGTGGAATCAAGGTGGGAAAAAGTAGTAGCAGGAGCTGGGTCGGTCAAATCATCGGCTGGTACATACACCGCTTGTACCGAAGTAATAGAGCCCTTATTAGTAGAAGTGATTCTTTCCTGCAAGGCACCCATTTCTGTAGCCAAAGTTGGTTGATAACCTACCGCTGAAGGCAGACGACCAAGCAAAGCAGATACTTCTGAGCCAGCTTGAGTAAAACGAAAAATATTATCAACGAACAAAAGTAAGTCTTTACCTTCTTCATCTCTAAAATATTCAGCCATCGCCAAGGCTGATAAGGCGACACGGGCTCTAGCTCCTGGTGGCTCATTCATCTGTCCAAAAACTAGAGTGGTTTTATCCAAAACACCAGAATCTTTCATTTCTCTATATAAATCATTACCTTCACGAGTACGTTCGCCAACACCGGCAAACATGGAATAACCGCCGTGTTCATGGGCAATATTTCTAATTAACTCTTGAATAACTACTGTTTTACCTACACCAGCACCACCAAATAAACCAATTTTTCCGCCTTTCAAAAAGGGACAAATCAAATCAATCACCTTAATACCTGTTTCCAAAACTTCTGATTTAATAGACTGATCAGTAAATTCCGGTGCTGGACGATGGATTGGATATTTCTTTTTAATTTTTACTTCGCCCAAACCATCAATCACATTACCAGTAATATCAAACATTCTGCCTAAGGTTTCCTTACCCACAGGTACAGAAATAGGTGCTTCAGTATCTATTACTTCTTGATCGCGTCTTAATCCATCAGTAGAACTCATAGCCACTGTTCTAACTAAATTGTTCCCAATATGCTGTTCCACCTCAAGAATTAATTTCTTGCCATCTGGTAAGGTGGTTTCCAAAGCATCATAAATGTTGGGCAGTTTTTCTGGAAAAAACACATCCACAACCACACCAATAATTTGCGAAATTTTACCTTTATTCATACAACGATGTAAATTTGTTAATTTTTTTATTTAATTTAGATAAATTATTCCAAAGCTGCAGCTCCACCGGAAATTTCAGCTATTTCTCTAGTAATACCCGCTTGACGTGCTTGGTTTAGAGCAAACACTAAATCACCAATCATTTCTTCTGCTGCTTCTGAAGCGTTACGCATAGCCATCATTCTGGCGCTGTGCTCTGAAGCGCTTGATTCTAATAAAGCTTGAAAAAGCTGAACTTCAATTAATTTAGGTAACATTTTTTCCAAAATCCAAGCCGGATTAGGTTCAAAAATAAAATCCACCGATTGTTCTGAAAAATCACATTCATTTTGTTCTTTTTCACACAAACTTTTAATCATTTTTTCTAAATCAACCGGAGAAATTGGCAATACTTGACGAATGGTTGGTTTTTGCAATACTGCCGAAATATAATCGGTATAAATAATGGCCACTTTATCAAATTTCTTTTTTTCAAAATCTGTTTTAATAATTTCTATAATTGGTTTAACTTCTAATAAATTAGGAGTATCGGAAAAATTATTAAAACTTGCTACAACTTTTAAACCCATTTTTATAGCTATTTTTTCACTTTGTTTACCAATAGTAATAGCTGAAATCTCAATTTTATTTTTAGCTGCAGGAGAAATTATTTTTTTACCAAAAGATCTCTGAACAGCAATTAAATCAACATTTTTTATTTGTTCAATGGTTTTCTTAAAGATATTGGAGTTAAAACCACCACACAAACCCCTATTAGAACTTACAATCACCAGTAATATTTTTTTAACTGGACGAATTTGCATTAAAGGGTGTTTGGTTAGAACCTTCATCTCTGAAAGCTTTAACAACATTTCTCTAGCTAATAAAGCATACGAACGAGTCGCTAAAGCAGTGCGGACAGCCTTACGCATTTTAGAAGCTGAAACTAATTCCATAGCCTTGGTAATTTTTTTAGTATTACCAATTGATTTAATTCTGCGTCTAACTATTTTAGCATTAACTGCCATAAATTATTGTTTGATAAATTCTTCGCAAGCTTCTTTTAACTCACTCTCAATTGTTTCGTCCCACTCACCTTGGGAAATTTTCTTTAACAAGCTGGAACGAGAAGCTGAAGCAAAAGACAAAAATTTCTTTTCCACCGCAGCAATTTCAGCCACGGCAAATTTATCAAAATAACCGTTATTAACCGCGTAGATAACTACTACCTCTTGTTCTACTGGCATTGGTTGATACTGAGGCTGTTTTAATAATTCAGTAATTCTCTGTCCTCTTTCAATTTGTTTTTTAGTTTCCGGATCCAAATCAGAAGCCATCTGAGCGAAAGCTTCGAGTTCTCTAAATTGAGCCATGGCTAATTTTAATTTACCTGCCACTTTTTTCATTGGTTTAATTTGAGCATCACCGCCAACACGAGACACGGAAATACCCACATTTAAGGCTGGACGAATACCGCGATAAAACAAATCTGTTTCCAAAAAAATTTGACCATCGGTAATAGAAATAACATTAGTGGGAATATAAGCGGTTACATCACCAGCTTGAGTTTCAATAATTGGTAAGGCAGTAATTGATCCGCCTCCGTGTGCCTTATTACGACGACAAGCTCTTTCTAATAATCTAGAATGAAGATAAAAAACATCTCCTGGGTATGCCTCGCGTCCTGGTGGACGGCGTAATAATAAAGAAATTTCACGATAAGCCCAGGCTTGTTTAGACAGATCATCATAAATACACAAAACATCCTTACCTTGATCCATAAAATATTCACCCATAGCTACACCAGCATAGGGGGCTAAATAATTTAAAGAAGCGGGATCAGAAGCACCAGCCACCACAACAATAGTGTAATCCATGGCTCCGGTTTCTTTTAATTTAGCCACAATTCTAGCAATTTTAGATTCCTTCTGGCCAATGGCTACATAAACGCAAATCATGTTTTTGCCTTTTTGATTGATAATAGTATCAATAGCTAAGGCAGTTTTTCCAGTTTGTCTGTCACCAATAATCAATTCACGTTGACCACGACCAATGGGAATCATGGCATCAATAGCTTTGATGCCAGTTTCTACAGGCTGAGAAACACGTTCGCGAGTCATAACGCCAGGTGCAATTCTTTCCAAGGGATAAAATTTGGTGGTTTTAATCTTGGGTCCGCCATCTAAAACTTGTCCCAAAGGATTAACTACACGACCAATTAAGTTATCAGCTACTGGAACGGACAAAATTCTTCCGGTGCGTTTAACCACATCACCTTCTTTAATATGTTTATATTCACCAAGCAAAATTGCCCCAACCACTTCTTCTTCCAAATTCAAAACCACACCGTATGTCCCACCAGGAAACTCTAACATTTCATTAGCTTGGCATTTAGTTAATCCGCTCATGCGAGCGATAGAGTCACCGACTTCAATAACATGACCAATTTCTTCGACTTCGACACTTTGCTCAAAAGAAGAAATATTCTTTTTAAGTTCTTCAACAATTGAGTTAATAGACATATTTTAATTAAATGATTGTTTTAAATTTAATAATTGTGTTTTAAGACTGGCATCAATAATTTTATCATCAGTTTGTAAAATAAATCCTCCCAAAATACTCTCGTCAATAATTATTGTTTCCTCAATTTTACCAGCTAAAGAATTTTTTATTTTTTCAACCGTCTTTAAATCCCCTTTCTTGGCTAAAGTAATTTTTACCTCTTGGATACCTTCCGAGGATTTGGCATATCTTTCAAACTCCTCAATAATTTGGTCAATTTTCTTAACTTTATTTTCTTTAATCAAAAAGGTAGCAAAATTTTTAACTGCTATTTTAATTTGAGCCGGTTTTAAATCTTTAACAGTTTCTAACAAAATTTTAGCGTAAAACTTGTTGCTTTTACCTTTGGCCATATTATTTCAACTTAATACTTTTAACCGCGCTTTCAATTAATTCTTTATCCTTTTTATTATCTACTTTTTCTTTTAAAATTTTTTCTAGGGCAGTTATTACCAACTCTCCGGCATCTTTTTTAATTGCTAAGATCATTTCTTCTCGTTCTTCTTTTATTTTTTCTTTAGCTTGAATAACAAGAGATTCAATTTCTTTTTTAGATTGATCTTTAATTTCATCTGATAAACGCTTGCTTTCGGCAGCTGTTTTTTCCAAAATTTGATGGGATTCAGTCTTAGCCTCGTTAATTATCTTTTGATATTCAGTATTACTTTTAGCTAAATTATCTTCAATTTTTTTAACGTTATTTAAACTTTCATCAATTATTTTTTTACGATCAGCCATTTTTTTAGTTAAAGGTTTTAAAATCAAAAACCATAAAATAGCTGCCACTAAAGCAAAATTGATTAGTTGAAAAACAAATAACTGTCCATTAATACCTAAAGAACCCAAAACTCCCCCCTCGGCAGTTCCGGTAGTTTCGGTTAATTCTGGTGCTTCTTCAGAAGCATGAGCAATTTCTATAAAATTCATAATAAATAAAAATAATTTTTAGCGGTTAGACCTCCAAAAAGGTCCAACCAAAAAAACTACTTTAAAGTGAAAACCACCACCAAAGAATAAATGGCGATAGCTTCAGCAAAAGCCGCACCTAACAACATAGGCACAAACAATTTACCAGAAGCTTCTGGGTTTCTGCCAATAGCTTCCATAGCCTTAGCCACAATCTTACCAATAGCAAAAGCAGGAAAAATACCGCCAATTGCCATAGTAGCGCCTTTCATAATTGTCACAATTGATTCATGATCCATATTTTTAAAACGTCTTCCGCGGGACTTATTTTTTAATGAATTATATTTTTGCCTCAGTTGACGTTAAATTTATATTTTTTAATGATTTTCTTCTCCGTGGGTTTCCATTGTTGCCACTGTTAGATAAACTAGGGTCAACATGGCAAACACTGCTGCCTGTATCAACCCCACTAAAATTTCCAATAACATAAAAGGGGCCGGCACAATTAAACCAACAATAGCAGAAATAACTGAAATCAAAACTTCACCAGCAAAAATATTACCAAACAACCTGAGAGATAAAGATAAAACTTTTGCGGCTTCACTGATTAATTCAATTAAACCAACTGCCATTTCTACAATAGCAGTAAAAATAGCCACCGGACCTTTTTTAATACTCTTAACTAAGGTGCCAATTTGTATAAATTTATTAGCATAAGTGAAAAAACCTACAGTCAAAAACCCAAAAACATGGGAAGAAAATACTGAAACCAAAGCCATGGCTAAGGTTAAATTTAAATCCGTATTAGCTGGACGCAAAATCATTTTATGATTCCAAGTAATACTACCCGTGCCTGGTAATTGACCTAACCAATTAGAAAGTAAAATAAAAAAGAAGACCGAACCGACAATTGGCAAAAAACGCAAAGTCTTTTTTCGGTCTCCTGTAACCTGATCAAAATAATCCATTAACAACTCTAGAATGTGTTCAAAAAAATTTTGGATCCCTGATGGCCTTAAGTTGATACTTTTTTTAATTAAAATACCCACTACTAAAAAAATAATTGTGCCTAATAAGGCATTAATCATTGTATTGGTTACATTGATTCCGCCAATTCGGCCTAAAACATCTGGCACTAAAGCAGGGATATGCATAATATTTATTTTATCTTTTTATACTCTTCTCCGTAAATTTTAGCTTTTTTATAGATAAGTTTTGCTGAAATAATTGCCGCTAAAACAAAACCTAAAACTAAAAATAGTGGGGATTTATGATATTTTTCATCTAACCATTGACCCAAAAGAGCTAAAATAACCACTGGAACAGCAATAGATGCCCCAAAATCTCCGGCAATCTTCAAACCAAACAAATAATAAGAACGATCATTTTTAACTTCTTTTTTATCCATAAAATAAAGATGGCTATATTCTACTAAAAATATAGCCTAGCGTCAAGTATTTTTTAAACTCAAAATGTGAATAAATGGCTTAAACCAATTTAAACAATTTTTGAGCGTTATTAGAAGTTAAATCTAGTGTTTCCTGTAAACTAATTTTTTTTATTTCAGAGATTTTTTTAGCCACCTCTTCAACCATCCAGGGTTCACATCTTTGTCCCCTATAAGCTTGAGGGGCTAAATAGGGAGAATCTGTTTCAATAACCATCCTCTCTAAGGGAATATTTTTAACAACTTCTAAAATATCTAGAGTTGGCTGCGGATTATTTTTTTTAGGTGGGAAAGTAATTACACCAGTAAAACCAATATAAAAACCTAGTTCGAGATATTTTTGTGCCGCTAGCCAATTCCCAGTATAACAATGGATCACCCCCCTAACAGAATTGGGTTTAATTTGTGATTGTAATAAATCAATCATTTCTTTGTCTGCTTCGCGCACATGAACTACCAGCGCCTTATTCAATTCTTGGGCAAAATTTAATTGTTGTAAAAAAATGGACTGCTGTTTGGCTAAAACTTTTTCTTTTTCTATATTTTCAGGCAAATGATATAAATCCAAACCACACTCTCCTATTCCAACTACCTTAGAACTTTGAGCTAAAGAAGAGTAGTAACTCTCATCAAAATTTTCTTCGCGTGATAAAAAATGACTCTCCTCTTCATCAATTATAGTAGGAAATAAATGGCTAGGATGTAGTCCGATGGTTGCCCAAACTCCTTGATGTGATTCTGCTATTTCTACAGCCAACCGACTAGTATCTTTTTGGGTTCCCACCGTATTAATTAACGTATTTTTTTCTTGGCAACGATTTAAAACCTTTAAAGAATCATTTTTAAAGGCGGAAAATTGAACGTGACAATGAGTATCAAACATCATAGAATGACTGCCTGAATCTGTTTTAACGCAGCTGGTAAAAGTGGCCACAAAACACTAGAAATTTTAATTAAAGAATTAGCCACTTCTGATTTTAATAGAGAATTTATCACCCAATCACTAAAAGGAAATTTACTCACAAAAAATAAAGTCAAACCCAAAAATAAAGTACCTTCAGCCAAACCAAAAACAAAACCCAGCAAACGATTAATTGTACTTAAAAATGGTATTATTTTAATAATATTAAAGAGTTTCTCTATCAGCCAAAAAACAAATCCCACTAAACGATTGGCAATAATAAAAATTAAAATAAAAACAATAAATTTAACAAGATTTTCATTACCACCGGTTAACGACCAAACCCAAGAGGAAATAGGCCCATAATAATGGCTAGAAACATAAGCACCAAAAACTGTTCCGATTAAAGAACCAAGGGTATGAATAAAACCAAACCAAAGACCAAACAGAGAAAATCCACCTAAAATTATTAGCAAAATTATATCTGCGTGGCTCATATTTTTATTAGATTATTCTGGGAAAAATCGGTTCCCCTTTATTAATTTTTGTTTTAGGTTTTATTCCTCCCCAAACCTTAGCTTCCAACCAGTTGCGTGATTTTTCTTGACCAATTTCTAAACCTAATTGTAACCAAATTTTTTCACTAGTCTCTGGCATTATTGGCAACAACATCCACCCAATCTGTCTTAATGATTCTAAAAGATTATATAAAACATCATTTAGCCGGTCGAGGTTATCTTTGGCCAACTGCCAGGGCTTTTCTTGTTCAATTAATTTATTTGACCCTTGGACCAACTTCCAGATGGCATCCAGTGCTTCATCAAAATGGTATTCATTCATAGCCTGTTCATAATCTTTCCAAACATCAATTTCACAGGCCAAAGATAAGCTCTCTGATTTATTAGAATGTTCTGGAACTAATCCCTGACAATATTTTTCTGTCATGGATAAAGTTCGATGCAACAAATTACCAAATTCATTAGCTAAATCAGTATTATAGTGTTCCTTTAGATGTACCAAAGAAAAATCTCCATCTTCACCAAACTTAATTTCTCGAAAAAGAAAATAACGAATAGCATCTAAAGTATAAATTTTTGCCACCTCCACAGGATCAACAACGTTGCCCAAAGATTTACTCATTTTTTCTCCATTAATAGTAAAAAAACCGTGAGCAAAAATAGTTTTAGGCAGGGGCAATTCAGCTGACATTAACATGGCTGGCCAAATAACAGCATGGAACTTTAAAATATCTTTAGCCATTAAATGTAAATCTGCTGGCCACCACTTTTTAAATTTAGTTTCATTTCTACCAAAATCTACAGCTGTTAAATAGTTTATTAAAGCATCAAACCAAACATAAATACCCTGGGTCTTATCTAAGGGGAAAGGAATGCCGCATTTCAAGTTAGGACGAGAAATACTAATATCATTCAAATTGTTAATATAATTAATCACTTCAGCTTGTCTTTTTTCTGGACGAATAAAATCAGGGTGAACATTTAAATGTTTTAAAAGAGCTTCACGATAATTGGTCAAACGAAAAAAATAGTTTTCTTCGCTAATTTTACGCGGCTCCTTAAGATGATACTGACACTTTCCATCTATCAAATCCCTCTCAGTTAAAAAGGCTTCACAGCCATCACAATACAAACCCTCGTAAACGCCTTTATAAATATCGCCTTTTTTATTAACTCGATCAAAAAAAGACCTCACTGTTTCTTCATGTCTTTTTTCAGTTGTTCTAATAAAATCATCATTGGTTATATTTAACTCATCCCAAGTTGTTTGCCAACGGCCACTCATGGTATCTAAATATTTTTTTAAATCAGTTTCACCTTTTTTAATCGCTGCTTCGGCATTCTTTTGACTGTTTTCATCAGTCCCAGTTACAAACAAGACTTCATCCCCTTTTAATCTTCTATAACGAGCGATGGTGTCTGCTGATAAAGTGGTGTAAGCATGACCAATATGTGGCAAATCATTAACATAATAAATTGGTGTAGTCAAATAAAATTTACTCATAACATTTAATTTTCTATAACAATAACAAATTCTCCTTTAATTGAACCTTCTTCTAATAAATTAGATATTTGATTGATTTTTCCTCGATAAATAGTTTCAAACTGTTTAGTTAATTCTCGACACAACACAATTCTTTTCTGATTATCAAAATTATTTTTAATATCTTCCAATGTTTTCAAAATACGATGCGTTGATTCATAAAAAACCAATGTTCCTGTGATATTAGCCAAATCCTGAAAATATTTTTGACGTTTATTTTTTAAGGGTGGAAAACCGCCGAAATAAAATTTATCAGTAGCAAAACCAGAAACTGATAAGGCGGTTACCACAGCCGAAGCCCCGGGAATCGGCACAATTTTAATTTCTGGGTTATTTTGGAGTAAAAAATCAACCAATAAATTGCCCGGGTCGCTTATACCAGGGGTACCAGCATCAGTAATTAAGGCTAATTTTTTATTTGCCTCTAACAAATTTAAAATTTCTTTAAATTTTTTCTCCGAACTATGCTGATGCAAACTAATGGTTTTGGTACTAATACCAAAATGACTTAAAAGTTTTTGGGAATCGCGCGTATCTTCACAAAGAACAAAATCAACATTTTTTAAAGTTTCTAAAGCGCGTTCCGTTATGTCTTTTAAGTTGCCGATAGGAGTGGCTACAATATATAAAATGCCGCTAGTCATAGCAGCATTATTATATCTTAATTTTACGTAAAAGGCAATTGATTATTCCAAATCAATTGCCTGAACTGGACAAGAAGCTGCGGCATCTTTTAAAGAGGCGGCAGTATCAGAAGGTGGGTTGATAGCTTCAACCTTAAGACCACTTTCATCCCACTTAAAAGATCCTGGACAAAGAGCAACACAAGTGCCACATCCAATACATTTATTTTTATCAATTTTTATTTTCATATTTAAGCGCCAAAATATTTTTCTTTATAAAATCTAATTAAATCTTCAATGGTGGGTATGGTTTGAGGATTGCCAATGCCTACTTTTAATTTTTTTTGAACCTCTTCTAAATTGGTCGCTCCATCCAAAACCGCTTGTTCAATATCACGGTCGGTGATCTTGAGTTCTTCATCAATAATCCTGCTACCTTCCACAACCACTCTTTGATGCTGCCCGCTTTTATGAAAATAATCGTTAATAGCCGCCCGTAAAGCTTTATCACCCAAAACTGAACAATGTACTTTCCGAGAAGGTAACCCTCCTAATCTCTCCATTATATCTTGAGGCTTGATTTTTAAAGCTTTATCCAATTTCATTCCACCTTTTTCTGTAATCATAACACTCAATACCGAGGTTGAAGCGATGGCCGAACCACAGCCAAATGTTCGCCAGCGGCAATCCTTAATTTTATCTGTTTTAGAATCAATTTTAAGCCATAAAACCATTTCGTCACCACAAGCAGGAGAACCAACCCGACCAATCCCGTTGGCCTGAAACTCATCTTCTTCTCCGGTTTTCATAAAATTGCGAGGGTTAAAAAAATGATCCTTAACAATGTCAGAATAGTACCAAGCCTGTCCATCATTTTCTACACCGTCAATATTTTTTGTATTTTTAGAAGTAGACATAACAATTATTTTTTATATCCAGGATGAGTTCTTTTTTGTTGTTCGTTTACTGATAAATGAACCGGTGATAATTCTCTTAATTTTTCTACTATACCGGGCATAATCTTAATGAAATAATCCAAATCAGCTTTAGTATTACAATGTCCTAAAGTTAAACGCAGTGAACCATGAGCTAGCTCATAGGGCAGACCTAAAGCCAGTAAAACATGAGACGGCTCTAAAGACTCTGAATCACAAGCGGAACCAGTAGCGGCCTGAATACCTGCTTCATCTAAATATAACAGCATGGCTTCCCCTTCTATATCTGGAATACTAAAATTTAAATTATTAGGTAAACGATTTTCCCAAGAACCATTTAATCTTAAACGAGTAATTTTTTTATTCAAACTTTTCCATAAATAATCACGTAAATCAGTTAATCTTTTATTTTCTTGATTTTTATTTTTTTGGATTAGTTGTAAGGACTCGGAAAAACCAACAATTCCCGCTACATTTTCTGTTCCCGAACGCCAACCAAACTCTTGTCCCCCACCAAAAATTAAGGGTTCGATTAAAACATCTTTCTTCTTAAACAAGGCACCCACTCCTTTCGGTCCATAAATTTTTCCAGCATTCAAAGTTAATAAATCTACGTGTAATTTATTAATATCTAATTCTAAAGCTCCAGCCGCTTGACAAGCATCAGTATGAAATAGCACTCTTAGGCGACTCTCTTTTTTTTCTTGATTATATTTTTTTATCGCTTTGCCAATTTCGGCGATTGGTTCGATTGTACCAATCTCATTATTAGCATACATGATTGTAACTAAAATAGTTTCTGGCT
>DAOMZV010000009.1:0-28309 GCA_035400705.1 Candidatus Magasanikiibacteriota bacterium
AATTTCATCTTGGCGACGATAACGTTTTCCCACCGAACCTGTCTCATCAAATTGGACATTCCAAAAAGGACGCAGCTCCTGGGCAATTTCTTCGGCTAAAGTAGCCAAGGGTTCTTTTTTAGACAAAGGAAAAACAGCTATTTTAACTGGTGCTAAATCATAAGGCAACCGCAAGACTACTTCTTCTTCTTTAGCTGATTCGGTAGTAGTAGTTCGACCGCCTTTTATTTCCTCAAAAGCCTCGGTTAATACTGCCAACATTGTTCTTTGTAACCCAAAAGATGGCTCAATAACATGGGGTAAAAATTTTTCGTTAGTTTCTGGATTAAGATAAGTTAAATCTTCTCCACTAAATTTTTGGTGCCGAGTTAAATCATAATCGGTGCGATAGGCTAAACCGTATAACTCTTTTTGTCCAAAAGGATAATTATATTCTATATCCACCGTGCGTCTAGAATAAAAAGCGCGTTCTTCTTCTGAAATTTCATGAAAAAATAAATTAGTTTCTTTTAAACCTAAAAAATTACACCATTTTTTCATTAATTCTAGCCATTCTTCAAAATGTTTTTCCCAATTTTTAGGATCAATAAAATATTCAATTTCCATTTGCTCAAATTCTCTTAAACGAAAAATATAGTTCTCAATCGTGATCTCATTACGAAAAGCCTTACCAATTTGACCAATACCAAAAGGCAACTTTTTTCGCATAGTCTGTTGCACATTTTTATAATTCACAAAAATACCTCCAGCAGTTTCTGGACGTAAAAAAGCCGGGGCGCTGGAATCTTCTACTGGGCCAATAAAAGTTTTGAACATTAAATTAAATTGTCGAGACTCGGTTAATTCACCGCCACACTCCGGACATTTTAATTTTTTAATTTCCGTCGGCTGATCTTTATCATAACCAGGTTTTAAACCAATAGATTCTAAAAGATGATCGGCTCGGAAACGTTGATGACATTTTTTACAATCTACCAAGGGATCAGAAAAATTTTGCACATGACCTGAAGCTTCCCAAATTTTAGGATTCATTAAAATTGAGGAATCTAAACCAACCATATCCCCTCTTTCTCGGACAAACATGCGCCACCAAGCTCGTTTAATATTATTAATCAGTTCCACTCCTAAAGGGCCAAAATCATAAATTGCGGAAAAACCACCGTAAATTTCCGAGGATGGGAAAATAAACCCTCGACGCTTGCACAAAGAAATCAGTTTGTCCATTTTTGATAATTCTGCCATATGTTTCAATTAAATCGTCATTATTTCTTTTTCTTTTTCTTCTGCGATTTGTTTTAATAAATTATTTTGTTCTTGAACCATCTTATCTAACTTTTCTTGAAAAGAAAATCTTTGGTCTTCGTTAATGGATTTAGCTTTTTCTTCCTTAGCAATTCCTTCTCTTATAGAATCACGCAATTGGCGTAAGGCAATTCTAGAAGCTTCTAATTTTTGATTAACTACTTTAAGCAATTCTCGACGAAATTCTTCCGTCATGGGAGGCATGACTAATCTAATTACCTTGCCGTCATTAACCGGATTTAAACCAATATTTGAAGCAATAATTGCCTTTTCAATGTCTTTCAAAACGGTTTTGTCCCAAGGTTCAATCGTAATAGTTTTGGGATCTGGAACAGTAATTGAAGCTACACCCCGTAAATTCATTTTACTTCCGTAAGCCTCAATCAAAACCGAATCTAAGATTGCGGCATTGGCCCGGCCAGTGCGCAGATGGCTCAATTCTTCTTTTAAGTGTTCGGTATTTTTTTTAAAATCGGGAGAATAATTTTCTAGATTAAACATAAATTTTATTTTTTAATACTTTGGCCAAAACCAAAATACATTATTTTAGGATCAATGGGGTCAATGATTAAAAAAGTTGGCGGACGAGTGCTAGGCAACTTTTGAGTTTGCCACTGAACACCACCATCAACAGATTTGTAAAAAGTACTGGCCGTGGCATAAAAAATTTCCTTAGAATTTTTAGGGTTGACAGTTACTACCTTAATTTCCGCTCCATTAGGCGGGGTTAATAAATTTAAAGCCTCCCAAGTTACTCCACCATCTCCAGTTTTAATTAAGCCGTATTGTGAAGCTAAAAGAAAACTTTCAGATTTGGCATCAATTAAAACTAAATCTTGATAAACATAAGCTCCGCCATACTTTTTTAAACCCTCATTCATATCAGTCCAAGAAATTCCGGCATCACCACTACGATACAAGCCTCTTTCCTGAGTAGCTACGTAAATAATTTTGCTATTAGTTGGATTGATAATAATCTTAGCCAAAGGGTTTTCAAAACGTTTGATTACTATCCAAGTCTTTCCTCCATCACTACTTTTGAGGAAATCACCAACGCTATTTCCAGCATATAAAACAGAGCTAGAAAAAGGATCAGTTACAATTTGTCCTAAACTTGCTTCAGTTCTACCTTCTTGATAAACCGGGGTAAAAATTCGACCACAATCTTCTGTTTTTAAAATCAACTTACCAAGGGTGATATAAATTAAGCACTTATTTTTATAATCAACTGCCACACCACTAACCGTTCCGGCCTTAATTTGTTCCGGTCTTTGCCAACCAGAGCCAGCATTATAACTAAACAGCAAACCAGTGTTCAATCCAGTTAAATAGAGAGCGTTGTGATCACTAGGATCAAACACTAACCCGGTAACCGCTTCTTTGGAAAAATCCTTCTTTTCCCCACCGACAGAAAAAATTTGAGTCGCCTGACCCCAAGTCACGCTTTTATCAACGCTTTTAAAAATACCACCGTCAACAACATTTTGATTACCACTGCCACCAACTTGGATACAACCGGCGCCACCCAAAACTAAGCACGCAGCTGTAATAAAAAAGAAAAAAATAAATCTGCGCATAAATCAATTAATAATAAATAAGAATTAAATTTTCTAAAATTAAACGCGGATGGACATTTTGCCTCAACAAAACAACAGCTCGGTTTATTTCCTCAATCATTTCTTTTATTTTTTCTAAACTATACCTTAAAAAAATAGTTTTAATTTGTTCTGAATAACTAACATTTTTAATCATTTTCTCCAGCCCACCAACTCTAACCATTAAGGAATCACGCCAAAAACTTAGCCAAATTTCTAAAATTACAATCAAATTTTCTCGAGCTGCTGTATGATCATCCCGATCTTTAAACAAGGGTTCAATTTTTTGCCAACGTTCTTGTAAAGACCCTTCAAAAGTTGACAAAAATCGACTTGACTCATTTTTATAAAAATTATATTCCGCGCTATTGGCAAATAAATCATTTGCTCGTTCTGGTTGGTTAGCTGCTATGCGAGAGATTTCTTCGGCTAATTCTTTATTCGCTCCCTTAACCACCAAATCGTCATAAATTTTTTTAGTTGCTACGGAAAAAAATCTAATTATCTGGCAGCGCGATCTAATGGTTGACAAAATTTTATTTTCATCTGTGGCCAATAAAATAATTAAAGCCTTTTTGATTTTTGGTTCTTCCAATGTTTTTAATAAAGCATTGGCAGCGGATTTACTTAAAAATTCCGCATCTTTTATGACTACAATTTGTTGCCCCTCAATAAAACTACTGTGATTTAAATAATCACCGACTCGACCAACCTCTTCAATTGAAATTTCTTTATGTAATCGATCAGTTTTACTATCCCGACTTCTTTCTATCACCAAAATTCCTGTTTCAGATATCTTCCTCCAATTCCATGGTTTTTTTAAAACCAAACTGAGTAATTCTTCTACAGCTTGATGTTTGCCAGTTCCTTTTGGTCCAACCATTAAATAAGCGTGTGAGAGAGTTCCCTTATCAACACAAGAACGCAAAAAAGACATTTGATTTTCGTGTCCCACCATCATAATTTCTACCGGCTTATTTTAGCTTAAAATTTCTTCTTTCAACTATATCATTTTTAAAGACTCTCGGCAACCTTAAAAATATCCTGGGCTGTTTTGCGCCAATCAAATTCTTGAGCTCGGTTTAAACCCTTTTCCACTAAAGCCTTAACTAAATTTTCTTGGGTAGAAATTAAGTACATGGCTTTACTAATTTCCTGAGGTTTATATGGATTAACTAATAAAGCGGCACCGCCAGATACTTCCGGCATAGAAGTTAAATTGGAGGTTATTACTGGCACACCCATAGCAAAAGCTTCTAAAATTGGTATTCCAAAGCCTTCATAAAAACTAGGTAAAAGCAAAGCTTGAGCTCCTGCCATCAAAAATGGAACATCGCCCTGCTCTACCCAACCGGGAATAATAATGTCGCCAGCAAAAGGAGAATTGGCAATTTCTTGAGTTACTTTTTCAAAACCAAAACCGGGCTTACCTAGCAAAACTAATTGCCAAGATTGAGTCGATTTTTGACGAAAAAAATTAAAAGCTTGAATTATACCAACGGTATTCTTTTTTTCTTCTAAGCGACCGATGCTAAAAAAATAATTACCGGTCAAACCGTATTTTTTAATGACTGATGCAGATTGATTTTTTTGAGACAATTGAAAAGATTGTTTGTCAAAAGCATTATAAACAACTTTAATCTTGTGAGAATTTTCTTTAAAAAAATAAGATAACTCTTGAAAAACAAATTGTGATGGCACTATCACCTGCCCCTTTTTTAAAGCAAACCATGTAGCAAAATAAGTATAGAATCTTTCGAAAAAAGAATAGCCCTTAGCAAACCTCACTCCGCCCAAATCATGAATTGTAATTAAAGTTTTAGCTGGACATACTAAAGGTAAAACATGAGCAGGAACAAACAAAATAATTTCTTCTTCTAAATGTTGTTTTTTAAAATGATAAATTTCATAAGATAATCGCAGCTGAGTCCACAATCTTTTTGGCGGCCAAGCCAAAATTTTTTCTTGCCAATTTGACGGCAGAACCCCCAACTCGCCTTTTAATTTCTCTCTAGTATAAAGCACGACTTGCCAATCTGAGGGAATAATTTTTTTCAATTCTTGTATCACAAAATAGGCGTACCACTCTACCCCTGTTTTTTTTTCATTATTAGCCCGAGAAGCATCAATTAAAAAATACATAACATTTGATTAAATCTTAACAAACTTTAACTGACAAATCAAAAGCCCTCTTTGCAAAAGAGGGCTTTTTTGATAAACAATTTAACGAGTGGCTAGAATTGATCTTTTATACGACTCTAAATTTTCTAAAGCAATACCAGCTCCTTTAACCACACAAAAAACTGGATCGTCAGCCACAAAAGCTGCAACCCCGATAGATTTAGAGAACATGATGTCAATATTTCGCAACTGAGAAGAACCACCCGACAAAACCATACCCTTATTCATCACATCAGCGGATAATTCTGGGGGTGTGTCATACAACACTTCTTTGAGCGCGGCAATTAGACCGCTTAAATCATCTTGAACTGCTTCGGTAATATCATCAGAAGTTAAAGTAATGGTTTTGGGTAACCCAGAAACAACGTCCCGTCCTTTAACTTCCATAAACAGTTTTTTTTCTAAATAAGTGGCGGAACCAATTTCCACCTTTGCTTCTTCAGCAGTTCTTTCTCCAATTGCCAAATTATATTTACGACGCACAAAATCTTGGATTGAACGGTCTAACTTATTACCACCAATTCTCACGGAACGACTACAAACAATTCCACCTAAAGACAAAATAGCCATTTCCGCAGTGCCACCCCCAATATCTACAATTAAATGACCGGAAGCGCTCCCAATAGGAATATCAGCTCCAATAGCCGCCACGATAGGTTCTTTAATAATATAAGCCGCCCGAGCCCCCGCAGCGATAGTAGCATCAATAACAGCCCTTCTTTCGGTTGAAGTAATACCTCCGGGAACAGAGACCATTACTTCTGGTCGAAACAAATGAACCCCACCTAAAGCTTTATTAATAAAATATTTTAACATCGCCTCAGTAGATTTATAATCAGCAATCACCCCATCTTTTAAAGGACGACTGGCCACAATCGTATCGGGGGTTCGTCCCAACATATCATAAGCTTCTATACCTACGGCTAAAATTTTATTGTCAGTTTTTGAAACAGCCACAACTGAGGGTTCGTGAACCACCACGCCCCGCCCTGGTACATAGACCAAAATGCTAGTTGTACCCAAATCGATAGCTAATTTCTTTAAAAACATACTCTATTTAAATTCAAATTCTCGATTCACGCTTAAATCTGTCTCTTGAAAAAAATGCTTTTCTCCCTCTGTCTTATCAAAATTTAAATCTACTGTCAATGAATTATTGAGGGTTCCCAATTGTTTTTGAACAAATAATGTGTACAGATTATTTTTGATTTGATTACTAATGCGTTCGGGCAATAAATACTCTACTGTTAAAGTTTTTTTAGTTTGCGGTTCGATAGACATAAAACCACCAAAGAAAATTTTGTCCAACTCGGAACCGACATCGGGAGCGACGGATTTTTTTTCTTCATTAATAAAACCTTCGGCTTTAACTAAAGCTGAACCTTGGGGAACATAAATTTTTGTATAAGTCCGATAACGAGTAGTACGCCAATCAAATTTACCTCTATGATCATACTCAATCCTAACCTGAGCTAGATAGTTATCTCCGGAAGGTTTAAGTGTGTAAGTAATTTTTCTTTTAACCGCTAAATCAGTCTTTAAACTAGCCAAATTGCTATCAGTTACCAAAAGATAATCACTGTCAGTTTTTTTAATAATGCCGGCCCAATCTTTTTTTTCCAAAATATTTTGCAAACTATTATTATTACTAAAAATCATTATTTGTTTTTCTTCTAACAAATCGGAAATTCCCGCCCAAATTTCGCCCCAACGCCAAGGAGGTAAGGACGACAATTTACTCATTAAAGCCCGGCTAAGATCTCCGATAATACTTTTTCTATCTTCTACTGCTTGACCAATTTCTTTATAACCATACTCTACATGATATTCTAAATCCTCGGTAAAATTATCCGAAGTAAATTCCTTTCCGTTAATGATTAAGGGGCCACTAATTGCCATCATTTTTTCCACAACAGTTGGTGTAATGCCAATTACCCCATCAATCTTACTGCCCTCGCCCCCCCCTTCAAAACGATAAAACCAAAGAGCGTTTTTAGCTGACACGGAAAAATCCGGCGACCAATTAGAATCACGAAAATACCAATAAGCCTGTTTCATATAAGTGCTGATTGGGTAGGGTGGTTTAATTTTAAAATCTTTAGGCGCTGACCAATCTAAATTTTCTGAACCATTAGTTTCTAAAATTTCTATCTTGCCTTTGTTAATCCGCAAAACGGCATAACTACCAATAAAACCACCTCCGGGCCTGATTTCTGTATTATTCAAAAAAAGAACTAAATAAGTTTGGGAACGATTAAAACCTAAAAAATCGGGTATTAAAGAAACTGTTTCTTGAACTGTTTTAAAGTTGGAAAAAGGAGCAGAATTAATTTGACTACCTCCCATCAAATCATTTTTATAAATTTTAAACAAAAAGCCACCAATTAAAAGGCAAGCTAACAAAATAAAAATTAGCCAACCAATAACATGCTTTTTCTTTTTGGAATGGTTAATAGGAAATTGAAATGTTGATTTTTTTCCCAACATAATTTTTTTTATTTTTTCTTGGCTACATAAAAACCAAGATATTTACCCAACATTAAACGAGTTTGAGCATCAATTGATGGCACGGAGCCAAATAAAATAAAACTCACTGGAAGCAATATCCATTGTAAAACCATACCCAAATAATCCCAAAAACCTTTTTTTCCAGCCGTCGATGGGTCGGGTAACAAAGTTAAACTAAAAACAGCAGAAGCCAACATACCAATCATTGATAAATTCATTAAATTTTCTAGAGTAAAGGGAGTGTTCTGATAAATAGCCATACCCCGAACTTTTTCCGGCGCCAAATACAAGGGCAAACGACCTAAAATAAAAATTAGCAAAGGAGCAATGGCCCAAGAGTAAACACCTTCTCCCTGATTAAAAAGATACTTTATTTTTTTTCTCCAAGGAATATGTTTGTGTCTACGAAAATGCCACACCATAAAAGGCACGTGCTCCACCCCCCAAGCCCAGCGTCGTTGCTGCTTATACAAATTTTTTAAAGAATCCCAAAAAGTTTCACCTTTGGCTGTATACATAGAAACCGGTAGATACATCGGCTCCACCCGATAATCTCCGCCGTAGCGTAAAAAACATTGCAAAAAAATTCTGGAATCTTCCGTCACTATATTTTTTTGCCAAAAACCTACATCCACTAAAGCTTTGAAAGACATGCTATGGGAAGAAAAGGTAAACAACCGGTCTGGCCTTTCTAATTCGGTCATAATCCAAAAAGTAGTACTCAAAGCGCTAATTCTTAAAATAGGGTTTGATTCCCAAATGTTGTTGTTATATAAAGCCACTGGCTGATAAGAAGCTCGCAACGGATTTTTAGTAGTGGAATATAAAAAAGATAAATAAGCAAAATAGCTAGCGTGGACTCGGGTATCAATATCAAAAGCAGAAACAATAATATCTTCATAGGATATTCGCCAATTATCAATCATTTCTTTGACCAAGTGACCAGTATAATTTAAATTGGAACCCTTACCGGGAATTTCTCCAGTTAAATCTCTAGGGTGTAAGGTAACAATAAGATGTTTAAAAAATTTGGAATATTTTTCCTTAATTAAAGAGGAGGTTTTTTCAAAATTTTCTTGGTCTCTTTCTTCACCGCACAAAACCACAATGAATTTATCAGTGGGATAATTAACTTCTGTTAAACTTTTCATTGTGGCATCGATTATTTCCACTGATTCTTTATACGTTGGTAGAAAAATTAAATGATTCAGACGTTCCCAATTAGGAACCTCTTGCTTCAATTTGGTTAACCATTGAGTTTTTAAGGTTCTTTTCAAACGAAAACTGGAAACAAAAAGATAAAAAATAAAATAAGTCACTCTTAAAAACCAATAAACATCAAAAACAATAATAAAATAAATTAGCCAAAGCGGTTTTATAAAAGACAAAACCACAGACAAAACAAGGGTTAGCCAAATTAATGCTCCTGGTAATATTTCTAAAAACCTATATTTAAGATAATCCGACATAGCCTAATTTTTTTTATTTTGAGGATAAGTAATATTGGGTTCCCCACTATAAATTGGTTTGAGCCAGTTGTGTTTTTTAGTTGATTCTCTTTGTACGGCCAATAAAATTTCTTCCCAGGAGGAAAATTTTCTAACATCCAACCCAAAAATATCTATTTTTTTAAATAAATGAATAATATTTAAATTAGCCACAGCCTGACGCACACCGGAAAAACTTCCTCTACCTTCTAAAAGAACTAGGGCGGTAAGATTATTTAATCGCAAATTATTGGCAGCCAAGAATTTTTTTAAAGACAATAAAAAATTAGGGTGTTTCCCAGTATATCGTATTTTTTTACATACTTTAGCGTTTTCTAAAAAAAAGAAAGTCAAAATCCCAACTTCTGTCAAGTCTGTTAAAATGATCCGTGACATAATTAAAAAATATTTTTATTGACTTTTATTTTATCAATAAGCAATAAATTTTTTTTGTCAAGCAAATCAGATAAAAATTTATCAGCGACATCGCGTCGATAAAGGAATTCCTTGGTTTTCATTAAAGTATAACGAACTTCCTCGCCTATCTCTTTTTCAAATTTTTTTATCACCTGTTCTATTCCTTTAGAAGACAAGGAACCAACTAATAAAATATCAACTAAGGAGTTTCTATCACCAACAAACCGACCACTTAAAAGCAAAAATTCTATTCCCGGCCATTCTTTTAAAGAAGCAATAAAATTTTGTTCACGAGAAAATTTATCCTTAAGCAACAAGCTTTCTAATTCTTTTACTAAAGCGCCTCGAGAATTAAGAGAGAAAAATTTTTTCTTATCAGCTCCAGCTCCCCTATCTTTTCCTTCTAATTTATTTTCTTTAACCGCGATGATTTCAGCAGCTGTCAAATGGTCTATTTCTCGCCTAACAGCATTAATCGGTACCTCTAATTTACGAGAAATTTCTCTAACAAAAAAAATCTTGTCGGGATTGCTTAAAAATAATTTTAATAATTTTAAACGAGTTTTTGAACCAAAAAGGTGTTCAAGCATGTAATTAAAGTTAAAGGCTAATTCTTGTGCCTTAAATTTAAATTTAGTATAATACAAACAGCTATAAATTTCAAGACAAAAAAATTTTCTACTTCAATCAGTCTTATATGATGGACAGACCGGAATTAAATACTTTTTTAGTTCAACCGCCTAGTAAAGATAGGTCGCAAATTGTTATTTTTTTAGGACCGGCTATTCATGGTGGAATTAATAAAGAAAGAATCTTTATTCTGGCAGAAATACCATCTTCTAATTTTGAATTTAAAAATCAAATTCAGATTTTTATCAATCAATTAGCCAAAAAATATCAGGAACTGGAAAAAGAAAACCCAATTATTGCTTTTGAAAATTCTCTGGAATGGGCCAATAGGGAATTAAAAGAAAATTTTGAACCTAGTGAGTTAATTCAATTGAGTTTAATTTTTGGCGGCTTGCGCAATGAACAATTGCAGTTTGCTGCTGGAGGAAAAAATAATGCCCACATTTTCTATCGGGATCAAGAGGGTTACAAAAATACTGATTTATTAAAAAACTATTCCACGGAAAATACCGAAACTAATATTTTCTTTGCTAATTTGATTTCTGGATCGATTCACCAAAATAATTTTGTTCTTTTTTCCACTCCCACAGTCTTAAACTATTTGACTATTGATAGATTGCAAAAAATCATAACTAGCAATAAAACCGATGAGATCGGAGCTCGACTTGAGGATTTACTCAGCCAAATAGAAAATAAAGTTTCTTTTGGCGGTATAATTATTTCCTGGGCTGAAGATAAGAACACTAACCTACCTAAATCTACTTTCAAACTAACACCTAATGAGTCAATTGGGCGTCTTTTGCGGCAACAAAAAGAAACTGACCAAATTATGTCTCCAGCCGTATTACAAAGTATTAAAAAATATTTACAAAACAAAAAAAATAAAAATACTGTTGCTACTGAAGAAGAAAAGAAAACTCTCCAAAAAATAAACAAAATATACCATCGTCTTAATGGTTGGCCGGGAAAAATTTCTGCTGCCTGGCAAAAAATATTGTTAACACTGGGGAAAATAATTTATGGAACACTTATTTTTTTAAAAAATATTTTTAAAAAAATTATCTATTTAGATATTCGTTCGCCACATAAAGTTTTGACCTACTGCCAGAGACTTCCTTCTCAAATTGGTTTGTTTATCAAAAAACAAATTATTGCCATAAAAATTAAATTTTTATCTTTAAGTCTTAAAAAACGTATCTTATTTTCCCTAACTTTTGTCTCTCTAGTTTTTTTAATCATTAGTTTATTATTAATTTTTTCTAATTTAAAAACCAATCATTCTTCTACTGCCTACAACCAGACATTAGAACAAATTAAAAATCAAATTGGTGAGGCCGAATCTTATTTAATTTATAAAAATGAGGATAAGGCGGGACAACTAATTAAGGAAATTAAAGTTTCTTTAGATAGACTGCCAGTCAATTCTGAAAATCAAAAAAAGAGTAAAGAAGAGCTCACTGATTCTCTTCAACCTTTGATTTATAAAATACAAAAAATTCAACAAGTTTCGTCAACTTTAGAACTTGATTTGTCTAAACTAGGTCTAACCAATAAACCAGAATCCTTAATAAAAACAGTATCGTATTTTGTTTTTTTAACTCCTAAGTCTTCAACGATCAACTTATACAATAGGATCTCTAAAAAAAATATTGAGATCAAAAATGAGCAAATTACTTCTTGGAAAAATGTTTCCCTGCAAAAAGATGAAACGATTTTAATTATTTACAATGATGATTCCTTAACTCAATTTGACCCAGAAACGCAAACTTTTACTCTTAAAGATGCTAGTTGGCCAAACAAGGATCGACAAATTTCTTTAGTCGCTACCTATAATTCCAAACTATATTCTCTTGATAGCAAGAACAACCAGATTTTTAAACATTTTCCTTCTACTACTGGTTTTGGCAAGGGAGAAAATTGGATAAATCCTAATTCAGAAATAAATTTTTCCGATGCTGTCTCTATGGTAATTGATGGTAATATTTATGTGGCTAGAAAAAATGGACAAATCTATAAACTGGAATCGGGTAATCTAATTTCTTTTGATATTAATTTTCTTGACCCCGTCTTAACTTCTATAAAAAATATTTATACTAAAAATGGTTCTGATTTATTATTTGTTTTAGACAGAGAAAAACAACGGGTCATAATTTGGAACAAAAAAAATAACAAATTAATTTCTCAACTCACCTCTTCGGAATGGACCGACTTAAACGATTTGGTTGCTGATGAAAAAGAGGGGAAAATTTATCTGTTAAACAACCTGAATATTTTAAGTGTTAAATATTAAAAGATACAAAAAACTCCTGCAAAACTTAGCAGGAGTTTTTTAAACGATCTTATTTTAAGACAACTTTACCACCAGCTTCTTCAATTTTCTTTTTAATGGATTCAGCAGTGGCTTTGTCAGCACCTTCTTTAACCATCTTAGGAGCGCCATCAACTAAAGCTTTGGCGTCGGCTAAACCTAAACCAGTAATTTCGCGCACAACTTTAATCACGTTGATTTTGTTGGCACCGGCTTCAGTCAATTCTACATCGAAAGAAGTTTTCTCTTCTGCAGCAGGGGCGGCAGCGGCTCCAGCAGCCATGGCCATAACTGGGGCGGCAGCGGAAACACCAAATTTTTCTTCTAAGACTTTAACCAATTCGGCTAAGTCTAAAACTGACAATTTTTCGATTTGTTCAACGAGAGCTTTGAATTTCTCAGGAACAATCACATTTTTTTCTTCACTCATATTTGTATTAAATTAAGCTGTTGCTTTTTTATCTTTATAAGCATTAATAACTTGAACAAGCCCACGCAAATTACCAGCCAAAATATTAACAAAGCCGGAAATAGGAGCTTGAATAGAACCAACCACTTTAGACAAGAGTTCTTCACGACTAGGTAAGGTGGCCAAAACTTTCACATCGTTAACCGAAATAAAAGCATTTTGCCAAACACCTCCCAAGAGGGCCATCTTGTCATTGGTTTTCGCGAATTTAGTGATAATCTTCACCGTATCCAAATTTTCTCCAAAGTCAAAATTTAAACCAATAATGTTACCAGGCAAAGACTTGACATCAAAATTGATGCCAGCTTCTTTAAAAGCCAAGTTCATTAAGGTTTTTTTAACTACAGCGCAATCCGCGTTGTTTTTGGATAATTCGCGTCTTAAATTGGTAATTTCTTTAACTTTTAAACCTTTGAAATCAGTTAAAACAACCATTTTAGATTCTTTTAAAACGTCAACCAAGGTTTCAACTACCAATTTTTTTTGATTTTTGCTTTTAGGCATAAGAATAAATTCATATTTATCTCACTGTTTTTACCAGTCCAGATAAATAAAAAATCTGTGTTTGACCACAGACAAAACGGTTGGCTTCGACCTAATAATTACCTAAAAATCAAGGCAAATTAGCTAACCTCAGCAGGAAATTAAAGCTTTAAAGCTGCCTGCTATCTATGGTTAAAAACAGTATAAACAATTAAAGCAAACTTGTCAAGTGTTTAATTTTTTAGCATAACTAACTAATTCATCAAGCATGGTTTTGATTCGACCACTTAAAGACGGGTCCTTAATTTTATCGCCTTCAAAAAGATTTTGAATTCCTGAAAAATAAACTGCTTCCCGAATTGGAATTAGACGAAATTCTATGGCCACCTGCCTTAACTGCTCCACCATTCTAGAACCACCTAACCCTCCTGCTGAAACCCCGCAAATACCTAAAAGTTTGCCAGCATATTCCTGATATAAAGAATCTAACATTAGTTTTAATTCTCCGGGATAACCGTGATTATATTCTGGTGCTACAATAATTAAACCCGCCGCAGTAGTTAATTTTTGGGCAAATTTTTTAGCTGAATCTGTTTGTTTAGTACTATCAGTTAAACCAAAGAGATAATCTCTAACATCTAATAATTCACTTTCCAAACCATATTTTAGAACCTCCTCTAAAACAAACTTAGCTGCTTTTTCAGATTGACGCCCTTCGCGGGCCGTCCCTAAAATGACTGGTATAAACATAAATAAATTTTAACAAGCACACTTGCCTTTTAATCCAGATCGACAACAAGTGGCCTTAATATTTTTTATTTTTGCCTGACCAACTACCCTAACTTGACTAGAGCTAGTAAAAGCAACTTTGCTTGGAGTAGATTTTTTACGAGAATAATTTTTCATATTTTTTAAATCATAAAAAATTAAAATAAAGTATTATCATCCTCATCCTTATTTTGTTCGTCTCTATTGGGAATCTCTCCTTCTTCAAATTTAATTTTAATCTGTTTCACTTTATTTTCTACATTGGCTAAATATTTTTTTAAATCCTGAACTAATTTAATCCCCTCTTCAAATTTTTTTACCCCTTCTTCTAAATCCACATCGCCTTTTTCAAACCACTCTACAATTTTTTGCAACTCACCATAAACTTTGGAAAAATTGGTTTTACTAGTTGTTTTAGCTGACATATTTTATTTATTTAATTCACTAATTTTAGCCGATAAGCTACCTTGACTTAATTCTACCATAATTTCTTCTCCTTTCGCCACTTCCGTAATCCGACGAACAATTCCTTTTTTACTCCGAACAATACTATAACCTCTTTTCAAAAGATTTTTAGGATCTAAATTAAGTAACAGTTTTTGCCAACTATTAATTTTTTCTCCGTAGCTTTTAAGATGAAAAAAATAATGATCAAAATTATGATTTAATTTTACGAATAAATCGTGGCACCTAATTAACGGCTCTCGAGCATGATGTTCTATTTTAGAAAAAATTTGATTCACTTGATAATTTAAATTTTTAACTTGATAATTTAAAGTACTAATCATTTGTTCGGTGGTAAAATCTAATTCTGTTATAATTTCTCCTCGGCTCGGAGTGATTAATTCGGCAGCATTAGAAGGAGTAGAAGCGCGAACATCAGCCACATATTCTGCTAAACATTCATCCCGTTCATGACCGATCCCGCAGACCACCGGCACACGACAACCATAAACCGCTCTCGCTACATCTTCACTATTAAAAGCAATTAAATCTTCCAAAGAACCTCCACCTCTAGTTAAAACACAAATATCATAATCCACGGAATGATCATTTAACCATCGAAAGGCATTAGTTATTTCTTTTACTGCGCCCTGACCTTGTACGGCCACAGGTAACAAATCAATTTCTACCCCGCCCCAACGATTATTTAAAATACGAATAAAGTCAGAATAGGCTGCTGCTTCTGGCGAAGTGATCAGAGCTATCTTAGCTGGAAATTTAGGTAGTGATCTTTTTCGCGTTTGTTCAAACAAGCCTTCCGTTTCTAACTTTTTTTTTAGTAACTCGTAAGCTTTTTTTAAAGCGCCCTCGCCAACCAATTCTAAGGTGTTAACCGTAAAAGACATTTTACCGGATTTAGCATAAACCTTGGGGTAACCAGTAATCCTCACCTTCATTCCATCAACCACTGGTTGTTTAATATTCCACACTGTTGCAAAACAAGAAACTAAGCCAGTTTCATCTTTTAAATCAAACCAAATCCATTTTTGTTGAGACACTTTATAATCCGCCACTTCGCCTTCAATCACAATAGTATGGTAAGGATCGAGTGCAATTAATGTGTCATTTAAAAATTGAAGATATTCGGAAACAGAAAAAACTTTCATAAATTATTTAATGACTACTTTAGTTCCAACTTGAGCAAATTCATACAACCTTTCCATGTCTTTATAAGAAACATTCACGCAACCATGACTCATTGGCTGACCAAATTTATCATGCCAATAGGCTCCATGAATAAAATATCCTTTAGAAGAAAAAAGTAAATTCCATTTAGTCCCTGGTAAATAATAACCTGGACCACGGTAATTAACAATTGGTTTTTTTTGTAAAATTTTAAAATTACCCTTAGGCGTTGGCAGGCTGGCAACACCGGAAGAAATTAAAAATTCATCCATTTTTTTATCACCAAAAAAATAAGCGAGCTGTTGAGTTTTAAGATTAATCTCGATTTTTTTATCTAGCTTACGAGGTCCAGTTTGCAAGGGATCAAAACCATTTTTTACTTCCAAACCATCAAAGTAACCATCGTCATCGGAATCAATCTTGCCTAAATCAGTACCTAAAATTATTTCTTGCCAATCATTCAAACCATCAGAATCGGTATCTGTTTCTTTTAACTTTTTAGATATTTGCAGCGGGGAATATTCACAATTAATTTCTTGACCATCTAAAAAACCGTCGCCATCAGTATCTGCTAATTGCGGGTCAGTATGATATAAATCAATTTCTTCTTGATCAGTCAAACCGTCATTATCAGAGTCTAAAATTTCGGCTCTAACAGATCGAGATAATAAAAGACAAACTATCAATAAAAAACTCCAGCGTTTAAACATAAATTTAGTTTTATTTTATCACAATCTTGACAAAATGACTAAAAAATGCTAAAAAAGACTTCCCGACTCTATGGAGTAGCAACAATGGATATAATCATTCCTTTAACTATTTTTGTTGTTTCTGGTATCATTTGGAAAAAATCCAGCCGGCACTACCAACGTAACAAATTTGGGGATTTTTTCCCCAGATAAATTCTACCCGCATCAAAGCCTTAACGCGCTTTGCTCTGCGGGTTTTTTATTTTCACTTTTTCTCCATCGCTAATAATTTCTATATTTCCATCTTCATCGGTTCTTAAAAACTTTATTCCGTGGCGTTCCAACCGACGCAGGGTACGTAAATGTGGGTGACCAAAATCATTGCCAGCCCCCACGCTAATTATGGCGTACTGAGGAGACACTAGCTTTAAAAAATCCTCACTAGTAGAAGAATTACTGCCATGATGTCCAACCTTTAAAACAGTGGCTGATAAATCTACTTGTCCACCCACTAATTCCTGTTCCACCGGTATTTCCGCATCGCCCACAAACAAAAATTGAGTTTGTTTATAATTTAATCTAAAGACAACTGAAGTATTATTTAAATTATTTTTTGGAGCCTCCTTTAAGGAAAGACCTGAAAAATCATGATTCGGATATAAAAATTCCAATCCCACTTCACCAATTTTTATTTCTTTTTTTTCTTTAACAATTACCAGCTGAATATTTTTATCATTGATCATTTTAAACCATTCCAAAAATGATCCAGTGGTATGTAAAAAACCTGAATAATAAACCTCCCCCACTTCGTAGCGTCGCAGAACTTCCACCAAACCATCCAAATGATCGGCGTGAGGATGGGTTAAAATTACTACATCAATCTTTTTTTGAGATAAAGGTAAAAACTTACCTAATTGGGAAAGAATCTTGTCATCGGGGCCCCCGTCAACTAAAATGGTTTGGCCTTCCGGTGTAATAACCAGTGAAGCGTCGCCCTGCCCCACATCTAAAAAAATTACTCTTAAATTATTTTGTGTTGCAGTTGGTGTCTCCACTTTTTGAACTGAATTTTGAGGAGATTTTAGATAGCCGACCAAAAATAAAAAAGCTGCCACCAAGACCCAACTCAAAATTTTTTTAATTTTTTTGTTTTTGATAATTAACATAGACTAAATAAATCAAAAAAAGATAGAATAAAATCATCAGCCACCAAGACCAAGACAGATTAATTGCGGAAAATTTCCAGCTAGATAAAATTTCTGCTACTTTTATTATGTAACTTAAAACTGCCCAAATAATGTAACTAAAAAACTGACCGAGTGGCAAATAAATAATAGATGCCAATAAAAAAATAAAGCCTGCTAACATAGCTAAAGGCACCGCCGGTAAAATCAATAAATTAGCCATGGGAGCAATTAGAGAAAAGCGGCCAAAAATGTAAATAATCAAAGGCAGGGTAAAAATAATAGCAGAAAAAGTAGTCAAAATAATTTCTTTCAACCCCAACCAATCAGGCAAAAAAATGATGCGTTTTTCCAAAATTGGCGAAAAGTAAATTAGACCAATGGTAGACAAAAAAGATAATTGAAATCCAGCATCAAAAAATAATAATCTGGGATTGATTAAAAGCATCAACGTAGCGGTTAAAATTAAAATTCTTCCTGCCTGAGCTTTTCGCCCACCTTGCCGACCCCACAAAACCACAACACCCATTAAACCAGCGCGCACCACCGAAGCACTAGCGCCAGTTAAGAAGACAAAAAAAATAATCACAGCAATTATTATTCCAAAAGCGCGGCGCCGGCTAATCTTAAAAAATTTTAAGACAGCTAATAAGCTGACCATAATAACCGTAATATTATAACCGGAAATTGCCACGATATGAGTTACTCCGGTTCGGCTAAAAGCTTCTTTTAAATCATCGGGAATAGACGCCCTGTCGCCATACAAAAGACCGCGCAAAAAAGAAGAATGGGGCTCAGGCAAGAAATAATTTATTTTTTGATTAAAATAATTTTTTAAATTCAAAAGAAATTTATAAAAAGAAAATCGACCATCCGAAATCCGCTCAACCAACTTGGCATTAAAACAGGCTGACCACACTCCTTCCTTATTAAGATATTCAGCATAAGAAAATTTTTCTTCTGCAGTTAGCTCTTGCGGATCAACCAAATTGCAAATCAAAGCCAACTCTTCACCATAAGAATATAAGGGATATTTATCTAAATAGACAACAGTCTTACCTCTAATCACCTGATAATTGTCACTAGAAAAAAATTTAAATCCCGAGGTCTGAAAATAAATTCTTTGATAATTACCAGAAATTTCTCCATTACTAACCATTCTACCTTTAAGATAAACCAAGCGTCCGACATAAAAACGCAAATTATCTGGCCGACTAACTGGTTCTGAAAAAACAAATCGCGCCCAACCCAAAAACAAAAAAATGACCAGTACTATAAATACTCGCCATTTTTTAGATTGTATGATTACCCCGACAATTATTAAGCCAACCAAAACCTCAACCAGCCAAAACAAATTAGTTCGACTAATTTTTAACCAAGAAGCCACGGCTACACCCAACCCAAAACTAATCAAAACAGCCAAAAAAAATTTAGACTGTGAATGCACTATTTTTTCTAAGAACATTTCCCCCTTAAAAAATAAATTAAATAACGATATTGATCAATTTACCTTTCACAAAAATAACTTTTTTAGGTTCTTTTCCTTCCAACCATTTCTGAATTTTAGGACTTTGCAAGGCTAAAATTTTAGCCTGATCTTCGCCTATTTCCGCTGCCGCTTCTAAAGTTTCACGCAATTTACCGTTAACTTGAATAGCCAGAACAATAGTTTCATCTTTAGCTAATTCAGAATTAAATTCTGGCCAAACTGATTTAAAAACACTTTCTTTATTACCTAAAGATGACCATAATTCCTCAGCCAGATGAGGAGCAAAGGGTGCTAAAAGCTGCACTGTTTTGCTAAAATCGGCCCGGCTAACTACCGAATCTTCTTTTAATTGGTTAACTAAAATCATCAACTGCGAAATAGCTGTATTAAATTTTAAATCATTAATATCAGCAGTTATTTTTTTAACTGTTTTTTCTAATTCCCGTTTTAAACTTCTATCAGTTTCTTCTGACCACCCACGTTTAGTGAGGTTTTCAAATAAACCCCAAACTTTTTCTAAAAATCTTCTCATACCAACTACCCCGTTAGTATTCCAAGCACAGGGTTGACCAAATGGACCCATAAACATTTCATACAAACGCATGGCGTCAGCACCATATTCCCCAACGATATCATTTGGATTAATCACATTATTCCAACGTTTGCTCATTTTGCGACCATCTTCGGCTAAAATCAAACCCACATGCTGTAATTTGGTAAATGGTTCGGGATAATTAACAACTCCAATATCAAACAAAAATTTGTGCCAAAAACGAGCATAAATTAAATGACGAGTGGCGTGTTCTGCGCCGCCAACGTATAAATCAACTGGTGACCAATATTTTTCTTTTTGCTTATCTACTAAAGCCTTATTATTTTTAGGATCTTCATAACGCAAGTAATACCAACATGATCCAGCCCACTGAGGCATAGTATTAGTTTCTCGTCTGGCTGTCTGACCACACTGAGGACATTTTGTGTTCACCCATTCTTTAATATTAGCTAGGGGTGATTCTCCTGTTCCAGTTGGTTCATATTGTTTTACTTTAGGCAGTTCCAAAGGCAAATCTTTTTCCGGCACTGGTACCCAACCACATTTTTCGCAGTTAATTAAAGGAATAGGTTCACCCCAATAACGCTGACGAGAAAAAACCCAATCACGAAGTTTGTATTGTATTTTTCTTTGCCCAATTTTCTCTTTTTCCAACCAGGCAATCATTTTAGTTTTAGCCTCAACAGTTGTTAAGCCATTTAAAAAACCAGAATTGACAGTTACCCCGTTACCAGAGAAACATCTTTCTTTTGATTCAAAAACTCGACGAACGAACTCTTCTTCACCCCAAGATTCTTTATTTAAGGCAAAATTTTTCATTGCTTCTTTATAATCGCACCAAAAATAATCCCAATCTATATGATCTGGATCAACTTGATTATTTTCTTCTTCATCTAACAAATCCACCAAATATCCTCTTTGATATTTATGCCTAAAAACACCTCTTTCAAAACGCACATCAAAATTAGCCTCAATTGTTCCTAAAAAATCTTTAATTTTAAAATTTTTGTATTTAGTTTCTTCTAAAATTTCTCTTGTCAAAGTTTGTTGGTCATTTTCTTTACTTTCATAACCGCCGGCTGGTAACCTCCAAATATTATATTTTTTATCATGCAAAACCAAAACCTTATTTTTATACATTAAAACCGCAGCCACTCCATCTCTTCTAATCGCCCCACTCAACCTTTCTCCAAACTGTTTAATAACCACTTCTCTAATTGGTAGACTATATTTTTTCGCAAACTCCCAATCACGTTCGTCGTGCGCTGGGACAGCCATAATTGCTCCGGTGCCATAACCAATTAAAACATAATCGGCCACAAAAACCGGCAGTTCTTCACCGTTCGCTGGATTAACTGCTGTCACACCCTCCAATCTAATCCCGGTTTTTTCTTTAGCTAAATCAGTTCGTTCCAAATCAGACTTGTTCTTAGCCTGAGATAAATAATCTCTAACCTCAGTTAAATTAGTAATTTCTTTTTCTAATTTTGTTAATAAGGGATGTTCTGGGGCAACAACTATATATGTTGTACCAAACAAAGTATCAGGACGAGTGGTAAAAATTTCCAAATTCTCTTTTTGAGCACCAGCTTTTAGCCAAAACCTAACTAAGGCACCTTCGGATTTACCAATCCAATTTCTCTGCATCTCTTTAATTGAGTCTTCCCAGTCTGGTAATTGATCTAAATCGTTAAGCAATTTTTCCGCATAATCGGTAATTTTAATCACCCACTGCCTTAAGGGTTTGCGTTCTACTACACTACCACACCTTTCACATAAACCATTTTCCAAATCTTCATTGGCCAAACCTGTTTTACACTCTGGACACCAATTAATTGGTTCGTAAGATTCCTTAACCAAACCTCTTTTAAACATTTCTAAAAAGGCCCACTGGGTCCATTTGTAATAAGTTGGGTCAGTTGTGTTAACTTCCCGGTCCCAATCATAAGTAAAACCTAATAACTCTAATTGCTTTTTAAAAGTTTGAATATTTTTTTCGGTGGCAACCGAGGGGTGGACTTTATTTTTAAGAGCATAATTTTCAGCGGGCAAGCCAAAAGCATCCCAGCCCATCGGATGTAAGACATTAAATCCTTGCATCATTTTAAATCTAGCCACAACATCGGTTGCTATATAACCCTTGGGATGGCCAACATGTAAGCCGGCACCTGAAGGATAAGGAAACATATCCAAAACAAAAAACTTGGGCTTATTTTTATCTTCCTTAGTTTTATACAGTCCCCTTTCCTGCCAATTTTTTTGCCATTTTTTTTCAATTTTTTTAGAATCGTAACGACTCATAAAGTTTTATTTAAGCATATCTATTTCAACCGATTTAAAAATATCAGTAATTTTTTCCACTTCGGAAACTAAAGCGATAATTTCCGCAAATTCCTGATCCTCAGCTAAGCCATTTTTAGCCAGCTTGTCTACTACAAACTGCATTGCTTCTTCTGGGGTTTTATTTCCACGTCTTCGACCTCCTTGATATTGATCCAAAACGATTAACATTTTAATTAAAAAATTATCCCGACGATCTTCTTCTGACAAAGCTTTATTTTGTAAATTTATTCCTTCGGGATTACTCTGTTCAAAATAGTGATGCGAGGAAGCAATTTTAGTGATTCGTCTATAAATAGAATTTGATTGATCCAAAAATTTGTGTAAAATTTGACTGGTCCACTCAGCGTGCACTTTATAAAAAATGCTCATTAATTCATTGGGCTGCAAACCTAAATCTTTTAACTCCTTTAGATAAATTTCTAACTCTGCTGCCACACTCTTACTTTCTTTTAAATTTTCAACTTCATTAAAAATCATCTTAATTGCTTCAGCAATCAAAGTGTCTCTACCTTTTGGCAAAACCTCTAAGTTGTATAAACGACTAACCAACTCTCTTTGTCTCGGTGTGGCCTCAGCTGGACCAGACTTACCAATATCATGCAACAAAAAGGCGGCTAAACCCACCCCCAAGTCTTCTTCTGATAATTCTGGAATATTTAGTTTTTCTTTTTTCCTTAATAAATTAAAGATTTGAAAATAGGCTTCATAAATAGCCCGAGCATCATGATTATGCAATTTAGTATATTTTTCCAAATCAATTAAATGTTCCAAAATTTTTTCTGGAATAATAATTCCTCTTTTGTCCTTTAACTCCTCTAAATAACTTCTTAAGATGGCTAGATTATCAGGATTTTTACTTCTTTCTAAATAATCACGATAATCTTGGTCAGCTATTTCATCTGACCAATCGTCTGTCACCCTACCAGAACGTGGGTAATCTCCGTGCATATTTTAAAAATTAAAAATTAATCCTCCTCCTAAACCCTATCAATCTTAACAAAATTAAGCTTATTTTGGCAAATTATTTTGAAAAATTTGTTTGGCTGTCCACCATAACGAATCATCATTTTTTTCTGTTTTTAACCAATACCAATATTCAGCGCCCCATAAATAGGCGGCGCCAAAACCAGTGCGTCGGGCAAACCTAACCGCTTCTTCCATTTTTTCAGCTGTCATCGATTGTTTTTGTTCTTCTAAACTAATTAAACTGATATCTTCTCTCAACCAAGGCTCAGCCTGAAGTTCGGCAATAATAACTTTTGCTGGATTTAATTTAGCTAATCGAGCTTTAAAATTATAAAAAGCTGGAGGAATTAAATATTTATAACTAAAATAACCTGTGGTGTTATTCCAAACCGTACGATACATCGTCGTACCAAAATAATCACCACCTAATTTAGAAGCCTCTCGCCAAAAAGATAATTCTCCACTATCAGTTACTAAAATTGGTCGAGAATCTAAACTTTTAACCAAAGCAATTTCTTGTTTAACAAAATTTTTATCAGGCGGAGGACATTGTCCAAACCAGTCTACTAAGGGTTCATTATCTACCTGCCACATCACAATATTATTATATTTTTTATAATGTTCCACCGTGGTTTGCAGCATGGTTAAAATTTTCTGCTGAATTTCTGTTTCACTTAAATCCTCAGTCCATTCCGGAGCCTGGCATTCTGGCCAACGCGGTAATCGCCGGCCAATACCCAAAACTATCTTAATACCTCTTCTTTCCGCTTCCTGAACTTGCCAATCTAAATCAGTAAAATTATAGTCACCATCTTTGACTCCAATTTGCGACCAATAGGCCAACAAGCGTAAATTTTTAACCCCTAAATCATCCAAAATAGCCGTATAAGTTTTTTTCCAATCTAGTTTTAAATAATCAGTTTGAATTTGGCTAAAAGTAACCCCCCACTCTACTGTTTCGTTTTTACCAAAATTCCAAAACCACAAAATTCCTGTTGTAATTAATACAGCTGCCAACAGACTTAATAAAATCTTTTTCATAAAAATTCTAAACTAATAAAAATAAACCCAAACCAATTAAAATAATTGCCGCAATTTTTTGAACCAAAACCCAACCACGCATTTTTTCTTGAAGCAAAGACGGACGCCATTTAAATAAAATTAAAATCAAAACTAAAAGAAAAGCATACTGCAAACCTTGTAAGGCATTAACCACGGTCACGCTAGTTAAAGAAATCGCATAATTAATTAGTAAAAAACTAAAAGCACCGGCAGCTTGACCGAATAAAAATAACGGGCCGGATTGAGTAATAGTTTCTTTATTTTGATGAAAGATATCCTGACGATTTTGAACTTTAACTAACAATAATAAGGCCCCAACAAAAGTGGTTAAACGTAACCAAACAAAACCATTAATAAAAGATAGATTGTCGAAGAGATATTTAGTTAACGTATAGTATAAACCAAAAAGCAAAGCTGAAATAAAAGAAAAAACATAAGCCTTGATGGGATTTTTTTGAGTAGCTCTCCCACTGGAAATTAAAATTGTACCCAAAATTATTATTACTAAAGCAACGATTTGTTTAAAACTTAAACGTTCTCCTAAAATAAAAAAAGAAAAAATAAAAACAAAAATTGGCGAGAAGCCGCCAATAAAAGGCGTTACTCTGGAAGATTCGGCAATCTTTAAAGCTTTAAATAGATGAAGCAGGGCTCCGGTAAAAGCCACACCGGCAATTAAAGCAATTCCCAAATAAAACCAACTGATCCAAGAAAAGCCCCAGGGAGCCAACACTAAACCCACTAAACCCAATAAAGAAATAAAAAAAACATAAACTGCGGGATTGGGAATTTTTTTAGAAATTAAAATTTTGTCGGTAATAGCGGCCACGGCATTTAAAAAATAACCGAGGATGGAAATAATAAGCCACATAAAAACAAGTTTTATTTTAACAATGTCTTTAAAAATTATACCAAATTTTAAGAATAAAAAAAGGGCGTCAGTTGTTAAACTGCGCCCTTAAGTTGGTTCTGCCAAGTTTTACTTCGGCCTCAACTTGTTGTAACAAGTTGAATTCTGTGGCTAACCTCCGCCTGTGGAGCCTTCATTTACCAATTGGTTGGTTAAGGCATAAACCTCTTCACGCTGTAAAACCAGTCAGACGACCATCTTCCTGATCCAGTCCGGCAAATCCGGGCTGGGGTTCAGGCTTTCGGTCGTGGCGTCCAAGGCCTTGAACGCGCGGGTCAGTGCCCGACGCACTGGTTTTAGCACCGCCTATTTATGGGGCGCTGAATATTGGTATTGGTTAAAAACAGAAAAAAATAATGATTCGTTATGGTGGACAGCCAACACATAGCTACAGCTATTTGAACTCTGCAACTTCGATCCCAGGGAACACTGCTTTAAAAATATCCCGTTAGGATAGGCTGAAAGATATACAGCCCTCTCCTGACCTTCCCCTCCCCAAGTAGTCCCAATTTCAATCACAATTTTGGGAAAATACCTGAGCTGTTTTTCATAATCGAATTTTAAGGCCAGCAGATCTTCAATCCGACCCTGCTCTAAACTCAATTCTCTTAATCTTTTGTTTAGCTTCAAAAAAGTAGAACTCTTGGTTAAAAAATGGTATTAAATAAAGCAATCGTTTTTGTTTTCCCGAACGCTTCATTTCAAAACTGAAATCATCACAATCACAATTACCGACCTTCTGAAGTGTCTGCTTCATTTCTTGATCATAATCAGCTTCCACTTCAAAAAACAAAGTCCCAAAGGGAAGTTTAGGACGATATATCTTAGCCATTTTTTTCTCCGTGTTTTTTCAAAGATCAATAACGTTTTGTTTTATCATGTTTCTAATAAAAAGTCAAGAATCAAAAAACCGGCCTTAATTCCAGCCGGTTTTTAAAATTTTTTTGTAGTTTCTTATTCTTTAAATAAATCCAACAAGGCTTCTTTAGCTTGCGCCCCACTTACCCGTTTAACTTCTTGCCCATTTTTAAAAAGAATAAAAGTGGGAATACTAGCCACATCATATTTTTCGGCCATTTCTCCAAATTCATCAACATTAATTTTGGCAATTTTTTTCTGGGTTTGTCCTTCTAATTCTTTAGCAATTTCTTCTACTACCGGTAGCATCATTTTGCAAGGACCACACCAAGGAGCCCAAAAATCAACTAAAACGGGAACGGTTGACTCTAAAACTTCAGTAGAAAAATTATCTTTATTTAATTCTAACATAGATTTAAAAATTAAAAACCTAATTTTTTAATTTTAATTTCTTCACGATACAATTCTAACTTATCCCCTACTTCTATTTTTTCTTTGGTTTGAATTTGTAAACCACATTCTTGACCGGCTAAAATATCTTTAACTTTTTGTTTTCCCGCTTGCAGCTCAGTTATTTCGCCAGTCCCGACTATTTCATTTTGACGCCAAATTCTAGCCTTAACATTATTTTCCGCTTGTCCTTCGGTAACCCGACCGCCAATAATTTGATATTTCTTCTCAGTTCTAAAAATTGCCAAAACTTCCATTTTACCAACTTCATGAACAATTATTTCTGGTGGCAGTAATTTTTCTAGTTCTTTTTTAACATCACCTAATAAATCATAAATGATTTTGTAATGTCTAATAGACACTCCTTTTTGTTTGGCTAATAACTCTGCCGCCGGAACCACGGGCACATGAAAAGCTAAAATATGCGCCCCAGTCGCTTCCGCTCGCAAAACCTCGGCTTCTGTAATGGAACCCAAGCCTTTGGCCACAACATCAACTTCTACTTCTGGATGAATCATTCTCTGCAAAGATCCTAAAATTGCTTCCAAAGAACCCAATACATCCACGCGCAAAACAATAGAATATTTTTTCTTTTCCTTGCCTTCTTCCCCACCCAATCCAACACCGGGAGCCGCTGTAATAATATTTTTTTCTTGAGCTAAATAAGTTGGTTTAACTTTCTTTTCTAAACCCTTAACATCTTTAGGAACTTCTAAAACATCTCCGACAGCGGGAGCAATTTTAAAACCCAAAATTTGAACTGGAGTGGATGGAGGAGCATTCTTAACCATTTCACCCTTCCAATCTTTTAAAGCCTTAACCCGGCCATACCAAGCAAAATTAATTGCCAAATCGTCTCCAACTTTTAAAGTGCCACTTTGAACTAACAAAGTAGCCACTGGTCCAGCTTGAGGGTCAATATGAGATTCGACAATTGTCCCGGCAGCCAAACGATTAGGATTGGCAGTAATTTTGGTTTTATCCCAATCAGATACCAATAAAACCATCTCCAATAATTTATCTATATTTTTATTTGCCTTAGCCGAAATTGGCACCATAACAGTTTTACCTCCCCATTCCTCTGGCTGGACACCTAATTCGGATAATTGAGTTTTGACTCTATCTAAATCCGCTTCGGCTTTATCAATTTTGTTTAAAGCCACGATGTAAGGTAATTTAGCAGCTTCAATAATTTTGATAGCTTCTTTAGTTTGAGGTTGGACGCCATCATCAGCGGCCACAACCAATATAGCTACATCAGCCACTTTAGCACCGCGACTTCTCATAACTGTAAAAGCTTCATGACCTGGGGTATCAATAAAAGTCATTTGTCTTTGAATTTTTTCTCCGGCTTCGGTAACAAACGGCACTTTTACCTGATAAGCGCCAATATGTTGAGTAATACCTCCGGCTTCACCCGCCACCACATTAGTGTTTCTAATTGCATCTAATAATTTTGTTTTGCCATGATCAACATGGCCCATAACCACAACTACTGGTGGGCGAGGTAACAAATCTTCTTGTTTTTCACTTTCTAAAATATCTTTTAAACGATCCAAAGACTCATCATTAGTTTCGCTTTCTTGTTTTTTTTCTTCTGGTGTCACTTCAAAACCAAAATCTTGGGCAATAATATTAGCCGTATCATAATCAATTCTTTCATTTAAAGAAGCCAAAATACCATTTTTAATCAATTCTCTAATAACATTAGTAACTGGTAAATTTAATTTAGCTGCAAAATCTCTTACGGTAATTGCCGGAGGCAACTGAACTGTTTTTTTTACTTGATTATCACCCACCACGGCTTCCAAAGATTTGGTCTGACTTTGTATAAATTGCTTTTCTTGAATTTTTCTTTTGATTTTTGGCCAGGAAGCGATAATCTGGCTAGCCACACGATTATCTACCTTAATTGCTCGACGTCCAATATCAAAACCGAATTGAGGCAAAGTGTCGTACAATTCTTGAGGAGAAGTTCTAAGTTGTCTGGCTAATTCTGAAACATTCATAATTTTATAATAGAGTAAC